>NZ_JASMWN010000011.1:0-161133 GCF_032595355.1 Sedimentitalea todarodis | reverse complement strand
GGCCACACAATCCACCCCCACCCGACCCTGAGCGAAACCATCAATTTCGCAGCAGAAATGTTCGAAGGCACAATCACAGACCTCATGCCACCAAAAAAACGAAAGTAGTCCAACAGAGACCAAAACGAACGGCGCGCCACAATCACCGGCGCGCCGTTCTTTCAGGGCGAACCGCTCTCGCGTCCACTCTGCTATCCTAAATCAAGGTCGAAATGCGAGTAATCAGCCGACGACCTCGCCGATGAGAATCTGTGGCTGGACATCGGTAAAGTTCGGTATGTCGGCCATCACGGGCTCCGATGATTTCATGGCCGCGTTCATTGCATCCTGATCCGGAAACACGATCGTGGCGACGGCATAGATCGAGGGCGGCGTGTCGGGGCCTCCGGCATTGCCTTTGGTGACCAATGTGCGCTCGAGATGCGGCCCCATGTGTTCAGCAACAAGGTTCATGTGGGTCGACAGGTAGTAGTCATAGTCGAACCGGGACCCATCTGTGATCGGATAGAGCACCTGCAGGGAAACGGACATTGTGAACCTCCTCGAAATTTTGCGCCGTGGTTTGCGCCATTAAGCGTCTGCGGTACCAGTCTGTCAAAACCTGATTGCGCGCACCGCAGGTGTAAACGCACAGATCGTGGCGTGCCCGGACACCATCTGGCAACCGGGGTTCCGAGAGCCGGTGCAGGAAAACCCGCCAAAGGCCTTGAGTCGATGAGGTCATTTGCGCTTTAGTCGTACCAGGGCTTTATTGGTAGAACGGGTTTCATGAGAACACAGCCATTGCAATTTGATCTGCATTATTTTCGGGCTTCAGACGACCCCCAACGGCGCATACCGCATCCTGCCAAAGCGGGGTTCTGAGAACATGCCGGAGCAACGTTATCGCCATGGTGCCATATACGCCAAATCACTTGCCGAACATCTTCTGGCCGAAGGGTATAGCCAGAGCCAGGTTTTCTCGGGTACGGCCTTTGCCCCGGAGCTTCTGAGCCAGGAAAAGCCGTTTGCAGAGTTTCCTGATATCGCCGATTTTTTCGAGCATGCGGCGATCCTGTCTGGCAATGATGTTCTTGGCTTCGAGAGGGGCATGGAGCGCGATATGCGGCGCAGCGGGTTGCTCAGCTATGTCGGATTGTCCTCTCCAACGGTGCGCGATTTCATCAAGAATTTTGCGCGATATCGTCGGGTCTTCACGGATGTGGTGGAACTCGACGAGGCGATATTGGATCGGGAAAGTGTGTTGTCATGGTATTTCCGCGTACCGGCAAAAGTGGAGCGTCGTCAGCTGGTTGAGTTCGGCGCTTCGGGGATCTTGTCCGGGCTTGAGAAGGCGGCGGATCAGAAGCTGCGCTTGCGCAAGGTCTGCTTCCGACACCTGCGCAAGACGCACACCAATTTGATTGAAGACTATCTTGGGTGCCCGGTAGAATTCGGAGCACCCGAAAACGCGTTCTTCTTTGAACCGTCTGCACTCGACGTGCCTCTCGCGACAGCAGATCACGAACTTTATTCGGTTCTGCGGCAGTATGCCGAAGACGTTCTGGAGCGTGAACGCCGGAACACCTCGGCGTTGATCGTGGATGTCGAACGTGCAATCGCCGCGCGCCTTGCGGCAGGAGAGGCCAACCAGGACCGCGTTGCGCGGGCCCTGGGGTTCAGTTCGCGCACCCTCGCCAGACGGCTGGCACAGGAGGGAACGACGTTCTTTCGTACCCTGCGCGATCTGCGCGAAGGCCTTGCGATCAGCTATCTCAAGAACAGCGATCTGGGGCTTGGCGAAATCGCGTATCTCATGGGATATTCCAACCTGAGCAGTTTTACCGACGCGTTCAAGGGCTGGGTCGGTGTGAGCCCGGGACGATACAGAACGACGGTCGCGGCGGAAGACTGAAGGTTCCGCCGGCGTTCTGCCCTCGCGCACTGATCTTCCTTGATCCAGCTTGTCACCGATAGCGTTTGGCCTGTGATCATCTCGCAATCCGATCGGCATTTGGATCTGGTCAGCGCGGCAAACCGGTGTTATTGCCCTGTTAGCGCTATCAGTAAACTCACTCATAGACCATCCTCCGACAAGAAGGAGAAGGAACATGTCTGCGAAACTCGCAATCAACGGTTTTGGCCGCATCGGTCGCTGCGTTCTGAGGGCCTGGATCGAGTCCGGTCGTACCGATGTCGAAATCGTCGCGATCAACGATCTGGCCCCAATGGAGACCAATGCGCATCTGCTCCAGTTTGACTCAGTTCATGGCCGACTGAACGCGGATGTTGCGGTCGAGGACGATGCACTTGTGATCAACGGTCGCCGTATCCGTGTCACGCAGGACCGCAGCCCCGCAAACCTGCCGTGGGATGACGTCGATGTGGCGCTGGAATGCACCGGGGTGTTCACCAAACGGGACAAGGCGGCGGCCTATCTGGAAAATGGCTCGGGTCGGGTTCTGATCTCGGCACCGGGTGATGGCGCAGACAAGACGATCGTCTATGGCGTCAACCACCAGATCCTGACTGCAGATGACAGGATCGTGTCAAACGCGTCCTGCACCACCAACTGCCTGTCCCCGGTGGCAAAGGTTCTGGAGGACGCCTTTGGAATCCGCACCGGATACATGACCACGATCCACTCCTACACCGGCGATCAGCCGACCCTCGATACCGCGCACCGTGACCTCTACCGCGCGCGCGCGGCGGCCTTGTCGATGATCCCGACTTCGACAGGGGCAGCACGGGCGGTTGGTCTGGTGTTGCCACAGCTCAAGGGCAAACTCGATGGTTCCGCGATCCGCGTGCCGACACCGAACGTGTCGGTTGTGGATCTAAGCTTCATGCCGGAACGTGCGGCGACCGCCGAGTCCGTTAATGACGCAGTACGTACGGCAGCAACATCTGGCCCACTGGAAGGTATCCTGGGGGTCAGCGACCTGCCTCTGGTCTCGTCCGACTTCAACCACAATCCTCTTTCGTCAATACTGGCCACCGCGCAGACCCATGTCGGCGAAGGCGGTATGGTGCGCGTCCTCATCTGGTATGACAACGAGTGGGGATTTTCCAACCGCATGCTGGATACAGCAAAGGCGATGCAGGCAACCCTGGCGTGACGTGATCGAATCTCGGGTGCGCAGATCTCCCTGCGCACCACCCATGTCCTCAGCATTCGGGGACAATTTTCCGACTTCACATTTACTGTTTCTGCCCGGTTCGTGAAAACGAACCAAATCTGCCCAATTTTAGACTTAAACAAAGTGTCTTTTATAAAAACCCGAGCGGATGTCGCTGTTAGTGATATCCACCCTCCCACGGCCATAGTTTCGGACAGTGAGTGTTTTGTTTTGCGTGTGAGTTCGGCCTGGTGAAAGGTGCCCTTCGGGGTCATCTTTCACCGTTTAGGTCACGAAGTATGTCGTGACTTTCGGAGGGTTCGCTCGGGGGCGTTTTTGGCGATGTTTCGCCCGAGTGACCGTGTTGTTTGCGGATGTTGGAGTAACGAATGCAAGACCGATTTGATATGCGTATGGCGACACCGGCATTGTGTAGTGTCAAGGAACGCGGATTTTCCCAGAAAGACCTTTTGATGTCGTCTAAGGCAGCATTCGTGTACGGGCCGATTTCTGGCGGATTGCGCCGTGCCGCAAGCGCACAGCGTGGACGGGTTGTACGCAGCAGCAATGCCTATCTCAACTGGGGCAAGCGTACGCTGGACGTGGCCCTGGTTGTGATGTCTATGCCGGTTGTCCTGCCTCTCGTTCTGTTGTTCGCCGTGCTGCTCTGGTTTGAGGGCGGCAGCCCGTTCTACCGTCAGGCGCGTATTGGCAAGAACGGCAAGGAGTTTTTAATGCTCAAGCTGCGCAGCATGGTGATGGATGCCGACGCGCGACTGGCACGTGTTCTGGAGAACGACCAGGACCTGCGGGCAGAGTGGGAGACCACGCAAAAGCTGCGCAATGATCCCCGCGTTACGCCGCTGGGTGCCTTGCTGCGTCAGACCTCGCTGGACGAGTTGCCTCAGCTTTGGAATGTCCTGATCGGCGAGATGAGCCTTGTTGGCCCGCGCCCGATGATGCCGGAACAACTGGCTCTCTACGGCGATCCTGCGGACTATGAGGCGCTGCTGCCGGGGCTCACCGGGATCTGGCAGGTCTCTACCCGCAACGAAAGCCACTTTTCCCACCGTGCCGTTATTGATGCAGAATATCGCAAGACCGTGTCGTTGAAGACGGATGTGACCTTGCTGTTCAAGACCATCAGCGTGGTGCTGCGTCGCACCGGCTGCTGAGGCGGATGCACAAGGTGAAGTGCCGGAAATAAAGTTTCTGTGATCCTGGGTGAGCGGGGTGGACGTGGACACGCCCAAACCTAGCTGACCTGGCATGACTAAAGTTTCGCCATTTTTCCTGTCCGTTCTCCTCGCTTCCCTGCTCACAGCGGGGTGCGATACTTATGAGCCGCCGCAATCCCCCCAGCCTCTGAGTGGTGACGCGCTGCTTGCAGAATGCATCGATCTGGGATTCGTTCCCGACACATGGGCAATGTCGCGTTGTCTGAAGACCGAGTCACGTGTTCAGCGCACCGTATTGGTGGATCAGGCAACCTACGGCACGCTCTGAGCATCGAACGCCCTTTTTCTCCCAGAGATTTCCGATCTTTGAGCGGTCAAACACAATTCTTGTGACCCCTTCGGCGGGTTTAGTTTGACACGAGAATTAAATGCGGAAACACTCGCCCAACAAGTCGTTGGGGGGAGTGGATGTTTATCGGCCTTGATCTGGGCACGTCGGGAGTACGTGCCTTACTGGTGGATGAAGCGGGCACGGCGATAAACAGCGCCGAAGCCGCATTGACCGTCGCGCACCCATATCCCGGTTGGAGCGAGCAGAACCCGGCAGACTGGGTGGCCGCCGCAATGACGGCATTGCGCCAGCTTTGCGAGGACACGCCGGAAGAGATGGCGCGCTTGCGGGGGATCGGGCTTTCGGGGCACATGCACGGTGCCACGTTGCTGGACCAAAGCGGCGAGGTGCTCCGACCCTGTCTTTTGTGGAACGACACGCGGAGCCATGACCAGGCCCAGCGATTTGATGCGCTTCCCGGTATGCGCCAGATATCGGGCAATATCGTGTTTCCCGGCTTTACCGCGCCCAAGGTGGCGTGGGTGGCCGAGAACGAGCCCGAGATGTTCGCGAAACTTGCGAAAGTCCTGCTGCCCAAGGACTACCTTTCGTATTGGCTGACCGGGCGGATGGTGTCGGATATGTCCGACAGCGCCGGAACCTCGTGGCTTGATGTCGGCGCACGGGCATGGTCGCCGGAACTGCTGGCTGCGACGGGCATGCGGGTCGATCAAATGCCCGAATTGGTCGAAGGCAGCGACGTGATCGGATCAATGCGGCCCGACCTCGCCGCCGATCTCGGTTTGCCCGAAGGCGTGCAGGTGGTCGCCGGGGGCGGCGACAATGCCGCGTCGGCCTGTGGTGTCGGGGCATTGTCCGAGGGTGACGGTTTCGTTTCGCTGGGGACTTCGGGTGTCCTGCTCGCGGCGCGTGACGGGTTTGCCCCGCGCGCCGAAAGCGCTGTGCATACGTTCTGTCATGCCATTCCCGGCGCGTGGTATCAGATGGGCGTGATCCTGGCGGCGACGGACAGCCTGAACTGGCTATCGCGCATCGTTGGTGCGCGCCCTGCGGAACTCACTGCGGAACTTGGCGACACGATCGCCGGTCCCGGCAACCTGCGGTTCCTGCCCTACCTGTCAGGAGAGCGCACGCCGCATAATGACAGCGCGGTGCGGGGCGCCTTTGTCGGACTAGATATTGCCTCCACCCGGACCGATCTGACGCGGGCGGTTGTTGAAGGTGTCAGCTTTGCCCTGCGCGATAATCTCGAAGCGCTTCGACTGACCGGAGCAGACCTTTCGCGGGTGCTGGCGATCGGGGGCGGTGCGCGGTCACGCTATTGGATCGAAGTGCTGGCGACGGTTTTGAACATGCCGGTGGATTTGCCCGAACAGGGAGATTTCGGAGCGGCCCTTGGTGCGGCCCGGCTGGCGATCTGCGGCGTGACAGGTGCCGCCCCGTCCGATGTCATGACCAAGCCACCTGTCGCCGAAACCATCCTGCCGCGCGCCGATTTGCGTGCTGCCTATGACGATGCCTATGCCGCCTTTGCGGCGTCATATCCAACCCTGAAGGCCATGCAATGACCCAATCGTTCTTCGCTGATATCAAACCCGCTCGCTATGAAGGTGCCGACAGCACCAACCCCTTGGCCTTTCATTACTATGACCCCGACGAGATCGTCATGGGCAAGCGTATGGAAGACCACCTGCGCTTTGCCGTTGCCTATTGGCATTCTCTTGCATGGGAGGGCGGCGATCCGTTCGGCGGGCAGACGTTCGAGCGGCCATGGCATCCGCAGGACGACATGGGCCGGGCCAAGATCAAGGCGGATGCGGCGTTTGACATGTTCGATATCCTTGGCGTGCCGTATTTCTGCTGGCACGATGCCGATATCCGCCCCGAAGGCACGACCTTTGCCGAGTCGCTGCGCAATTTCGAAGAGATCATCGACTATTTCGCTCAGAAGATGGAAAGCCGCAAGGTTGCGCTGCTGTGGGGGACGGCCAACATGTTCAGCCATCGACGTTGGATGTCGGGGGCGTCGACCAACCCGGACCCAAGCATTTTCGCGTGGTCGGCAGCCACGGTGAAAACCTGCATGGATGCGACGCATCGTCTGGGCGGGCAGAACTACGTGCTGTGGGGTGGGCGCGAGGGCTATGAAACGCTGCTCAACACCGATCTGACCCGCGAATTGGATCATATGGGCCGCTTTCTGAGCATGGTGGTCGAGTACAAGCATAAGATCGGTTTCAAGGGCACGATCCTGGTCGAACCCAAACCGCAGGAACCCTCCAAGCACCAATACGACTATGACGCCGCAACCTGCATCGGTTTCCTGCGCAAATACGGGCTTGAGGGCGAAGTAAAGCTGAACCTTGAGCAGGGACATGCGATTCTTGCGGGCCACTCATTTGAGCATGAGATCGCGGTGGCAGCCACCGAGGGCTTGCTGGGCAGCATCGACATGAACCGCAATGACTATCAGTCGGGCTGGGATACCGATCAGTTCCCCAACAACGTGCCCGAGGTGGCGTTGGCCTACTATCATATTCTGCGGGCCGGGGGCTTTGACACCGGGGGCACCAATTTCGACGCCAAGCTGCGTCGGCAATCGCTGGATGCCGAGGACCTGATCGCCTCTCATGTCGGTGCGATGGATGTCTGTGCGCGGGGGCTCAAGGCGGCGGCTGCAATGATCGAAGATGGCGGGCTCGAGTCCGCCCTGAGCGAGCGATATGGCGGATGGGATACCGCTGCCGCGCAGGCCATGCTCGACAGCGATTTTGACACGATATTCGAAACCGTACTCTCTGGAGAAATCACCGCAGATCCGCGCTCTGGGCGGCAGGAGAAACTGGAGAACTACGTTAACCGTTTTGTCTGATCGGCTTGTGAAAGGGGTTTGGTGCGTCGCGGTTGTGGTCGCATTGGGGGCAGTCCCGGTGGTCGCCGGCCCATTGCCAAAGGCCGATGCGCGATTTTCCGAACACAGCCCGGAAGAAATCGCACTCGGGCAGCTGCTTTATTACGATCCCATCCTGAGTGGCAACAAGACCGTCTCTTGCGCCAGCTGTCACCATCCGGAATTCGCCACCGGCGACGGGGTATCGCTGGGGCTTGGCGATGGCGGCCTCGGGCTTGGGCCGGATCGCCGCATCGATCCCGGCAACCCGCCGGAACAGCGTATTGCCCGCAATGCGCCCGCGCTGTTCAATCTGGGGGCGGAGGAATTCACCCGGTTCTTTCACGATGGCAGGCTGGAAGCGGATCCAACGCGCCCATCGGGCCTGCGCACGCCATTGGGGGCGGATATGGAGCGCGGCTTTGCTTCGGCGCTCGCAGCACAGGCGATGTTCCCCGTGCTTTCGGGTGACGAGATGGCCGGGCATTATTCGGAAAACGATGTGGCACAGGCCGTGCGCCAAGGCCTGTTGACCGGCGAGGGCGGTGCCTGGTCGATCCTGTCGGGGCGGGTCGAGGCGATCCCGGAGTACCGCGCCCGGTTTGACGCGGTGATCAGCGACAGGCCGATCGCGTTCGCCGATATCGCCAATGTGATGGCTGCATTCGTTGCCTTTGAATGGCGTGCCGACGACAGTCCGTTTGACGCCTATCTGCGCGACGGAACCCCATTGCCTGCCAAGGCCGCGCGGGGCATGGACCTGTTTTTTGGCTCGGCTGGCTGCTCGGCCTGCCACGCAGGGCTGTTTCAGACTGATCACGATTTTCATGCGATCGCGATGCCGCAGATCGGTCCGGGCAAGGCCGCGCGGTTTGAGCGTCACAACCGCGATGTCGGGCGGATGCGGGTGACGGGGAATGCCGAGGATGCCTATCGTTTTCGAACGCCGTCTCTGCGCAATGTGACCCACACGGCGCCCTACGGCCATTCCGGTGCATATGCCTCGCTGGAAGCGGTCCTGCGGCATCATCTGGATCCCGTCGAGGGATTGCAGAGCTACGATGCGACGCAGGCGATGTTGCCGGCTCCTTCCCGTGGCAGTGATTTCATTCTCCTTACCGACGCCACCGAGATCGCCGAGATTGCAGCGGCGAATGAACTGCGGCCCCTGATGCTGAGCGACATTCAGATCGCCGATCTGCTGGCCTTTTTGGAAACCCTGAACGATGAACAAAGCTTGCGCGGTCGTATGGGGGTGCCCGAAGCGGTCCCCAGCGGGTTGGCCGTAGATCGATGACGCGCATGGCGAGAGGGTCGCCGGATGACCAGCGCCCAGAGCATTTGTTGCGTTTGCGCGACCGACGAGAGATAACTGGCATGATTGCAAGGGGTGCGTGATCGGGTGCAGGAAACGACGGACAGATTGTGTCGGACCGACGTCTTGTCGGCCTGGGATGTGCAGGCTTGTGTGTCCGCAGGGCGGGCTTGGGTTGATCTGACGGCTGTTTCAAACCGACAATCCGGTCTGGGCGTCGCCCATGCCTAACATTACCGGCACATCGGGCGACGATGATATTGATGTCACAAATGACAACGGAACGCTGAACGGCAACTCCGCCGGGACGCCGATTGATCAGGTGCGCGGTCGGGCGGGCGATGACACCATCAGCATCACCGACAGCACGATTTCCGGCAGGGTTGTCGGCAATGGTGGCGCCGACGCAATCGTCATTACCGGAAGCGTCATTGGCGGCAGGGTGGCCTCTGGCAGTGATGCCGACCAGGTCACGATTTCCGGGTCCAGCGTCGTCGACGTTCGGCTTGGGGGTGGCGATGATACCCTGACACTTGGCTCCACGTCGGTGGCTGGCACGATCGACGGTGGAACCGGGACCGACGCATTGAACCTGCCGGCGGGAACGGTCGTAAACGACTCCACCATTGGCAGCTTTACGGTGACAGCGGGCGCCACCTACAGCCTGACAAACGGCACGTTGACCTTGCCCACGGGCGAGACCGTCGCCTACACCGCGCTCGAGAGCGGAACGGGGTTTCCCTGTTTTTGCCAGGGCACGATGATCCAGACGCCGCAGGGCTCCAGACCGATCGACGATCTCAAGGCGGGGGACATGGTGCTCAATCGTGAGGGCCGGGCGCGACGGCTCCGATGGACTGTGAGCCGCAGCTTTAGCAAACGCGATCTTGCGAACACGGCTCAACTCTACCCTGTCAGGATCGTCGCCGGGGCGCTTGGACAGGGGCTTCCAATACGTGATCTTCTGGTTTCAAGACAACATCGCATGCTGGTGCAATCCAGGATCGCCATGCGCATGTTTGGCGTGCCCGAGGTACTGATTCCCGCCGTCAAGCTCACGGTGATGCCGGGCATCTACGTCGACGAGCGCGTGAACAGTGTCGTGTATTATCATCTGCTGTTTGACCGGCACGAGGTGTTCCTTGCCGAAGGTGCCCCCACCGAAAGCCTGTTCACCGGACCCGAGGCGATTAAAGCGCTGACTGCCGCCGCACGGGCCGAGATTGCGGCGATACTTCCCGACGTGCTGCGGATGGATCGCACACCGGATCCGGTTCGTGAGATACCGCCTGGCCGACAGCAGAAACGGCTGCTTGACCGGCATCTCAGGAATGGCAGACCGCTGTTGTGACCTGATCAGGCGCGACCTTTCGCGGCACTTGCAGAGGGGCGCGCGGCTATCCCTCATCCCGGTTAGCGTTCCGCATGCGTTGCATAGACATTGGCGGGTCTTTCAACCCATGGCGACATGGTGCCATCTGGCCATATCACGCGCAGCTCTGCCATTTCGGCCGGACCAAGGCCAAAATGCTCGGGACCCGCACTGCCCCCGGCATGTCCGCCACCTACGGTTATCTCGCGCGACTGTATCACGCCATCGGCCCTGACTTCGATCCACGCCCCCACTGCGTTCACGTTCGGCGCGGGCTGGCGCACGGACACGGAAATCGCATTGCCCGGTTCAGGGGTGATATTCTGCCAGACCTCAAGAGGGGCGCGCCGATTGACGACCGCAATGTCGAGCAGGCCGTCCGCGTTCAGATCGACCATGGCGGCACCACGGCCACGATGCAGACTTGCGACGCCCGACTCTGCGCCCATTTCCGTGAATGTTCTTTCGGCGTTCTGGATCAGCAGGTTGTTGGGGTCTTCCATCGCACTGTCGGGCATTTGCTCCACGTTGCCCTTGGTGATGAAGATATCATCGCACCCGTCATTCTGGACATCGCCAAACGCGACGTGCCAGCCGGTCGATGGTCGCCCGTCATCCCCCATGTAGGGCCGATGTGCGGTGGTTCCGAGCGCATAGGGCGCATCGGTGTATTCGGGACGGCCATTGCCGGCCGGAAGCTGCAGCCGCTGATCGCCCATCGACGTCAGGAACACCTCGGGCAGGCCGTCGCCGGTCAGATCGCGCGATGCAATGCCCATGCCCCAGAGCTTGTGAGCCTTCCAGCCATCTGCCGCGTCGTACAGGCGAGGCAGGTCCTCCATCGCCCACATCTGTTCCTCGCCATCATCGACATAATAATGGCGGTCGTTGCTGATCCGGAGGTCGGCACGCCCTGTTCTTCCCCAATCGCTGAACAACATCGAGAGAGGACAATGGCCGGGCGACAATGCGAGCGGGGCAGCATAGGCCGAGCCGTCTGGCCGATATAGCATCGCAACATCGCAGGCGCGGAACGGGCCATCGGGATCGGAGCGGTCGACATAGTTGCCAAAGGCCAGTGTCGGCAAGGATCGGCCTGCTTCCCAGGTGGCGGAGAACGCCGTGGTCCAGCGGTCGGCGCTGACAAAGCCGAGTGACTGGAATGGCGAAAACGCGCAGTCTGATCCGCCCTTCATCAGCAGGTTTTCCCCGGCACGAAGGATGACGAGATCGAGTGTTCCGTCGCTGTCGATGTCCAGCGGGTAGGCGCCGGTCACAGAGTTCAGACGCAGAGATTGCGGCGTTTCAGCCAGAAAGCGGATGGTGCCGCCGGGGGGTGACCGGTTCACCAGCAAGGTGGCAGGTGCGCTGCCTCCAGCTGCGAACAGCTCGGGCAATCCATCGCCGTTGCAATCGAATGCAGCCAGCCCACCGCCGACGTAATGCTCCCAACCGCCGGAATAGATATGCATGGGGACGTCCACCGTTTGATACCGGGGATCTGCCGTGGCGGGCAGGGCGGCGAGCGCCATCAGTAGCAAGGCGATTTCACGCCGCATTGTCATTCAACCCGGCCAGGGCAATGTCGGTAACATTGTCCAAGGCATAGGCGGCGGCGCCTCTTGCCCACATCAGATTGCCCCACTTGTGGATCACCACTTCCGGAGGGGCCTTGTCGATCTGCACGATGGACGTGCGGATCGCAGCAATGACCTCATCGGCAAAAAGATGATCGAACTGCATTTGCTCGCCCGCCAGAATGATCAACTCGGGATCAAAGATATTGACCAGATTGGCAAGCCCCAGGGCGAACATTCGCCCGGCCCTGTCAACGATGCTGCGTGCGGTACTGTCGCCCTCGCGCGCGGCATTCAACAGGGTTTCGATGCGGGCGGCGGGCGGCGCGGTCGGATCATCACCCGGAACGGCCGTCGCCTCGCGCAAAAGCGCATAGTCGGCAACATAGGCTTCGAGACATCCGCGCTGACCGCAGCGGCAAAGCGCGCCGTCCAGATGCACCTTGGTATGTCCAAACTCGGCACCACATCCCCGCGTCCCACGATAAAGGTCGCCACCGATAACCAGCCCCATGCCGACGCCGCTCTCGATTGTCACGACAATGAAATCGGAATGGGACTGTCCCAGGCCAAAGGTCTGTTCCGCAACCGCGACAAGGTTGGCATCGTTGTCGACGAATACGGGACGACCCAGACGGCGCGTCAGGATATCACCGAATTCGACATTGCGCTGCGTCAGAGAGGGAGACCAATAGACGACTCCCTCGGCTGCCTGCACGATCCCCGCGATGCCAAGGCCGACACCGGAGATATCATTCGTCGTCAGGCCGGCACGCCGTGTCAGATCCTCGACCGCCTCGGCAATGACACCAGCCAATCGATCCGGGGAAAACGTCGCGGCCGGCATCTGCAGTTCCAGTTCCGCGAGCTGTTCACCCTCGAAATCAAGCAACACGAGCGAGAGTTGACGGTTGGAGATCTTCGCCCCGACAAGGGTATGCGCACGGCCGCGAATCTTCAGGTCGACACGCGGTCTGCCACGTCGCGTATCGGGGGCGGTTTCCGGTCTTGCGATCTCTTCGATAAGACCGGCCTGTAGCAATTCGGCGGTGATGGTGGTGACGGTTGCGCGGCTCATTCCCGTCTGGTTGGCCAGTTCGATGCGGGGAATTCGGCCTGACAATCTGATCTGCCTGAGCAGCCTGCGTCGTCCATATTCTCTTGGTAAAACAACCATTTATGTCACCGTTCCTAAGACGTATTCCAGTGCTGTGATCGCATGGATTGCCGAGGCAACTCTCATGCGACAGTACATCGCGACAAGGTAATTTTCGTAGCCTAGACAATTTAATTTGATTTTCAAATTAAAATACAGCACCATTTAATGGCTGGCTCGCGGACACACTCGATTGACGTAGCGCCACAACAGTTTTGGAGGAGGACACATGAAAATCTTTGCAGCCGCCACGGCGGTGATCACCGGGGCCGTCATCGGCACCGCAGCTCTTGCCGAGGATGTCGTCGTCGGCGTCAGCTGGTCGAATTTCCAGGAAGAACGCTGGAAGACCGACGAGGCGGCGATCAAGGCCGAACTCGACAAACACGGCGCGACCTATATTTCGGCAGACGCGCAAAGCTCGTCCGCCAAACAGCTTTCCGATGTCGAGAGCCTGATTGCGCAGGGCGCGACGGCTCTGATCATCCTGGCGCAGGACGCGCAGGCGATCGGACCAGCGGTTCAAGCCGCCGCGGACGAAGGCATCCCGGTTGTCGGATATGACCGGTTGATCGAAGACCCGCGGGCGTTTTACCTGACATTTGACAATGTCGAGGTCGGTCGGATGCAGGCGCGGGCCGTATTCGAAGCCGCGCCAACGGGCCGCTATGTGATGATCAAGGGTTCGCCGACCGATCCGAACGCGGATTTTCTGCGCGGTGGTCAGCAAGAGATTCTTCAAGCCGCGATCGATGCGGGTGACATCGAAATCGTCGGGGAGGCCTATACCGATGGGTGGCTGCCCGCAAACGCTCAGCGCAACATGGAGCAGATCCTGACCGCAACCGACAATGGTGTCGATGCTGTCGTGGCCTCTAACGATGGCACGGCCGGCGGTGTGGTCGCAGCTCTGACCGCGCAGGGTATGGATGGCATCCCGGTTTCCGGGCAGGACGGCGACCATGCGGCGCTGAACCGGGTCGCAAAAGGCACTCAGACCGTGTCGGTATGGAAAGACGCGCGTGATCTTGGCCGGTCGGCGGCCCGCATCGCCGTATCGCTTGCCGATGGCACCCAGATGACCGGGATCCAGGATTCCGAACTTTGGAAATCGCCCGGTGGTACGGAATTGAACGCGGTTTTCCTGGAGCCGCTGCCGATCACCAAAGACAACCTTTCCGCTGTTGTCGATGCCCAGTGGATCACCCAGGAAGCCCTGTGCCAGGGTGTTACAGACGGCCCCGCGCCCTGTAACTAAAGTACACGCCCACCACTCACAAAAAAACTCTCTCCTCCCGGTCAACGCACCGGGGAGGGATCCCTTTTTCACAGGACACGTCATGGTACAGCCCGAAACGGACACCGCACCCGTCCCGCCGCGCAAGAACTTCATCCAGTTGCTCGATATCGATCTGCGTTTGCTTGGTATGGTCGGCGCGTTCGTCGTGCTCTGCATTGCGTTCGACCTGATGACAGGCGGGCGCTTTCTGACCCCGCGCAACATTTTCAACCTTACAATTCAAACCGTATCGGTCGCGATCATGGCCACGGGGATGGTGTTTGTCATCGTCACCCGGCACATTGACCTCAGTGTCGGGGCGCTTTTGGCGACCTGCTCTGCGGTGATGGCGATGACCCAGACGGACTGGTTGCCCAATGCTCTGGGCCTGGGGCTCGGCAATCCGCTGATCCCCTGGCTGACCATTCTGTTCGGGCTGCTGGTCGGAACGCTGATCGGGGCGTTTCAGGGCTGGCTTGTCGGGTATCTCACCATTCCGGCCTTTATCGTGACGCTCGGTGGTCTGCTGATCTGGCGCAATGTTGGCTGGTACATGACCAGCGGCAGGACGATTGGCCCACTGGACTCGACGTTCGAAAAATTCGGCGGGATCAATGGCACCCTTGGCGCGACCGGGTCGTGGATCGTTGGTGGCCTCGCCCTGGCGGGCGCGCTCTACGGTCTCTATGCGGCACGGCGCAACAAGATGCGACATGGCTTTGCGGTGAAACCTCTCTGGGCCGAAGGGGTGCTGGCGTCGCTGTGTTCGGTGGCTATCCTTGGCTTTGTTGCGGTGCTCAACGCCTACAAGGTGCCGACCCGCAGGCTCGAACGCATGTTCGAGGAACAGGGCCTTGTCATGCCCGAAGGGTTCACACAGTCCTACGGAATTCCGATCTCGGTACTCCTGCTGATCTTTATCGCGATTGGCATGACGATCATGGCGCGCCGCACGCGCTTTGGCCGTTATATCTTTGCAACCGGCGGAAACCCGGATGCCGCGGAGCTGAGTGGCATCAACACCCGCTGGCTGACGGTCAAGGTGTTTGCCCTAATGGGCGCACTCTGTGCGATCTCGGCGGTTGTGGCCTCGGCGCGGCTGACCAACCATTCCAACGATATCGGAACGCTCGACGAACTCAGGGTGATCGCGGCGGCGGTCATTGGAGGCACCGCTCTGGCCGGAGGGATGGGCACCATTCACGGGGCCATCCTTGGTGCCCTGATCATGCAGTCCTTGCAGTCGGGCATGGCCATGGTCGGCGTCGATGCGCCGCTTCAGAATATCGTGGTCGGCGCAGTCCTCGTTCTCGCGGTGCTGATCGACATCATCTATCGTAAACGGACGGGAGGCGCATGATGGCCGAGACACCCCTTGTTGAGATGCGCGATATCTGCATCAGCTTTGGCGGCGTGCATGCCGTCGATCATGTCAGCGTTGATCTCTACCCCGGCGAAGTGGTCGGATTACTTGGCCACAACGGGGCAGGCAAGTCGACCCTGATCAAGATTCTCTCGGGGGCCTACCAGGCGGATTCCGGCGAGATTTTGATCAAGGGCGAACAGGCGCAGATCGCGAATCCGCGCGATGCCCGCCGGTACAAGATCGAAACGATCTACCAGACGCTCGCGCTGGCTGACAATCTGGATGCGTCAAGCAACCTGTTTCTGGGGCGCGAACTGGTGACGTCGCTGGGGTTGGTTGACGAAGATGCGATGGAGGCCGAGACCCGCAAGATCATGGCGCGGCTCAACCCGAACTTCCAGAAATTCAGCGATCCCGTATCGGCACTTTCAGGTGGGCAACGACAATCAGTGGCCATCGCGCGCGCCGTGTATTTCGATGCGCAGATCCTGATCATGGACGAACCGACGGCAGCCTTGGGGCCGCATGAAACGCAGATGGTGGCCGAGTTGATCAGCCAGCTGAAATCCGAAGGCATCGGCATATTCCTGATCAGCCACGACATTCACGACGTGATGACGCTGTGCGATCGGGCCAGCGTGATGAAGAACGGAAAGCTGGTCGGGACGGTCGATGTCGATGACGTGACCGACGATGATCTGCTGGGCATGATCATTCTCGGCAAGCAACCCGGCACTGCGTCGGCGTAGCCATGAACGGGGAGCGCAGATGACGGGACTCGTAGCGGATGTAGGGGGCACGAACACCCGTCTTGCGCTTGTTGATGATGCCCGGGCAATTGGGCCATCGGCGCGCTTTGCCAACGATGAGTTTGGTTCGTTTGGCTCAGTGCTGCGGGCATTTGCCAGGCAGAAATCGCTGCCCGTTCTCGATGGAGTCTGCATTGCGGTTGCCGGACCCGTCACGTCGGAAACCGCGCGCCTGACCAATCGGAACTGGCACTTTGACAAGGTCGAAATTGCTGGCTTGCTACCCGGTCTCGTGCCCGAATCCGTGCTCTTGATCAACGACCTTGCGGCACTTGGATATGCGTTGCCTGCATTGACCGGTGCTCAGCTGGTCGAAATCAAGCCGACGACGTCCGATGCCGAGGGAAACGGGCAGGCGCTGGTGCTGGGGTTGGGGACCGGGGTCAATGTTTGCCTGGGCAAGTCCACGCGAAAGGCGCATGTCGTGATCGAAGCAGAGCTTGGTCACGTCAGCCTTCCCAACAGTGTACTTGAACCTCTGCGCGCCGCGATCGGGTCAGAAAGTGCTGCATTCCCATCTGTTGAGGAGCTCTTTGCAGGGCGCGGCCTGTCGCTGCTCTACCAAATCCTGTCAGAGGGCGAACAGCGGGCCGGGCAGGATATTCTGG
The DNA here is from genome assembly GCF_032595355.1 of Sedimentitalea todarodis. Lineage (NCBI taxonomy): Bacteria > Pseudomonadati > Pseudomonadota > Alphaproteobacteria > Rhodobacterales > Paracoccaceae > Sedimentitalea > Sedimentitalea todarodis. The sequence goes on along the minus strand of NZ_JASMWN010000011.1, from coordinate 144,133 downwards.
CGGACTACGACGCAGGTGTCGGTGGTGCCGTGGCCGAGACGGTCGATCTGATGGCGGGGTTGCTGGGGCATATGGCACGCGAGTTGGTCTACATGTATCAGCCGTTCGGCGGCATCCACTTTGCTGGCGGCGTTGCGCGGGGTATCCTGGGGTCTGCCGCCCGGAAGTTATTTCTTCATCGTTTCGAAACGCCCGGTCGGTTCGCGGAGCATGCGAGCCGGGTGCCCATCAGGCTCATCATCGACGACGCCGCTGCCCTGACCGGTGCAGCGCAGGTCATTGCAGAAATCCCCGACGTCTCGTAAGACCACAATCAGTTGACGCAAAACACTCTAGTAGTCGCGTTCAAAGAACAGGCCGATCCCGGTGTCGCCCTGACGATCCACGGATCCCTTGACCGTCAGGCTCTCGGTCACGTCGAGGTTGAGGTTGACCTCGGTGTCGCCGTCCGTGTTGACGGTAATATCGGTATAGACGCCATCCGCCAGATACTTGCCGGCCCCGAATTGCGCATTGCCATCATCGTCGGACCCGATATCGAAAGTATCAACGCCCAATTCGTCGCGCGCCTTTGCATTTGCGCCGCCACCCGCACCGCTCAGTGTCGCGAGCGACGCTGCCAGTTGGGCGATCTTGATCGGTGAGAGTTCAGAATACTGGTTGCCAAAGAGCAGCATCGCCAGCGCTTCTTCGCTTGGACGCTCGGGATCGGACTCAACCTTGACTTTCGGCTTTGTGATCGGCCCCGAGATTTCCAGCCTTGCATCCCCGTCCGATGTGCTCGTCGTGGCGGCAAACTCCATATAGGGTTCCAGGTTGCCCTGGAGCGTGACAAGCCCCTTGGTGAGTTTGAGACGCCGCCCCAGCAGTTCCAGGGTTCCTCTGATGAGATTGATCTGGCCCGACGGAGCCACCTTGGCAACGGTGCCCCGAACCTGGATGTTTCCGCCTAATTCCGCCTGCAGGCCACGGCCGCGCACAAAGACCTTGTTTTCGGCCACCAGCTGGATATCAAGACCGATATCGGGCCCACCGCCACTGCCACTGGAACTCTTGATCAGCCCGGCACGATCGCGCGTTGCCCGTTGCGCACCGGTTTCACCGATGTAGGTGATGTCGGGAATCGGTGCCGCGCCGGGGGAGCCCGACAAGGCGTTGATGTTAATGTTGGTTTCACCGAAGCGGATGTCTCCGGCCAGCAGACCGCGCCCCGTCAAGGCCCCGGTAAAGGCGATGCGCCCGTTGGCCGAGGAATCAAACGTCACATTGTCTGTCAGGATCAGTTGCTGGATCTCGGTGACGATCGATGCATTGAACGGCGGGGCCAGTTTGATCGGCCCGGTGATCACCAGCCTGCCGCCCGCCCGCGCCGCAGCGGATACCGAGAGATTGGCGCTGCCATTTGCCAAAACGATCTCGGCGTCCAGATCGTCAATGGCTTGCATGACCGAAGGGATCGCGACCGTTGTGTTGGCGGTGGTGATGCGACCGCTCAGCGACTCGGGTTTTGGTTCGCCTTTGAGCGCGAGGTCGAAATTCGCGGTGCCACGCAACGAGTTCGGTTTGATAAACCTGTTGGCAGCGGCCAGCTGCACTTGCCCCTTGGCGGTAACATCAGACACCAGGGTGATCTGATTCACGGTGCCGCCTATTTTCGTCGACAGACCGCCCGGACCCTTCGCCTCGGTGGCAATGGTCCAGATATCGGAGTCGCGCGCAGCTGTGCCTTTGGCCGTCAGCTGCCCTGGAAACTCGGGCAGGAACCGTTCGATGCGGACGACGGTCGCGTCGTATGCGGCATCAATGTTGCCGTCAGGTGCCATGCTCCCTGAGAGCTTCGCGACGGAACCCGAAGGCCCGTTGGCGTCAGTTGCGACCTGCCAGGTGTTGTCGGCGCGTTTTGCCGTGCCGTTGATATCTACCGACCCTGCCAGTTCGGGCACAAACCTCTCGACCTTCGCAATGGTCGCATCATAGCGCGCGTCGATGGTGCCGTCTGGACTCATGCTTCCCGCGAGTTGCGCGACTGAACCCGTCGGTCCCTTGACGTCGCTCGCCACTTTCCAGGTCTCATCAACCCGTGATGCGGTGCCTTTCGCATTGACCGAACCAACCAGTTGCGGAACGAATCTTTCGATCTTGGCAAAGGTGGCGTCGTAATTTGCGTCGATATCACCCTCGGGGCTCATGCTGCCCGAAAGGCGTGCAACCGATCCTGTTGGCCCTTTGACATCGCTGGCGACCTGCCACGCGTTGCCAACCCGTTTTGCCGTGCCCTTGGCATTTATCGAACCGACGACTTGCGGAACGAACCTTTCGACCTTGGCGAATGTGGCGTCATAGCTGGCGTCGATCGTGCCCTCTGGCGTCATGGTGCCCGCGAACTGCGCAAAGGATCCTGTCGGCCCCTTGACGTCGCTTGCAACCTTCCAGGCATTGTCGGCTCGCTCAACCGTACCTTCAGCCGTGATGGACCCGACCAATTGCGGAACAAACCGTTCGACCCGGGCAATCGTCGCGTCATAGCGGCCGTCAATCGCGCCCTCCGGCGTCATGCTGCCCGCAAGTTCGACACTGGATCCGGACGGTCCCTTGACATCGCTCGTGACCTGCCACGTGTCGTCCAGCCGTGTGGCACGACCTTTGGCGCGGATGATGCCAACCAACTGCGGCACGAATTTCTCGACGCCACCAAGTTCGGCCTCATAGGTCACGTCCACTGCCCCATCCGGCGACAGGCTCCCATCGAGATCAGCGAATGACTCCGACGGCCCGGTGACGCGCAGTTTCCCAGTGGCTGCGGAGGGCGTCTGAACCAGATCGCCCTTGATGACCACGGGGCCGCTCAGATCCGGCACAATCCGCGCCAGGTCATCGAGGCGGGCATTGAATTCCATGTTGGTATCGCTGCTGCGCATTGTGCCCGACGCGTCGGCGGTCAGAGCCGTGCCATCGAGGTTGAAACGCCGGATATCCAACCCGTCCTCATCACGTTCGGCCTGTAGGACAATCGTCGTCTCGCCTGTGATCAGCGGATCGATCTGGGCAATGCCGCTCCTGAGATCCTGCGAAGCGACATTCAGATCAAAGTCGAACATGCCGCTGAGCGGTGCTCCCTGGCCGGACACGGTTGCTGTCACTGAACCACCGAGGTCGCGGCCTGCAACGCCTGAAAACCGCGAGAGGTCCGATGCGGTCAGACCGGCTTCTCCATCGACCTGAAATCCGCTTTCCAGCCCATCGATTTCGGCGTTCACGGTCGCCGCATAATCCGTACCACTCACCACGAAATCGCTGAGTTTCAGAACGGAACCTGTCTCTGCCGCGAAATTTCCGTTCAGTTCGATATCCGTGCCGACGGCGTCATCAAGCGCGTCATCGGTAAGATCGATCCCCCGGATTGCCGCGTTGAGATTCCCGTCGAGCGACATCCCCGCCGCCTGATCAAGTTCGCCGCCCGCGTAGATCTGGCTGCGTGTGACAGTCAGGTCGGGGCGGTTGAGCCCATCAACGCTCAGTACGAGGCTCCACGCGTTGTCCTTGTCGGCCTCAAACTCTGCCGAAAGGACCGCCGCCTGAATCGCGGTGCGAGGCTCGCCCATCGGCAGCACCACCTCGTTTCCGTTGGGCGGGGCGATGCGTCCTTGCAGGAGTACGCGTTCCAGTTGTCCCGATTCGGCGATATCCAGCGCGCCGTTCAGCATAAGCGCGTCAGACAGCATATCGAACCTTCGGATTTCCATCCGTCCGTCGGGATCGGACTGGCCGGTCAGGTTCAGTTGGGTATCCGCCCCAAAGAACTCCCGGTACTCTGTCGCGAGCAGGGGTGTGATGTCCCCGGCCATATTGGCGTCAAATCCGATGCTTGGCTGCGCGGTGTTGCCAGCGTCCGGATCGGTCACGCTCTGCAAACGCACCTGTCCGCCGAGCCGCTCGACGTCGTCGGAGGTCAGCGCGATATTGGCGGTGAAATCGCTCACCGGCCCTTCGCCCTTTGCCGTCAGCAGGATCGACGGTCGATCGGGAATGGAAAGCAGTTCAGAGACAAGCCCGCCATCGTCTTCGGCCAATGTCAGATCCAGTGAAATCAGGCTTGACGCGTTCTCGAAACCGGCGATCAGGTCGAGCTTGTCGGTTTGCCGGTCAAGCCGGATTACTTCGAAATTCGTGTCCAGACTGCCATCCGCGAGGCTCAGCGCGCCTGTGACCGAGAGTTCGGCGGCGATGCCCATCAAGGGTTCGCCCAGTTCGACGCGCTCGACCTTCAACTCACCGAGTTCAATTGCGACCGGAAGGTCCGGCAACTGAAAAGGCGTCGCTTCCGCGGTTGGCAAAGGCTCTGCGGCTTCGATGGGTTTCGGTTTGCGTGCCACGATGATTTCTCCGGCGCTCAGCGTGTTGACGGAGAATCGTCCGCGAATGAGCGCAAGCCGGTTCCAGTCCAGAACCACGTCGGATACTGTCAGCCAAACGCCGTCGTCATCGGAGACGGTCAGTTTTTCGATGCTGGCCTGAGAACTGAACGCGCCATCCAGCCCACTCACCTTGATATAGCGATTGTTGCCAGACAGGTTGTCCTGCAGCAGGTCGACAAGAAAGCCACCGCTCTCGTCGTCCTCCTGCGCGTGCACGATGGATGAACAACAGGTCAGCGCAATCAGCGCACATGTCACGATCCGCATCAAAACGCCTGTCCAATACCAAGGTAGAACTGAAGCCCGTCGTTGGTCGTGCCCTCAACGGGCATGGCAAGGTCGAGCCGTAACGGACCAAGGCCACCCAGATCGTATCGCACGCCCAGACCTGCGCCCGAGTGGTAGGGCGAATCGGCTGTGACGAACTGATCTCTGCCGACGGCGGCGATGTCAAAGAAACCAACCAGGGAAATACTCTCGGTGATCCGGCCCCTGACCTCGGCGGACACCGCGAGGAGAGACCGCCCGCCCGAGATGCCGCCGGCGACCGGGACACCGAGCGATTCATAGGGCTGCCCCCGGACTGTGCCGGCGCCACCCGAATAGTAGAGAAATTCCGGTGAGACATCTTGAAGGCTGGGCCCGATCAGTGTCCCCAACTGTACCCGGCCCGCCAGAACGATTGATGCCGTTGACGTCAGGCTCAGATATCCGCGCGCGTCGAAATAGCCCGACAATCCGGATTCGGTGTCGGAAAATCCGAGATAGGGTGTCACAAAGGAATCGAGAAAATAGCCTTTTGTCGCGCTGACCTTGCTATCGCGCTTGTCCCAGTTGACGCGCAGCGGAAAGGTCATCATGTAGAAATCCCGCTCGCCAAAGACATCGTCAGCACGGCTCAGACCGGCGTTGACCCCTAGTTCTGCAAACAGCGTATCCGAGAACACGCGGCGCACGCCGCCGCCCAGATAGAAGCGGGTCAGCTTGTAATGTTCCTGATTGTCGGTTCCAATCTGTGCAAGATAGAAAATACTGTCATCCGGGCCGAGTTTCGCGGGCTGATCCAGCCGGATCGACAAGCCGCCGTCGATATCCTCTTCACCCCCGATATTGCTGACGCGGCCCTGAATCTGGAACCGTTCGGCATTGCCGAAAAAGTTGCGGTGCATCCAGCTTCCTGACAATTCAAGGCCTTGGCTCGACGAGATGGACGCTCCAAACGAAAAGCGGCGTGGAACCTGATCGACGACGACCGCTTCGAAATCCAGTGTCCCGTCCGGGTTCGGGACCTCTGCTTCTTCCAGCGTGACGGATGAGAACGAGCCAGTGCGACGCAGGCGCGTGCCGACTTTTTGCACCTTGGCCGGGTCGTATGTTTGGCCCGATGGAAAACCCGCAATCTTGCTGATCGCTTCGGGGCGGACGGTGGAATTCTGGGGTATCTTCAGTTGACCAAATCGCAATTTGGGTCCCGGCGCCAAGGTGATGTCCGCATCCAGTTTTGCCTGACGGTTGTTCGCGACAATGCGTTGTTGACCAACCCGTGCCTTGGCGTACCCGGCCTTGCGCCATGACAGAACACCGACAGAGGCGGCATCGCGGATCACTCCGGTTGTCGCGGTCTGACCGGTCGCAAACCCTTCTGGAATCTCGGTATCCGGGGTAACGGGGGCGATCTGCGCCTTGCCAAAGGTAAAAGAACGTCCGGTCTGTACCGAGATGGCGACGGTGTTGACTGTGCGCGGCGGGTCCAGAGCGGGAATATCGGCTGCTTCGCGACCATTGACACGGATGTTGATGACCGGGCTGAAGTACCCTTCATCATACAGGATCTGGATCAGGGTTGTGTAATCCGACAAGGATGCCGCCAGCAATTCCTGCGACGTATCCAGCCCATTGGTATCGGCGTTCATGATCGATGACGCTGCGGTCAGCCGGTCACGCAGTTCTTCGGATGCGCCGGGGGCGGTCAGGTTGGTCGTCAACGCCGCAGCCAGGCCCGGTGCAAAGGCGACACAGGCGGCAAGCAGTGTTTGACTGAGGCCAGTCCTCCAACGGACGTTCTGCATGAAGAGTCTCCGGATCGCCAATCTGTCTGACGCGGCTACCTTATTCGACCTCCGCGTGCGCTCCGGTATTAACTATCATGTTCGTGCCCCAAGAAAACCTGAAACTACAAACCCGCCGGTGCAATCACCGCTGGGATGGATTTGCGCATCTATTCTATCGAGTTGCGCGCGGCCATGCATTGCCAGATGGCCAGATCCGCCTTGCTCGCATCAATGAGGTAGAGATCCGCACCGGCCCAGTAGACGATCATCAAGAGCGCAGCGCCGCTCAGCGAGCTCGAATGGCTTTTCCATTTGAACCAGATCAGATGGCTGGGCGTTTCCGGCGGCGCAGCCAGGTTTTTGTGAATGTGGCAATACCCGCCACCGTGGAACTGCCACGCTTCTTCCATGCGCGCCGGGCGGCAGGTCGGGCGCTTTGCGCAGGCCAAGATCCAATGCGACAGAGCAGATGGAAGATCCGATTCAGGCCATCACCGTGATGACATGCACCCAGCGAATGGCAAACCCGGCCCAGTCCTACAAAGCGGCAGAGTCGTAGCTGGTGTGTCGCCTGATTGAACTACGAGCAGCCTATCCAACCCTGCGTTTGTTCGGTATTTCGATATATTGCCAAGCTGTATCAAAAATTCTGGAACAATGCCCTATCTAGACAAGATCAAAACCCTTGTCCGAATCTATGAATTGGGCAGTATGTCCGCGGCCATGCGGGTTCTGCGCATTTCTCCTGCGGTCACATCTGCGCGGATTTCGCAGCTGGAGGATCACCTGAATGTCCGATTGTTCCAGCGCACCACCCGCAACCTGACAGCGACCGAACGGGGCAGGGCGTTTTTGGACGGGGCCTGTCTGTTTCTGGATTCGGTGGAAGCGGCCGAGGCGCTGTTTCAGCTGCCGCGATAGGTGGAACAGCCAAACGGCGACAGCAACAACGGCACATGGTAATGCGCCGCCACTGACATGCCAAACCGGAGGGGAATGATGTCCAGAAATCTCGGCGTTTCCGGTGGCGTGCCCTGTGGCATCCAGATAGGCGCCGGCGTTAAACACCAGTTCGTATTCACCCAGGGCAATCTCTCCGGCAGGCAGTATCTGCTCGTCCGTGCGCCCGTCATCGTTGGTTGTGAGCGTCTTCAAGAGCGTGCGTTCGCTGCTGTCGAGACGAAATAGCTCGATTTGGATTCCTTGGGCCGGGCAACCCCGGGCCGTGTCCAGAACATGTGTGGTTAGATACCCGGTCATCAATTGCCTCCTGTCGATAGCATGGGAGTGCCGCAAGCCGTGATTCTGTGCAAACCCGGGATCTCGGATAGTGTTGTTCGCCTATTTTTGAAAAAATACGGCATTGTTCTGATTTGCAAGGCGTCAAATTTCGGAGGACCATGATGACTCGAAATGCGCGCGACGTGATCGGCTACGGAGGGAACCCGCCCGATGTAAAATGGCCCGGCGGCGCCAGGATCGCTGTTCAGATCGTCATGGACTACGAAGAGGGCGGCGAGAATTGCGTGCTGCACGGCGATGCTGCGTCCAAAGCATTCTTGTCCGAAATCGTCGGTGCCGCGCAATGGCCGGGTCAGCGGCATTGGAACATGCTGTCGATCTTTGAATACGTCGCACGGGCTGGGTTCTGGCGCCTGCACCGGTTGATGAAGGATCTGCCAATTACCGTCTACGGCGTTGCCACCGCGTTGGCGCGCTCGCCTGACCGGGTCGCGGCAACGAAGGCCGCGGGTTGGGGAATCGCCAGTCACGGGCTGAATTGGGTCGAATACGAGGACGCGTCCAAAGAGGCTGAGCGTGCGGATATGATGAAAGCCATTCGCCTGCTTGCAGAGGTCGTTGGCGAACGTTCGCGCGGTTGGTACACCGGGTGCTGCTCCGAGAATACGGTGGCATTAGCGGCAAAATAGGGTGGCTTTGACAATATCGCCGATGTCTATTCGGGCGATCTGCCCTATTCGTCCCGTCTTGGCGATCGCGATCAGTTGCTGGTGCCCTATACGCTGGATGGCAAACATATGCGCCTTGCGACCCCGCAGGGGTTCAACTCGGGCGATCAGTTCTTTGCCTATCTCAACGACAGGTTTGATGCGCTCTATGCCGAGGGTGACACCATTACACGGTCAGATACCGCTTAGGTGAAAAAGCACGGGTTGCCGTTCATCATCGCAGTGCGGGACAACAGCAAGGCGTCGATCAAAGAGGCATTCGTTCGCCGCATCGGCAATCACCGCGCCACGGAGTTTGCCAAAGCCCTTCGCCAGGTTGAACGCATCGCGGAATTGCGCCTGCGCGATCTGTTGCCGTCATGCGCCATGATATCATTGTCCAGCCAATGACCGCCGAGGCTTCGCGCGGTTCGGGGACCTGAACGGTGCCGGAGAGGACCTTGAAGAGTACTGGTTTTCGGAAAACGACTGCATTCTGGATGCGGCCACCCTAGGGGAGGAGGTTGAAACCAGACCGCCGCTCGGAGCATTTCATACTGGCTATGTTCGTAAATTTTTGAAACTGCTTTCTCGTTTTATGGAGTTCCAGAAAGATGCGAATCCGCTATTCTTTCTCAATGCCAGCTGAGGAAACACCACAGGTTGCCGTCAGAGAAATGTCTGAAAACGTGACGTGGGGCATGACCAAATCGCCGATAGTGGTGTGATTGGTCGTCGCCTTGCTTCGGACCGCCGGAAAACCTCGTGCAATTGGCTGCATGGAGCGCAGAATGGGGCATACGACCCAGGTACCTGCTCCGGCTGACAGCGACGACGCAGAACCACCTGACCGCCATGCGGTCGCCCGGTCTTGCCCGCATGGCGCGCAGATATAGGGCATCAACATACCTGAAGCCGACGCAAGAAGCGGTAAGACCCCCATGACCAATCGGAGACAGAGACATGGCTGACACTTCCCTCGGGACCGCGGAACAGCTTCGCGATCCAAATTACACACCTGCCATTTACAAGGCGATCCCCTTGGGGATCCAGCACGTACTGGCAATGTTCGTTTCCAACGTGACGCCTGCTATCATCGTCGCGGGGGCCGCCGGTTTTGGCTTTGGCTCCAATTCTCCGGATTTTCCGGAGCTCTTGTATCTGATCCAGATGTCGATGCTGTTTGCCGGGATCGCGACCCTGCTGCAGACCATCACCATCGGGCCGGTAGGGGCAGCACTTCCGATTGTTCAGGGCACGTCTTTTGCCTTTATCCCGATCATGATCCCGCTGGTTGCAGGCAAAGGCGTTGACGGGTTGGCCGCGCTCTTTGGCGGCATTATCCTGGGTGGAATCTTCCACACCATCCTGGGTACGTTCATTGGCAAGATCCGCTTTGCCCTGCCACCTCTGGTCACCGGCCTCGTGGTCACGATGATCGGTCTTGCGCTGGTCAAGGTGGGCATCGAATACGCCGCCGGCGGCGTTCCGGCCAAAGCACGCAATCTGCCGGAATATGGCAGTATGCTGAATTGGTCCGCGGCATTTGTGGTGATCTTTGTCACGCTCGGGCTCAAGTTCTTTGCCCGTGGAATGCTGGCGGTGTCCGCTGTCCTTATCGGGATCATCGTGGGCTACATCTATACCCTGTTTACCGGCATGCTGACGTTCGAAGCCATTAGCGGCAGTTGGAATAATGCAGCAGCCTTTGCGCTGCCGCAGCCGCTGAAATACGGGTTCGAGTTCAGCGCCGCCGCCGTTATCGGGTTCTGTCTGATGGCATTCGTGTCGGCGGTCGAGACCGTAGGCGATGTCTCCGGGATCACCAAGGGTGGCGCGGGCCGTGAGGCGACCGACAAGGAGATCACAGGCGCAACCTATGCAGACGGGCTCGGATCGGCGCTTGCCGGTTTCTTCGGTGGCTTTCCCAACACCTCCTTCAGCCAGAATGTCGGTCTGATCGCCATGACCGGCGTGATGAGCCGCCATGTCGTCACCTTTGGTGCACTCTTCCTGATTTTCTGTGGCCTCGTACCAAAGGTCGGCGCATTGATCCGCACCATTCCGATCGAGGTCCTCGGTGGCGGCGTGATCGTGATGTTCGGGATGGTGGTTGCGGCGGGTATCTCGATGTTGTCCGACGTGAACTGGAACCGGCGCAACATGGTGATCTTTGCGGTGGCGATCTCCTTCGGGCTTGGCCTGCAACTGGAAGTCATGAACGTCGCTCCGGGATCGGCCAACGCCTTGCAGAACCTGCCAGATTCCATGCGCATACTGGGCGCCTCGGGCATCCTGCCGGCAGCTTTGATTGCGATCGTGCTGAACCTGATCCTGCCCGAAGAACTGGCCGATGAAGCGACCGAGGAAGTATCCGGCGGTATGGCCGGGCATGGCCGTGGATCGCTCGCAAATGACGACCACGTATGACGAACCGGGCCGGGGGCTAACTGGGCTCCCGGTCCGCCATCAGCGCGGCAGCATCCAGCATGCGCGCAGAAAAGCCCCATTCATTGTCATACCAGCCAAAGATCCGTGCCTGCCGGTCATTGACGATCCGGGTTTCCGGACCTGCGATGACAAGCGACTCGGGTCGCATGCGCAAGTCCGAAGAAACCAGAGGATGATCCGTCCAACCGAGCACAGGTTGCGCGCGAACCAGGTCCCGCAGGGCCTTGCCAAAGGTAGCGTTGGTCATCGACGTCTTCATCGTAAACACCAGATCCACCGCCGATACGCTGGCGGTCGGTACCCGAACCGCGGCGCCGCTGATGCGGCCTGCAAGATCGGGAAGCACCTCGTCGATCAATTGCGTTGCGCTCGACGTTGTCGGGACCATCGACAAAGCGCCGCCACGGCTGCGCGCCATGTCGCCGCGCGGGGCGTCGACCATCGGCTGGCTGTTGGTGTAGCAATGAATGGTGGTCATATGCGCGGTCTCGATCCCGCAAAGCCCGTGCAGCAAGCTGAGCAGCGGGGCAAGCGCATTTGTCGTACAGGAGGCGTTGGAGACGATGCGCGCGTCTCCGAGGCTGTTCTCGTTCGCACCCAGAACCACCGTCACTTCGGCCGCCGGCGAGGGACCGGAGATCAGAACGGATCGGGCACCCGCCTTCAATCCACGGCGCGCCACGTCGGTTTCCCGCGCAATTCCGGTACACTCCAGAACCACGTCCACCCCGGTCAGATCGAGCCGGGAAAGATCGGTCTGCTGGGTCAGCGGGATCCGGTGTCCGGCGACGGAAAGCATGTGGTCGCGCGCGGTCACCTCAAATGGCAGAGGGCCAAAGGTGCTGTCATACTGAAACAGGTAACCCAGCATGTCGGCAGGGGCGATGTCATTGATCAGCGCAATCTGCACGTTACCATGGTCCGGCAAGTTCAGGACTTGCCGTAGAATCGTGCGGCCAATACGGCCGAATCCGTTGATGGCAACGCGCATGATCAGGATATTGCAGGCAGAAGCAGAAAGCTCAACCTGTCGGGGGCTGCTGAGCGACGGGGCAGGCCATGTCGGCATGGTATTCTGCCGTTGTGTCCTGCCACAGCCTGCCAGGAACAACCTTGCATCCGGTGGCCAGTTCCAATGCTCTTACAGCCTGAGGGGTGCGAAGGGCGACGGGGCGGCCAAACGGGTTCAGGTTATTGTTGTCGCGCCACGCAACAAAGGCATTCGGGCGATCAGCGACACTCGAAACCGTCCATGTTCGCCCGAGGACCTCGACCTGTTTGCCATCTGGTTTGCCGGAGAGTTGGAATTCTGTGCAGCCCGCGAAGGCAAGCAACATGCCGAACAACAATCCGCTGAACACGCCGGTTTTCATAGGTCAGTCTCCACCCTTCGGTTGCAGGTCGCGGCCATCTGGACCAGAGGGTCCGCGCCCTGTGACAACTCTGGCGCAATCCGAGGACCGGGGCAACTGGCAGACTCTGATCAGCGTTTAGAGAGCCGCAGCGGCATCTGTCGGTTCACATCCTTGTAGAGCAGGTAGCGGAACGGGCCCGGTCCACCTGCATAACAGGCCTGCGGGCAAAAAGCGCGCAGCCACATGTAGTCGCCCGCTTCGACCTCGACCCAGTCCTGGTTAAGCCGGTAGACGGCCTTGCCTTCCAGCACGTAAAGCCCGTGTTCCATCACATGCGTCTCAAGAAACGGGATAACACCACCGGGCAGGAAGGTTACGACGGTCACATGCATGTCGTGGCGCATGTCGGTCGGATCGACAAAGCGTGTCGTCGCCCAGCGACCTTCGGTTCCGGGCATCTCGGTTGGGGAAACCTCCGAGTCGCTCGTCACAAGCGGTTCTGGCGCATCGATTCCGGGCGCAGCCTCATAGGCTTTGCGGATCCAGTGAAACCGCGCTGCGCCGCCCGCATGATTGCGCAGGGCCCAGTTGCATCCTGCAGGCAGGAACGCAAAGCCGCCGGCGTTCATCACGTGCTGTTCGCCGTCGATCGTCAGCGTCAGCGCGCCTTCGACGACAAAGATCACGCCCTCGGCTTCGGGGTCGCTTTCGGGGGTATCGCTGCCACCCCCTGCCGCGACTTCCATGATGTAATGCGAGAACGTTTCCGCAAATCCGGTCATCGGGCGGGCAATGACCCAAAGACGGGTCGCCGACCAATGCGGCAGAAAGCTGGTCGTGATGTCGCGCATCGTCCCTTTGGGGATCACCGCATAGGCCTCGGTGAACATGGCGCGGTCGGTCAAGAGCTGCTCTTGTGGCGGGTGCCCGCCGGTCGGGGCGAAGTACTTTGATTTGGGCATTCGGTTCCTCACTGAATGGCTTGGTACAGAATGCGGCAGGCGCAGCGTCAAACCAACCGCCGAAGCGCAAGTAGGATATATCGTCTTTTTTTGAAGATTGACCGATATATGCCAGTATTATCGTGGACACCGGCGCGGCGATTTTGGCAAGGTCGTCCAAGGTGTTGTATACCCTGCCTCAACCCAGGGATCAGAAAACAGGTCAAAGCAATCATGAGAAAAATAGTAAAACTGATCGTGGCGATCTCCATCGCAATGGCCGCACCCGTGGGGGGGATGGCAAAACCGCTCAGCATGATCCTCGCGGATTCCGGGTTGAGCCCGCAGGATTTTGACCTGCTCTCTGCCACCGAAAAGCAGCTCTACACACCAACGGTGAAGCCGACCGGCACCGAGCTTTCGTGGTCCAATCCCGAAACCGGGGCGCGAGGAGAGGTCAAGTTGGCAGCTGTGCGCGGTGATTGCGTCTTTGTCGAGCATTTCGTCTATCCCAAGGGCGCGACAGAACCAATCGAGCTAAAGCCGCAGATGTGCAAGGCCGCCGACGGGCGTTGGCTGCTTGCACCATAGGGGGTGGCCGTGTTCCGTATGATTGCGCGCTTTTTTGCTCTTGTCCTCGCTGTGCCGGCCATGGCGCAGACTCCTGAATGGCAGTTTCAAAGCTCTGATGACGGGTCGTTCTTTACCGGGTCAATCATAACCTCCGATGACAGGGATATGATGTTTCTATGTGGCGAGAGATCGCCGCAGGGGCTGACCGCGCTCCAGACCGGCAACATGGAGCCGGACATCACGCCGCGCGACAGCTTGCGGCTCTACATGAGCGACAAGCTGATCGGGCGTCATGATGGCGTGACGCAAGAGCGGCAAGACGTTCTGCTTGTCGCCGGGGCCACCGGGTACCGCCTGCCGGTGGTCATCTGGAACGAGCTGTTTTCGACATGGGAGGTCGATCTGCCTGCGACGGACCCGGCTTTTTCGATGATTGCCGAACAGGCGGATTTTGAAGTGCGCAGCAACGCGGGTTCGAGGGTCATCACCTCCATCGGGCTGCGCCGGGCACATGCCACGTTGACCGCGCATTGCCAGTCCATGTTCACCGCGATCGGTCAGCCATGGCATACGGTCGCCCCGGCGGCTGCGCCGCAGGTCTCGATGCGCCAGATTGCCGAGGCCGCGATACAATCGGGCTGTGGCGGTCCTGCGACCAAGGGGCCAAAGACCTTTCTCAGCGGCGAAATTGACGGGGACGGCACGGAAGACGTGGTCGTGTTCTGGGGCGAAATCACCTGCTCTGGCGGCTATCCGCGCCCGTACTGTGGGGCATCGATGTGTTCGGCACAGATTTTTGCCAGTGCGCGTCATGCCCGCGGAGAACGGCCGGAAGACCTGCTGGCGCAAGCGGTTTGGCTACAGCCTCTGAGCAACGGCAACATGGGTGTCGTGACCGTCGGATCGCTGGCAACCTGTCAGAACCGCCCCAATTGTGAATTCATCTGGTACTGGAACGGCCGCGAAATCGTACAGCTCAACTAGGTTGCAACGCTTTGGACGCGTGCCTGCACCTGATGAAACATATGGGTAAAGGTCGCCGCTCCGAGGATTGGGATCACCAGGTTGACCAGGGGTATCGACAACGGAATCGCCATCAGCGTGCCGGCCATCCAGATCGTCGTGCTGTATTGCGAGCGCAACTGTTTCGCGCGTGTACGGCCAACCCGGCGCATCGCTGCGAGCATGAAATATTCCCGCCCCAAGAGGAAGCCGTTCAGTGCCCAGAAAATGAACGGCGCCATCGGTGCGAACATGAGATAGAGCAACAGCGCGAGGACGTTCGCCCCGATCAGCACACCGAGAAAGTTCACCGTGTCGCGCAGCGCATCTCCGAACGGTACGCCGGGAACCTTGGGCAAACCGGGATAATGTTTGTCCTCAACCGCCTGCGCGACCTCGTCCAGAAACATCGAGGTGATCGCCGAAGCGACGGGAACCATGAGGAAGACCGACAAGAGCATCATCAGAAGGGCCGATGTCCAGCTGGCGAGATCGTTGAGCCAGGTCACCTCTCCGATGAACGGCAAAGACGCGTCGTCGCCCACCATCGCGCCGATCAGCCAGACAAACCCCGCGCTGGCCGCGATCAGCAGCAGGATGGTCAGCGCCAGGCCCAAAAGGAGAACCCGGCGAAAGCGCCGGTCGCCGAGTTGGCCAAGCGCAAGCGAAAACGACTGAAAGATCATGCGTCGCACCACTCTGTGATGCTGTCCAGATCGGGTCGAGGCCGCTCCGGAGGTGCCGACCGCTCGGTTCCGATGTGGATCAGTCCGGCGATAGACTCGTTCGCCGCCAGATGCAGCCCGTCTTCACAGAACCTGCGGTCATGGCTGACCCAGCCGCTCAGCCAGTTTGCGCCCCAGCCCGAGGCCAGCGCCGTATTCAAGAGCGCAAGGCAAACGGCTCCGGCGGAGTAGGTCTGTTCCACGGGTGGGATTTTCTCGGATGGCTTTTGTACTTCGATCACCGCCACAGCGAGGTGACCCTGATCAAACTGGTTACGCGCCTTTGCGATGTCCTCTGATGACTTGCCCAACGCAGCGCCGCGTGCTTCGGCCAGATCCGCAAGCCGCGCCATCGCGGCGCCCTCGATCACGATAAAGCGCCAGGGTTCCAGTTTGCCGTGGTCGGGGGTGCGCGCCGCAGCGGTCAGGATCGGGCGCAGTTCTTCATGGGTCGGAACAGGCGGCATCAGCGTCTTGGCCGGCCGTGACCTGCGGGACAACATGAACTCCAGTGCGGCGGAATTGGGATCGGGCATTTTCGGCACCTTGTCTTGCAAACTGCCTGACATGTCGGCCTTCACTCTCCGAGATTCAACCCAAAACCCGAAGGTTCCTTATCCGGATGGCGCGCGCAGGACCTCGGCTGCGTCGTTCACGATCTCGCGCAGGAAGGCATCGAACCGCGCAGACGGCTGGCGAACCGCAAAGGTTTCGGCCATCGGGTCAGGGGCGGTGATCGCGCTGCCCGAGAGTGCTTCAAGCGTGGCGTGACCACAGAAAGGCACATACATTTCGGAATACCCGCCTTCATGTACCAGCACCAGTTTTCCGTCGCAAAGGTTGCGCGCGGCGTCCTTGATTCGCACTGTCATCTGCCGAAAGGTATCCGCCGTCGCAAGCATGCGCGCGAGGGGATCACAGGCGGCAGCATCATATCCGCAGGCAACGATGATCATATCCGGCTGGAACGCGTCGAGTGCGGGGCGCACGATTTCGTCCATGACCGCGAGATAGGCGGTGTGTCCTGCCCCGGCGGGAAGAGGTACGTTCATGTTGCACCCCTGGCCTGCACCGCGCCCACGGTCGGTGATCGCGCCGGTATCGAGCGGGTAATTTCCCTCCTGATGAATGGAAATCGTCAGCACATCGTCGCGGTCATAGAAAATCGCTTCGGTCCCGTTGCCGTGGTGCACATCCCAATCCAGAACCGCGACCTTTCCCAGCCCGTGGCGCGCCTTGGCGGTTTCGATGGCGATGGCGATGTTTGCCAACAGGCAGAACCCGTTGGGAAAATCCGGCAAACAATGATGTCCCGGTGGGCGCGAAAGGGCGTAGGCATTGTCCAGCTTGCCAGTCAGAACCGAATCGACCGCCGCAATCGACAGACCTGCCGAGAGTGCTGCGATCTCGAACCCACCGGCGGCAAAGGGTGTGCGGCGGCCGAGTTCACCCCCGCCTGCATCCGACAGGCGTTTGAATTCACTCAGATAGGTTTCCGGGTGGACGCGCAACAGATCATCCCATTCGGCGGGCGCTGCCGTTTGCGCCGCGAGATCGCCGGTCAGCCCGGTCACGTCCATGAGATTCTTCAGCCGCCGCTTGGTTTCCGGGTTTTCCGGTAACCCACCAGCGACCTGTGGCTGGACCAGCCCGCCGACGGGCAGGGTAAACACATAGTTCCCGCCCGCATGCCAGAAACAGCGTTCGTCCCAGAAAAAGCCCGTTGCCATCCGATTGTTCCCCAACTTGCATCTGTCGCCAAATATCCCCGACATTCGCAAAAAGTCTATGGTGCATTCACGGCCAACCGGAGCAGACTGTGCACATGGCACGTCCCAAACTCAGCAACCTGCCCGATCTCTCTGATCTGGCCCGACCGGGCCAGCAGCTTACCGTGCGAGTCACGCCAAAGGCGGCCAGCACCCGCCTGTCGCGATCCGGTGACGACCTGCGCGCGGCAGTGACCGTGGCCCCGGAAAACGGCAAGGCAAACGCAGCCGTCCGGGTGCTGCTGGCCAGGGCGATGGGGGTTGCCATGTCGGACCTCACCCTGGTGAGAGGCCAGACATCGCGGATCAAGGTGTTTGCCTATTCGGGGCCGGGGACTTCGCGCAGCTGATAGACGCCCTCGGGCAGATCAAGCGCCGCCGCAAGATCGCGCAGCTGTTCGGGAGAAAGGGTGATTTTCTGCACCCGGTCCGTGCGCGGATCCAGTTGCTCGAGCGTGACGCATTCGGCAAAGCCGTTGATTGTGATATCTTCCTGAAGCGGTGTTTCGCCCTCGTCCACGAGGGTGATAACCGTGGCGTCGAATTCATGCTCAATCGTAAACATATCTGCACCCTGACGCGGCTTACGGGGGTTTGCAAGCACCCCGTGACAGAAGCTTGAACACGCGCCTCTGGCGGTGCAGGGCCGCTGTGATACTGTCGACCCACGATTTCCAACAGATCGTGACAAAGGAATGGCCCGATCATGCGCAGCACTGTCTTGTTATCCGTTATGGCCTTGCTTCTGGTCGCATGTGACGTGGCGATTCCGACTGCACAGCCACCCATGGAGCCAACGGAATGGGTGCTGACGCCCGAAGAGGCCGCGCGCAGTTTTACCGAGGTGGTTCGCGCAGTAGAGCCTGTGGCCGAACGCGAATGTCGCCGACGCGGCACGGTTGCCAATTGCGATTTCCTGATTGCCGTCGATCCGAACCCGCGGGCCCAGCCAAATGCGTTCCAGAGTCAGGATGCGCAGGGCAGGCCGGTCTTGACTTTTACCGCCTCGCTGATCGGCAGTGTCCACAACGCCGACGAAATGGCCTTTGTCATGGGGCACGAAGCCGCGCATCATATCGCCAACCACCTTGACCGCCAGCGTCGGAATTCAGCGGATGCGGCCGAAATCTTTGGCGGTCTCGCGACGCTGACCGGTGGCGGAACCGGAGACGTCGAGCGCGCAAAGGAAATCGGCGCCGTCGTGGGCGCACGGACATACGCCAAGGAATTCGAACTGGAAGCAGATGAACTTGGCACGGTCATAACCTGGCACGCAGGCTATGATCCGTTGATCGGGGCCCTGTTCTTTACCCGTATCCCTGATCCCGGTGACAAGTTCCTGGGCACTCATCCACCCAACAAGGCCCGGATGGATACCGTTGCGCAAACTGTGCGTTCATTGGGTGGCTAGTGGTGCGGGTCAGAAACCGTCCGTAACCGTTGGAATTGCAGTGCAAACCTGTCAGTACAGGCACGGCATCAAACTCTTGGAAACGGATCATAGCCGGACGTGCAGATTTTCGACGGAATCTTGACCGATCGCGGCAGTAAATACGCTGTCTCGGGTGGCCCGGTTGCAAGCCGCGCTGCGGCACAGAATTTTGTAAAGACCCTGTGCAAGGACAGGAAGTTCGCCAAGGCCACCCATAACACGTGGGGCGTGGTGCTGGAGGGCGAAGGGCCGGTCAAGAATGACGACGGCGAAAGCGGTGCGGGAATGGTGATCCTGCGCATGCTGGAGCGCGCAGACCTGCGCAATCACATCGTGGTCGTCACCCGTTGGTATGGCGGCAAGAAGCTGGGTGGAGACAGGTTCCGGCGGGTTCAGGAGTCCGTGCGCCACTATCTCGCAAATCGCGATGATGTTGCCTGATCCGCAGCGTGGCAGAGCAATCCGCTAGTCGGGGAGTTTTGAATGTGTCCCGTCACAGAGCGGTGTGTTGGCGCTTTGCTTGCAGCCGCAAAAGAAGACCTTCTTGTCTGCCTCTGCCGTGAATTTCACGGGCGCGAAAGCCGTTTCCTTGTGGCTGCCATCGCAGAACGGCTGCTTTGCCGAGCGGCCGCAGGCGCACCAGAAATAGGTTTTTCCCTCGGTGACTTCGATCGGAAAGGGGGCCTTCTGGGCGATGACGGGGGCGTCGGACATGGCTGGGTCTCCCTGGCTGATGTCCGGGCAGGATAACGTGCGACGCCCGTCAGGCAACACAAATACGCAGGTGGCGGAACTGATGTGCGTTCGGCTTACCGGGCGTGTCGTCCCCACAGATCATATTCGCCGGCTTCGTCCACGGTGACCGGGACGATATCGCCGGGTTTCAATGTCTGAAACTCTTCGTCGATATACAGGTTTCCGTCGATCTCGGGGGCATCGGACATGGTGCGGCAGGTGGCGGCGTCGTTGTCGACCTCGTCCACTATGACCTGAAGCGTTTGGCCAACCTTTGCGGCAAGCTTTGCTTCGGAGATCGCCTGCGCCTTTTCCATGAAGCGGTTCCAGCGATCCTGCTTTGCATCATCTGGCACATGGTCGGGCAAGGCGTTGCTGCGCGCGCCGGCAACGTTTTCATACTGAAAGCAACCGACGCGGTCGAGCTGCGCCTCGTCCATCCAGTCGAGCAAGGTCTGGAACTCCGCCTCTGTCTCGCCCGGATAGCCCACGATGAACGTGCTGCGCAGGGTGATGTCTGGGCAGATGCTGCGCCACGCCGCGATTTCATCGAGCGTGCGGCTGGCGGCCGCGGGGCGCGCCATACGTCTGAGCGTGTCGGGATGGGCATGTTGGAACGGGATGTCGAGATAGGGCAGTATCCCGTTTTGCGGATCCGCCATCATCGGGATCAGATCGCGCACGAACGGATAGGGATAGACGTAGTGCAGCCGCACCCATGCCCCGAGTCTGCCCAGATCGCGTGCCAGCGGAATGATCGGGTGTTTGTGCTCGCGGTCTCGGATGTCGGTGCCATAGGCGGAGGTGTCTTGCGAGATTACCAGCAATTCACGCACCCCGTTTTCCACCAGCTTTTCCGCCTCGCGCAGCACCGCACGGGCCGGGCGACTGGCCAGTTTCCCGCGCATGTCCGGGATGATGCAGAACTTGCACTTGTGATTGCAACCTTCTGAAATCTTGAGATAACTGTAGTGGCGCGGGGTCAACGAGACACCGCTGGCGGGCAGCAGATCGACAAAGGGATCGGGATCCGGCGGCACCGCGACATGGACCGCATCAAGCACCTGTTCGTATTGATGTGGCCCGGTGACGGCCAGAATCCGCGGATGATGCTCGCGGATGTAGTCCGGCTCTGCGCCAAGACAGCCGGTAACGATGACCCGTCCGTTTTCGGCGAGGGCTTCGCCAATCGCTTCCAGGCTTTCGGCCTTGGCGCTGTCAAGAAAGCCGCAGGTGTTGACGATCACCGCATCCGCCCCTGCATAGTCGGGCGAAATGCCATACCCCTCCGCGCGCAACCGGGTCAGGATGCGTTCGCTATCCACCAGCGCCTTTGGGCAGCCAAGACTGACCATGCCAACAGTCGGTTGGCCGGGGCGTGGCGCGTCGGTCAAACGCGTTCGTGGGGCGAGGTCGGGGCGCAGGTCGGGCGGATTGGTGCTCATCCTCGTGCATATAGAGACGAGGCGCTGCAATGCCCAGCCCTGATGATTGCGTCGCGCGACGCCGGTGTTAGACTCGCGACAGGTGTCGGAGGGTAGCAGTATGCGGTGGATGTTTCGGATAGCGGGTGCGCTCGTTGTGGCGGTTGTGGTCGTGGTGATCGGGTTGCTGTTACTGCCCCATGATCGCATCGTGCGGATCGCGACCGAACAGGTCGAAGCGCGGACGGGCCGGGATATGACCGTTTCGGGCGACGTATCGCTGTCGTTCTGGCCTGTGCTGGGAGTGAACACGGGTCCGGTGACGCTGGGCAACGCCGATTGGGCCGGAGCCGAACCGATGCTGAGCGCAAGCGGCCTGTCGATCGGAGTATCTGCGGTTGAATTGCTGATCGGGTCGATTCGGGTGACGGGCATTGTCGCAGAAGACCCGGTCTTGCGGCTTCAGACGGGTGCGGGCGGGCGCGCGAACTGGGTCTTTGAAGAGGCCCCGACGGAAACGAGCGTCGCCGCGACAGACGGTGCCGCGCCGGAAACGAGCCAGGATCGGGCCATCGCACTTGATCTCTTGGAAGTCAGAAACGGCACGCTGATCTACCGCGAGGCGGATGCGGCACCCATCACCTTTTCCGGCGTGGATCTGGAGCTGAAATGGCCCGATCCCTCGGGGCCGGCGAAACTCGCGGCAACCGTCAGGCCAGCCAGCGTTCCAATAGACATAAAGGCCGAGTTCGCGAGCCCGGGCACCCTGATCGGCGGCGCGGTATCGCCGGTCGCCTTGCAGGTCGAATTGCCGTCCGGCACCTTGGATTTTGACGGGCGCGCCAATCTCTCGGGGGAATTGGCCGGTCGCCTTGATATGACGAGCAAGGACATCGGCAAGAGCACGTCGGCGCTCGGTCTGTCGGCCATCGTGCTTCCGGCGGGATGGGGGCCAGCCGTGCGGCTGTTGGCGGATATGACCTATACTGCGGACGGTCGTCTTTCGATGCGCGAGATGCGCAGCGAATTGGGCGAGAACCGGTTGAACGGCGTCGTGGATGTGATGTTGGCTGACGTGCCGCAGATCACGGCGAAGCTGTCGGCCGGTGTCTTGACCTTTCCTGCATCCGCAGGCGCGGGCACGACGCGCGGCACTGGAGAGACCGCCGCAGCACCTGGCGTTGCAGATGACGGATGGTCGCGTAAGCCGATTGATGCGAGCGCCTTGGGGTTTGTGAACGGGTCGGTTCGTGTGGCCGCGGAGGGCATCAAGACGCCCGACCTGACCGTTGGCCCGGTGCAATTGCGGGTGGAGGTGGACCGGTCGCGCGCCGTGCTGCATCTGGAGGATGTTTCGGTGTTTGATGGCCGGGTGACCGGCCGGTTGGTCGCGAACAACCGCAATGGGCTGTCGGTGGGTGGTGCCCTGTCGGCGGCGGATATCGACCTTCAGCAGGTCCAGCGCGATCTGCTCGGTATGGAACGTGTGCAGGGCAAGGCAGCCGGCGAGTTGGAATTTCTCGGGGTGGGCAATTCCGTCGATGCGATCATGCGGTCACTGGCCGGCAAGGGCGGTCTGAGCATGGGCCGGGGCGTGATCCTGGGTCTGGATCTCGATCGGCTGATGCGCGGTGATGCTGCCAACGGCGGAACCACGGTCTTCGACAGTCTGGCTGCCAGCTTTGTGATGCGCGAGGGCAGCGCCTTCAACGACAATTTGCTCCTGCAGCTCAGCAACTATCGCGCTGATGGCGAGGGACGCATCGGGCTGGGCGCGCGCGATATTGACTATACATTCACGCCGGTCGCCCTGCGCGCGCGATCGGGGCAGGGGATATCGCTGCCGATCCGGATCAAGGGGCCTTGGGGCGCGCCCCGCATCTGGCCGGATCTCGAAGCCGCTGCCAAGGCCAATGCCGACGCCAAGCTCGAGGAAATCGAAAATGAGGCCAAGACCAAGCTGCAACAGAAGCTGGCGGAAGAACTGGATGTCCAGATTGAACAGGGGCAGGATGCCGAAGAGGTCCTGAAAGACAAGTTGGAGGACGAGGTGAAGGATCAGTTGTTCAAGCTGCTGGGCCGGAACTGAGCGAGATCGCGAACACCCCGCGACCTGACATTAATGCCGCCGGCGGGGTCTCAGCTGCTTTCAAGGGGGTCAGATCGTCTGATCGTAGTCACCAACCGATGGCTCGGTACGGATCACGGCGTCAAGATCGGCAAAGATCGCGCGCAGTTCTGTTTCGCTCTCCGGGCTTTCGCAGACCACGACAAGGTTGGGCGTATTGGAGGACGCCCGCACGAGTCCCCAGGCCCCGTTGTCGAGGATCAGGCGTGCACCATTGACCGTGACCACAGTGTCGATTCTGCGGCCGGCAATGGGGGTCCCTGCATCGGCCATCTCGGTGAGTTTGGCGACGATCCGGTCCAGCACGGCATATTTTTCAAGATCTGGACAGAAGGGCGACAGTGTTGGAGTCGAAAAGGTCTGTGGCAACGCCTTGCGAAGGTCGGACATGGATTTGTCCGGATTGCGATCCATCAGCTTGCAGATTTCCACCGCGACCCGCATGCCACAGTCATAGCCCCGCCCGATGGGTTCGGCGAGAAAGTAATGGCCTGATTTTTCGAAACCCGCCAGCGCGCCGAGTTCCTTGACCCGTCGTTTCATGTGGGAATGGCCGGTCTTCCAGTAATCGGCCTTGATGCCATGTTTCTGCAATTCGGGATCGGACGCAAACAGGCCGGTGGACTTCACATCGGCCACGATTGTCGAACCGGGGTAGAGCCGGGCAAGATCACGGGCCATGATGACCCCGACCTTGTCGGCAAAGATCTCTTCACCTTCGTCATCCACCACACCGCAGCGGTCACCATCCCCATCAAAGCCGAGCGCGAAATCCGCACCCGACGCTTTGACCGTGTCGGCCATGTCATGCAGCATTTCCATCGCTTCGGGGTTGGGGTTGTAGTGCGGGAAAGTATAATCGAGCCGATTGTGGCTGGGTACGACCTCGACGCCGAGACGTTCAAACAGGTCGGGAGCAAAGGCGCTGGCTGTGCCATTGCCGGTGGCGCATACCACCTTGAGCGGGCGGGACATGCGGAAATCGCCCACGAGATCGTCCAGATAGGCTTCGCGGATACCCGCGACGAATTCATAGGCGCCGCCGGGCCTTGCCTCTCCCAGACCGTTCAGCACGATATCGCGCAGTTCGGCCATTTCGTCCGGTCCGTGGGTCAGGGGGCGCTCAAAGCCCATCTTGACGCCGGTCCAACCGTTCGGGTTGTGACTGGCGGTGACCATTGCAACGGCTGGCACATCCAGATGAAACTGGCTGAAATAGGCCATCGGTGATAGCGCCGGGCCGATATCCTTGACGTGGATGCCGGCCTGCATCAAGCCGAGGATCAACGCGTTCTTGATGCTCAGCGAATAGTCACGATAGTCGTTTGCCACTGCGATTTCAGGCTTGATACCGCGCTTTTGCATCTGGGTCCCAAGACCAAGCCCAAGTGCAGTCATACCCGGCAGGTTGATCTCGTCGGGGTATTTCCAACGGGCATCATACTCGCGAAACCCCGTGGGCGCGATCATCGGGTCGCGTAGAAATTCCCAGGTGTTCGGTGTCACCGTGGCGGCGGGTTTTGTCATGAAACTATTCCGGATGAAGGTTCAAATTGTTACCGGGTTTGCCTTAGCAATCCTGTCTAGCTGCATCAACGTGTCAATCAGCGCAGGCATCTGGTCGAGGTGGATCATGTTGGGGCCGTCGCTCGGCGCGCTGTCGGGATCCTCATGGGTTTCGATGAATATGGCGGCGACGCCGATGGCGGCCGCGGCGCGGGCCATGACGGGCGCGAATTCCCGCTGCCCTCCGGAACTGCCGCCGCGCCCACCGGGCTGCTGGACGCTGTGGGTGGCGTCCATCACCACGGGGTAGCCCGTCTGCGCCATGATCGGCAGGCTGCGCATGTCTGCCACGAGTGTGTTGTAGCCAAAGGAAGCGCCGCGTTCGGTCAGCAGGATCCGCTTGTTGCCGGTGCTCTCGATTTTGGCGACGACATTTGCCATGTCCCACGGAGCGAGGAATTGTCCCTTTTTGACGTTGATCGCGGCACCGGTGTTCCCGGCGGCCAGCAGCATGTCGGTCTGTCGGCAGAGAAAGGCCGGGATCTGCAGGATATCCGCGGCGGCGGCGGCGGGCGCGCATTGTGCTTCGTTGTGAACATCGGTCAGCACCGGCACACCGATCGCCGTCTTGATATCTGCCAGCACCTTGAGGCCCGCATCAATGCCCAGACCGCGTTTGCCTGCGAGGCTCGTGCGGTTGGCCTTGTCATAGCTGGCCTTGAACACATACTGCGCGCCAACAGCATCGCAGGCCTCTTTCATGGTGCCGGCAATCATCTGCGCGTGGTCCGCACTTTCGAGCTGGCAGGGGCCGGCGATGATCGTCAACGGGCAATCGGTGCCAACTGTCAGTCCGGCAATGTCTATCTGGGTCATGGTTAGGATGTTACCTGTTCGCGCAAGATCGATGCGGTGAGTGATATCATCAGATAGATGCCCGAGAATATCAGGAATGCAAGCAGCGTGTTTTCGAACCCACGGGGATAGCTTGGCTCCTGGCTGGGCACAGGATCGACCGAGACGGTCAGATACCGTACCTGCCGGTTGGCTTCCATGCGGGTCTGTTCTACCTGTTGCAAGGCCGATTGCAGCATCATGTCACGAGCGGCCAGATCGGCCTGGGCCATCTGGATATTAACCGAAAGCTGTGCGAGCGAGTTTTCGCCCTTGGAGGCATCAATCATGCGAGCGTTGAGCGAGGCGAGCAGGTTTTCAAGCCGTCGGATGTCGCCGCTGGCTCCGTCAACCTTGGCCTGGTTGGGTCGGGAGTTGTCCATCAGGGCGGCCAGTTGTAGCTGTTTTTCCTGCAACTGGATTTCGACGTTGTTGATCTGGCCACGCAGGCTCGCAATGACGCCTTCGGGATCGAGCAGCGCACCCTGTTGTTGCAACTGGACCAGCGCCTCCTGTGCCTTGCGCCTTTCGTCCTGGGCATTCTCGAACCCCTGCACGGCATCGTCCATCTGATCGCCGCGCTTTTGCTGCGACAGATTGTTGACGCGGTTTTCGGCATAGGAAATCAGGCGGGTGGAAAAATCGGTGCTGACGATCGGGTCAGGCGCCGACACCTCCATCCGGATCACACCTTCGGTCGGATCATACCCGATCTTCACGTATTTCTTGTAGGTCCGATAGGCTTCTTCATTGGTGGCATTGGGGCTTAGCCGCTGGATCGGATCTATCCAATCCTGATTGAAGCGTTCCTTGAACCCCATGTCTCGGTCCAGGCGCAGCATCGCATCCTTGGATTGCAAGTAGGATTGCACCGCGATCGAATCCTGGCTGGTTGCAAACTGGGTGCCGGACAGCAGTCCACCAAGTCCCGAACCGCCGGCATTGTCTGCTTTCAGGATCAGGAATTCGGACTTTGACGAATACATCGGCGTGGCATATTTGAAATAGTACAAGCCCGCGAGGAGCGTCGGCAGCAACACAAAGAAGCTCAACCGCGTCAACAAGAACATCAGCTTGCGTCGCCGCCGCCGCATCATGTCGCGCTGAATCTTGCCGATCTCGTGATTGCGGCGCTCAGCCGGGCTCAGTTCGACCGAGGGCAGCGAAGGATGATCGTCGGGCACCGTTTGCGGAAGCTGCACGCGTGGCGCGTTGGCATTCGCCCGGGCGTCTTCCGCCTTGGGCACAACGAGTTCAAGCATGTTCGAGCGCTTGAATGGATCTATTCCGTTCTGGCGTAACAGGCGCACCGCGTCAAAGTCAGATGACGCGGACAGGTTGTTCTTCTGTGCGACACGACGTGCCATGCGGAGCTGCCGTCCGGTCAGACCTTCTGTCTTGATCGCGTCTATTTCCGCCTCGGCAGTGGTTGGCGGCACCTCGCCGTTCTCGGTCGTGGGATCTTCGGCAGCGTCATTGGCCGCCGCCTCCGCGAGATCGGGCGGCGGCAGATCATCGGGGCTGACCTGATCGGGGCCCGCAGCATCGGCAGCGCTCCGCCGAATGCGGAATTTGCTAGCCTTGGGTTTCGTAGTCATAAAGCTGTTTCGCCTCTTCCAAGGTTTCGAACATATGCAGGCGCCCGTCCATGAGTACGGCAGCCGAGCGCGCGAATTGTTCCAGGATTGCCGGTTGGTGCGATACGATGATGATCGTCGTGGTTGCCAGTCGCTCCTGCAGGATCGCGCCGGCCTTCTTGTTGAAATCTACATCGGTGCTGCCCGGCATGCCCTCGTCGATCAGGTACATGTCGAAATCCAGCGCCAGCATCAGCGCAAACGACAGGCGCGCTCGCATCCCGGAAGAATATGTTCCCAGGGGTTGCTCAAAATACTCTCCCAGATTGCAAAGCCAGCGACAGTAGGATTCGACGTAATCCGGATCAATCCCATAGATTTTGGCAATGTAACGACAGTTCTCCATTGCCGACACTCTTTTCTCGACCCCCCCCATGAAACCAAGCGGAAAGGACACCCTGCACCCGCGCCGGATTTCGCCTTCATCCGGTTTTTCCAGCCCGGCCATCATGTTGATCAACGTCGTCTTGCCGGTGCCATTCGGCGCCAGTATGCCGAGCGAATTTCCGAGATCGACGCGAAACGACGCCTGGTCCAGAATCACCTTGCGACGGGTGCCTGTCCAGAAAGACTTGCTGACATTGTCGAACTCTAGCATCGGTTTCTTGTTGTTTGCAGCGACGTTCGCCCGATGTCGCCTGGAGTTTTTGCCTGTGATCCTCTCGGTATCAGAGGAATGTTAACGATATATATGTGCGAGTCTGGCCATTTTATGTCGAAGTGTGAAGGAAGTAACCATGTTTCAATCGGTCTCGGACTCTCGGATCAGTCAAGGCTGCTTGACAATCGGCAGATCAGATTGCCTCGATGTCGAATGGCCAAGCTGAGCGGAGACACGAACGAAGCACTGCCGCTCGTGGAGCGGATCGCAGGATGCACGCTTTGTGCCGACCGGTTTGCCGCGACGGCAATCGGCCACCAGCCCCGTCCCGTGGTGTGGTTTCGACCTGGCGCGCGACTGCTGATCGCTGGCCAGGCGCCCGGCGCGCGGGTACATGCTTCGGGGCGTCCGTTCACGGATCCGTCGGGTGACCGATTGCGCGACTGGCTGGGCATTGACGCGGCGACCTTCTATGACCTCGACAGAGTGGCGGTGGTGCCGATGGCATTCTGCTTTCCGGGATATGATACGCGCAACGCCGATCTGCCGCCGCCGCCGATCTGCGCCAGAACCTGGCGTCGTGACGTGATGGATCTGTTGCGTGAGGTTCGCCTGACGATCCTGGTGGGTGGCCACGCGCAGAAATGGCATCTGGAGACACGACAGCCGGTGACGCGCGTCGTCGAAGGCTGGCGGGACCATGCGCCGCGCGTGTTTCCCTTGCCTCATCCGTCCTGGCGCAATACCGCATGGCTGAAGAAAAACCCGTGGTTTGAATCCGACTTGCTGCCGGTCCTGCGCAGCCGGGTGCAGGAGGTGTTGACATGACCGAAACGACCCCGCTGGACACAGCGCATGCCGCAATGTTTGCGGCCCCTGACGATGATGCCGCGCGGCTTCGCTTTTACGAGCGCCTGGGCGACAATGAACTGTTCCTGTTGCTTACCGAAGAGGCGCAGGGCGACTCCCTCTCGCCTGAGGTGTTCGAATTGGCAGACGGGCAATTCGTATTGGCCTTTGACCGCGAAACACGGCTTGCTCAGTTCATTGGCCGCCCGGCACCCTATGCGGCGCTATCGGGACGGGTCCTGTCGCGGATGCTGGCGGGGCAGGGGATTGGAATGGGTCTCAATCTCGACGTCGCGCCATCGTCGATCCTGATTCCCGCTGACGCTCTGGCATGGCTGTCTGAAACATTGACACATGCGCCGGACGAAATCACATCGCGGATTTCCGAAATCTCTGTCCCGGTCGGTTTGCCTGAGGCGGTGATCTCAGCACTGGATACAAAACTCGCCACGGCATCAGGATATGCGCAGGCGGCCTACCTGGTGGGCGTGGAGTATGAGAACGGATCGCACGGACACCTGTTGGGATTTGTTGAGGCTCGCCCCGAGGCACAGGCCGCCCTGGCCAAGGCCGCGGGCGAAGCGCTGACGTTTTCCGGTGTCGAGGCCGGGTCAATCGACGTTGCGTTCTTTGAGGCCGCAGACAGGATAACGGCCAAACTGGATCGGTTCGGTTTGCGATTTGATCTGCCCGGGCCGCCGGAACCGGACGTGGCCGGACACGCCGCGCCGGGAACCGACCCGGACAAGCCGCCGATCCTGCGGTGAACCCCCTGCATTCTGAAACATTTCACCGCATTCCGGTCACGCGCCATCCGGTTCCCTCACACCCGCGCGAGCAGGGCTGCGCATCCTGAAAACCATCGGATAGAGTTGCGCCACGCGGGCGGCATTGGGCCGACGCAACGCATGAAAGGATTTGCGATGAAACGTTTCGCCTTGGCCATTGTCGCCGCCACGACTCTGGCGCTTCCGGTGTTTGCCGGTGAACAATACGTGGATGGCACCAGCTACGCGGTCTCCGGCTACGATGTGGTGGCGTATCGCAGCCTGACACAGAACCCGGTCGGCACCAAGCAGCCTGGCGGCGTTCCAGGCCGGGCTGACATCACCACGGATTACAACGGTGCGACCTTTGCCTTTGCCAGTGAAGAGAACCGCGACCTGTTTCTTGCAGATCCCGAGAAATACGCGCCCCAGTTCGACGGGCACTGCGCCTATGGCGTTAGCAAGGGCGGCAAGGTGCCGGGCAATCCAAACCTTTGGCGGATCGTTGATGACAAGCTCTATCTCAACATTACCGAAAACGTGGTCGGGTTCTGGGAAGAGGATATTCCGGGCAATCTCAACCTCGCCAACGGCAATTGGCCCAAGATCGAACCAACGCACGCCTCAGCAAGCCCGATTCCGAATTTCACCTCTTCGGCTCCGGCCGCCAACTGATCTCGAGACGAAACGGAACGATCATAGCATGGCCTGCCCCGGTTACGCGGGGCAGGTTCGTCGGTTGAACCCTGACCTTCTGTGCAGCCCGTTGAGAGGAACGTCTGAAACCGGCGTTTCCCGCAGACGTGGTGGGAAATGGGAGACGAACTTGCGCAGGGTGGAAACTCCATGGCCTGAAGCGTTCCGCGCCAAGCCTTGACCATCGAGGCTGCCTGAAATCATGAATTTCAAGGTGTTCGATGATAGCAGATGATCCAAACTAAACGTGAAACGCCTTGGAACACAGCCAGTGGTCTGCGTCGCCGCACAGGGCCGCGGCGACCGATCCAGTTGCTTATCTGCGACGGTCGCGTCGGGCGCTCATCGGTTGAAACGCGACGCCAACATGGGCCTCGCAATAGGGCTTGCCCGCTTGAACAGGCAGACCGCAGAACCAGAAATCTTCGGTTGCCGGATCACCAACCGGCCATTTGCAAGTGCGCTCGGTCAGTTCCATCAGGCTGATCTTCTTGGATTTCTTTTCAACCTCGTTGACCTTGGCCAATGCTTCGGGGCTGATCTCGTTGGCGGATGGCTGCGGTGGCAGCGGCTGACCGGCCGGAATGATCTGCTTGCGCACATGCGCGACAGGTTTGACTTCGGTCGAAGGCTCCGGCACCGGCCTTGCGGCCTCGGTCTTGGGCATCGGGCGCGGCTTTGGCTCGGGCTTGGGCGCGGCGGCGGGCTTGGCCTTGGCCTCGGGCTTGGCAGCGGCGGTAGCGCCGGAATTGCGGTTGGACAGGCCAAGGCGATGCACCTTGCCGATCACCGCGTTGCGGGTCACTCCACCAAGTTCTTTTGCGATCTGGCTGGCCGACTGGCCTTCCCCCCACATTTTCTTGAGCGTCTCGACGCGCTCGTCAGTCCAGGACATGGGCTACCTTTCCAGCTAAAAAGCGGCCCCCGTAACAGGCCGCTTTTGATGTCTCTCGGGTCCCTATTCTAATCACTGTGGCCCGAGTTACAAGGCGTCTTGCGTGGCGGTCGGCCTGACCCGCGCCTCGCGCAACGCCAGCAACAGCGCGCCGGCGATGATCGTCGTGGCCCCGATCAGCGAAATCGCATCGGGTACGACACCAAAGCCGACAAAATCGTAGACCGCTGCGGCGATCAGGGTGGCATAGCTGAACGGCGCGACAAAGCTGGCATCGGCCCGGGCCATCGCATTGACAAACAGCGTCTGGGCGCAGGCCATCAGGATACCCAACCCGGCAAGCGCCACCCATTGCGGCCCCGTCGGCGGTGTCCAGAAGGGGACAACCGCCACCGTGGCAATGCCAAGCCCGATTGCATTGTTGACCAACAGGATCTGAAAAACCGGCTCGCGTCCCGAGAGCTTCTTGATAAAGATCAACTCCATGCCCATCACCATTGCCGCCGCCAGCGCCAGCATTGCCGCGGGTTGAAAGCTGTCAGGTGTCGGGCGCAGCAGGATCATCGCGCCAACAAGCGCAATTCCTGCGGCACTCCAGCGCACGGGGCCGACGCGTTCGCCCAAGAGCGGTATCGCCAACACCATCGCAAAGACCGGATTCAGGAAAGAGATCGCCGTGGCATCTGCCAGCGGGATGTAGGCGACCGAGGCAAACATCAACGTGACGCCAAGCCAACCAAACGTCGTGCGCCCGATATGCAGGCGCCAGTTGGGTCGGCTGAGTGACGGTCGCGCAACCGCTGCAATGCCGGCGAGCGCGGCAAAGGCGAACAGAAACCGCCCATGACTGATCTGCAGCACCGGCAAGGCCGGCCCCAGGGCATCGGTACCCAGTGCTTTTGCAAACAGGGTCGTTGCCGCGATAAACGCGGTTGCAAGCAGGATAAGGAGGGCAGCAAGGGCCGGATTCTGTGCTTTGGGAACGAACATGCCCTTGGCA
This sequence comes from Sedimentitalea todarodis, assembly GCF_032595355.1. NCBI lineage: Bacteria > Pseudomonadati > Pseudomonadota > Alphaproteobacteria > Rhodobacterales > Paracoccaceae > Sedimentitalea > Sedimentitalea todarodis. The sequence continues at coordinate 112,338 of NZ_JASMWN010000011.1, read as the reverse complement.
TGGCCCGGAGCGTGGTCCGGTACAAGCGCTATCAGCCGGGGGAGTACCGCAGGGTGCCATCCTCAAGATCGGCAACAGGTAAAGTCTCGCGATCCGAGAAGTAATCCTGTGTCATGAGCCAGGGTTGCCGATCGCCCTGTTTCGGCATGATGTCCAGCCCCCGCAAGATATAGCCCGCATTGAAGTTCTCGGGGTCGACCCAGGGTCGGGCTGGCATGTCCGCATCCTCGGGGCGCAGCGCGGGAACAACCGATGCGGCCTGCCGCTCCTGCATATGCGCAATCAGGCGGCACACATAGGTCGACACCATGTCGGCACGCATGGTCCAACTGGTCCGCAGATAGCCAAACACCATGGCAAGATTTGGCAATCCGGTCAGCATGACCCCCCGATGGGTCCAGCTCTGCGAAATATCGACTGCTTTGCCATCGACAGAAAATTCGATATCTCCAAGTGCATTCAAGACCAAGCCGGTCGCGGTCACGACAATGTCGGCATCAAGCTCTTCACCGGAGTCCAATTCCAGCCCGTGCGCGGTGAACCGCGCGATGGTGTCGGTGACAACCGACGCTTTGCCCGATCGGATCGCAACAAACAGATCCCCTTCCGGCACGATCGCGAGGCGTTGCCGCCAGGGGCGGTAGGACGGGGTAAAATGCGTCGCGACATCATAATCCGGTCCCAGGTAGGCCTGCGTTGCCGCGATGAGATCGGCCGCCAGCGCGTCTGGCTCTTCGAATGAACGCCGCGTGATGATTTGCTGTTCATGCAGAAACCTGCGCCGCAGAATTTCATGCTCCCACGCCGCCGGCAGGTCGAGCGCTCGCAGGGTTTCGATAAAATCATCTGTCGCCGGGCGGGGATAGTAGTAGGTGGGTGACCGCTGAAGCATCGTCACATGCTTTGCAGTCTTTGAAAGTGCCGGAACCAACGTTGCCGCCGTTGCCCCCGAACCAATCACCACAACCCGCTTGCCGGTGTGATCCAGGTCCTCGGGCCAGGTTTGCGGATGGACGATCTGCCCCTCAAAATCGGCCATCCCGGGCCACTCCGGTTGATAGCCCTCGGAATGACGGTAGTAGCCCGAGCACATCCAGAGAAACCGGCAACGGATGGTTTCTGTCCCCTGCGAATGCCTGACGGCCACCTGCCAGATGCTGTCGTCGCTGTCCCATTCGGCGCGTTCCACGGTTCGACCAAACCGAATATGGCGGCGCAGGTCGTTTTCTTCGATGGCTTCGTCAAGATAGGCAAGGATCTCCTTGGCCGTCGCGATCGGGATGCCCGTCCAGGGTTTCCATTTGAAACCAAAGGTAAACAGATCACTGTCAGAGCGGATGCCGGGAAACTTGTGGGTGCGCCAGGTCCCGCCGATATCCCGCTTGCTGTCAAGGATGGCAAACCGCTGTTTCGGCATGGTCGTGGTCAGATGATAGGCGGCGTCAATCCCCGATATCCCCGCCCCGATCACAAGAACGTCTAGATCGGGACCGACGTCAGTGCTGGTCGCGGTGGCTGGCTGTGACATTCGAGGCTCCCTGGCAATGCTGGTGGCGACTATGGCAGACTTCACCGGACGGCGGAACGCCTCTCGCCTGGCATTCTTCGTGTTCCTAGTACGTTCCACGCGCGGTTCAATCCATCGTCGTTCCGGGATGGCCTGAAAATTGGGCTTTGCAAGCGTGATTTCCTTCGCTATCAAGCGATTCATGGTCAAGAACGAACATCTCATTTCGTTGCGACGCCGACGCATCACCGCGTAACCGGCTCGTTTGACCCTGCGCCCGTCCGAGGCGCGCCCTTCCCATAAAATCGTTGACGACACCGCCCAAAGTGAGTCACTCACAGGGCTTCTTGCCTGAAAAGGATGATCCGATGATCCCGTCTGTTCTGCCGACCTATAACCGCGCGCCGCTCAGCTTTGTCAAAGGCGAGGGCAGTTGGCTGATCGAGGCGGACGGGCGACGCTTTCTCGACCTTGGGGCGGGGATCGCCGTGAACGCCCTGGGCCATGCCCACCCGACTCTGGTCAAAGCCTTGACCGATCAGGCGCAATCGCTCTGGCACGTGTCCAACCTCTATCAGATCCCGCAGCAACAGGCGCTGGCTGACAAGCTGGTCGCGGCAACCTTTGCTGATACCGTATTCTTCACCAATTCCGGGACCGAGTCCTGCGAACTGGCGATCAAGATGGCGCGCAAATACTGGTATGACAAAGGCCAATCCGACAAGACCGATATCATCACCTTTGACGGCTCTTTTCATGGCAGATCCTCGGCCGGCATTGCTGCGGCGGGGTCGGAAAAGATGACCAAGGGATTTGGCCCGCTGTTGCCGGGCTTTGTTCATCTGCCCTGGGCTGATATCGATGCTGTGCGCGCGGCGATCATCGACACGGTCGGGGCGATCCTGATCGAGCCGGTTCAGGGCGAAGGCGGTATCCGCCCGTTACCCGATCAACACCTCAAGGAATTGCGTGCAATCTGTGATGCCCATGATCTCCTTCTGATCCTGGACGAGGTGCAATGCGGCGTGGGCCGGACCGGTCGGTTGTTTGCCCATGAATGGGCGGGCATCGCACCTGATATCATGATGGTTGCCAAGGGCATCGGTGGCGGTTTTCCTCTCGGCGCAGTGCTGGCAACCGAAAAGGCCGCTGCCGGTATGACAGCGGGCACTCACGGGTCGACCTATGGCGGCAACCCTCTGGCCTGCGCCGTGGGGTGCGCGGTCATGGATATCGTTGCCGAGCCCGCGTTCCTTGCCGATATCAACCGCAAGGCCGGCCAGCTGCGACAGGCGCTGGAGGGATTGGTCGCTGGCCACCCCGACACATTTGAGGCGGTGCGGGGCACGGGTCTCATGCTTGGCGTCAAATGCAAGGTGACCAATCTCGATGTGGTCAATGCCGCCTATGATGCAGAGCTGATCACCGTTCCCGCAGCAGACAACGTCATCCGTCTGCTGCCTCCGCTCACCATCAGCGCAGACGAGATTGCCGAATCTGTGGCGCGCCTTGATCGCGCGGCGACCAGTCTGGAAACCGCCTGAACTTCATCTTTGCGAAAATACTCCGGGGGTGTGGGGGCTGGCCCCCACCCGGTCCCGCTTAACCCTGCCCAGGAAAAAGGCACTAACATGAACCATTTCCTCGATATCCACAAAACCGATTCAACCTCGCTGCGGCAGATGATCGAAACCGCCGGGCGGATGAAAAACGCCCGGCACGATCGCCCCAAGGGCGCGCCGGACGACGAACTGCCGCTTGCCGGGCGCATTGTTGCGCTGATATTCGAAAAGCCCTCGACCCGCACCCGGGTCAGCTTTGATGTCGGTGTCCGCCAGATGGGCGGTGAAACCATGGTGCTGTCGGGCAATGACATGCAGCTTGGACATGGCGAGACCATTGCCGACACCGCCCGCGTGCTCAGCCGCTATGTCGATATGATCATGATCCGGACCTTCGATGAATCCGTTCTGATCGAAATGGCCGAATACGCAGATGTGCCGGTTATCAACGGGCTGACCGACCGCACCCACCCCTGCCAGATCATGGCCGACATCATGACCTACGAGGAGCATCGCGGTCCGATCGCGGGCAAGAAGGTGGTGTGGACGGGGGATGGCAACAACGTCTGTGCCTCGTTCCTTCATGCGGCCGGACAGTTCGGGTTCGATTTCACGTTCACCGGTCCCGCGCAGCTTGACCCCGATGGCGATTTCGTCGGGTTTGCCCGCCAGCAAGGGGCGACCGTCACCATCGAACGCGACGCGCGCGCGGCGGTGCAGGGTGCCGATCTGGTGGTGGCCGATACCTGGGTGTCGATGCATGACGCGCAATCCGCCCGCGAGCGGCGGCACAATATGCTGCGCCCCTATCAGGTCAACGCCGCGCTGATGGCAGAGGCCAAGCCTGACGCGCTGTTCATGCATTGTCTGCCCGCTCACCGCGAGGAAGAGGTCACATCCGAGGTCATGGATGGTCCGAATTCGGTGATCTTCGACGAAGCCGAAAACCGCCTGCACGCGCAAAAGGCGGTGATGCGCTGGTGCCTCGGGGTCTGATCGGGGTGCAGCCTCGCGCTGTGTGAACAAGATCATAGACCTGGAACCGTCGCCGTCCTACCGTCTCGCATGAAGCATCCGATGCGGCGCATATGAGGAGACAGGCATGGCCACGGTGAACCACACGTTCAAGTTCGAGAAGAAGTTCAAGGTCAAGGGCACTGCGGACCTGACGCCATCGCTGGACGTCAAGCTGGATTGCGCGTTTCCTCTTGATGGCACCGAGGTCGCGCTGGCCAAGAAGATCGAAAAGAACTTTGCCAAGCAATACGAGAAGCTCATCATTGGTCAGCTGGCGCATTTCGAAAAGTGGCTGAAGGAAAAGCAACAGAAAATCGACGAGGCCAAGGCGCTGCACAAGGCAATCAAGAAAATGACGCCGAAGACAGAGGGTGACTTCAAGAAGCTCGGCGGCGAACTCAACAAGCTGGATAAGCTGAACAGTTATGTTGCTGCGCTTGAGGACGATTTTGAGGACTTGTCCAAGAATTGGGCCCAGAACGTGATCGACCAGCAGGCCGAGATTGCCATCATGTTGGCCAAGAAACAGGCTGGTGCCAAGTTGCTGAAGGACAAGAAGACCCGGATGGTCCTGGGCAAGGTGATCAAGGGGGTGCTGATCGTGTCGGCGATTGCGGTCGGCGTGGTCGCCCTCGTCGCCAGCGCCGGCACGGCTGCGCCGCTGGTCCTGGGCCTGGGAATCGCGGCGGCGTCGCTGAGCGGGCTGGGCGGGCTTATCGGATTTGCGAAAACCGTCGCGCGGGACAATGATCTTGAACAGAAGGTCATCAAGAACGTTGAAAGCGATCTCAAGCAGATCTCTTCCGCGCTGGATCCATTGGGCAGCAGCTCAATCGGCAAGCATGTGCTCGAGCTTGAGACGATCGTGAAACAACGCAATTCAGAGTTGGCGACGCTGAAGATGGAATTGAAGAAAACCATCGTCATGCTGGATTCCCAGATCAAGGCGGGTCGCGATCTGGCGGCAGACAAGAGCGTTCAGGAACTGTTCAACAACAAGGAATTTCAGAAACGGGCTGCAGAGTTCGCCAACCTCCGCAAGGAGGCCGCCGGGATTGGCAAGAAAATCGAAAAGGCAAGCTCTGTGGCCGCAAAGGGCGACCGCCTGTGCAAGGAGTTGAGGGAGTTTGGCGTCAAGATCGACGAATTCTCGAAATACTACAAATCCAGTTCGGTGGGCGGCAATCTCAAGTCCTACTTCAGCAATGTAGATGGTTATGTTGATCTGGCGAAGTCACTCGGTGCGTTCCGCCCCGGTGCAAGCCTCGCTGGCTAGGGTCGAGCCCGCTGCGCCACTGGATGTGAAAAGCCCCCGCTGTTTGCGGGGGCATTGTCATTGTATCTGAACCTGCCCGCAAAGGGCAGGGCATGTATTTCGGTGCTTCAGAGCTTCTCGGTGAGTTCTGGAACAGCGGTGAAGAGGTCAGCGACAAGACCGAAATCGGCGACCTGAAAGATCGGGGCCTCTTCGTCCTTGTTGATCGCGACGATGATCTTGCTGTCCTTCATACCGGCGAGGTGCTGGATCGCACCGGAAATGCCAACGGCAACATAAAGATCGGGGGCGACAACCTTGCCGGTCTGACCGACCTGCCAGTCGTTCGGGGCATAGCCCGAGTCGACCGCGGCGCGCGAGGCTCCAACAGCCGCGCCCAGCTTGTCCGCGAGCTTCTCGATCAGCGCAAAGTCCTCTTCCGATCCGACGCCACGACCACCGGATACAACCACGCCCGCGCTGGTCAGCTCGGGGCGGTCGCTTTCGGCGACCTTGTCCTCGATCCATTCCGACAGGCCGGGGTTCTCTGCGGCAGAAATGGTTTCAGTGGTGGCCGATCCACCTTCACCGGCGGCATCAAATGTCGATGTCCGGATGGTTACGACTTTTTTCGCATCGGCGGATTTCACGGTCTGGATGGCGTTGCCGGCATAGATCGGGCGCTCGAAGGTGTCGGCATCGACAACGCCGGACACATCCGAAATCACCATCACGTCCAGCAGTGCAGCAACCCGTGGCATCACGTTCTTGGCGTCGGTCGTGGCAGGGGCAACGATATGATCGTAATCTCCGGCCAGTGACACGATCAGCGCAGCCGTCGATTCCGCCAGGCGGTGGCCCAGCGACGGATCCTCGGCGACCAGGACCTTGGATACGCCATCGATCTTGGCGGCGGCTTCACCCGCGGCGGCCGCAGACGCACCACAGCAAAGCGCAGTCACATCGCCCAGTTTCGTTGCAGCGGTGACCGCCTTGGCGGTCGCGTCCATCGCCAGTTCACCATCGGTGACTTCGGCAAGCAAAAGAACAGCCATTATACAGCTCCCACTTCCTTGAGTTTCGCAACCAGCTCGTCCACCGACGCGACCTTGATCCCGGCAGCGCGGGTTGCAGGCTCGGCCGTGCTGACGATTTCAAGACGCGGGCTGACATCAACGCCGTAATCCGCAGCCGTCTTTTCGTCCAGGGGCTTTTTCTTGGCCTTCATGATGTTGGGCAGGCTGGCATAGCGCGGCTCGTTCAGGCGCAGGTCCACGGTCACGATGGCCGGCATCTTGACCTTGATGGTCTGCAACCCGCCGTCGACTTCGCGCGTGACAACCGCGCTGTCGCCATCGATGTCCAAATCGGAGGCAAAGGTGCCCTGCGACCAGCCCAGTAGGGCCGACAGCATCTGGCCTGTGGCGTTCATGTCATTGTCGATCGCCTGTTTGCCGCACAGCACCAGACCCGGCTGCTCTTCGTCAACGATCGCCTTGAGAATCTTGGCAACCGCCAGAGGTTCGATATCGGTGTGAACGTCATCCGCCGCCACAACCAGAATCGCCCGGTCAGCACCCATAGCCAGCGCAGTGCGCAGGGTTTCCTGCGACTGCTTCACGCCGATGGACACTGCGATGATCTCCTCGGCCTTCCCTGCTTCTTTCAGGCGAATGGCCTCTTCGACGGCAATTTCGTCGAACGGGTTCATCGACATCTTCACATTGGCCAGATCGACACCGCTCCCGTCCGCCTTCACGCGAACCTTCACGTTATAGTCGATCACGCGCTTGACAGGCACCAATACCTTCATCTGCGGTTCTCTCCTCAAATAGGACCAAGCCGGTCATCGACTCGGTCCGATGCATTCCTGAAGTTGATAGCGGGGCAAAGCAGCGGGAAACAGGGCAAAATCGTCACGTTTTCCGGGTTGGACGTCGCGTTTCTTGTTTTCTACCAGGAAAGACGGAAGCGCGGTTGGCTGATGGTGACTCAGCGATTTGCTCCGGGAACCCATAGAACATCGGCTTTGCCGTTGTCGTTCGCCATCCGCGCCGCGACGAAGAACCAGTCGCTTAGCCGGTTCAGATATTTGACCGCCGACGTGTTCACCGGCTCAGACGCGGCCAGTTCGACCGCCAGCCGTTCCGCGCGGCGCGACACTGTGCGACACACATGCAATTGCGCCGCCAGGGCGCTGCCACCGGGCAGGATGAAACTGCGCAGCGGGCTCAGATGCGCGTTCATCGCGTCAATCTCGGCTTCCAACCGGTCCACCTGCGCATCGATCATGCGCAGCGGCGGGTATTCCGCCGAGGCATCCTTGTCCATGTCGGGCCGACACAGATCGGCGCCGAGATCGAAAAGATCGTTCTGAATGCGCGACAAGGCCGTGTCGGTCTCGCCCTCGGCATGCAGGCGGGCAACACCGACGAAACTGTTGAGTTCATCCGATGTACCATAGGCAGACACCCGCAATGCGTTCTTGGCAATGCGATCACCATTACCGAGCGCGGTATCGCCGCCATCGCCGGTGCGCGTATAGATCTTGTTCAGGACCACCATGTCGTCAACCTCCACTTCCACGCAGCCAGACAAAGAGCAGAATGAGGCATACTGCGACAAACTGCGCGATGATCCGCAGGCGCATCATCTTGTTTCCGTATTTCTGATTGAACGCGCCACCCTTGGCGAACCCACCGATGCCGATCATCAGGATGATCACCACGGCGGCCATCGCCACAAGGATCACCGGAAAGAGTAGATCGTTCATATCGCCTCCAAGGTCTTGTCACCTGCGCAGTGATGTAGTCGCCCAAGGCGCAAAAGCGAACCGCTAAATCTAGATCCGCGACACGATGCGGTCAATCATCCGGCTTGACAGTACCCGTTTCAGGTAACCGCCGATATAGGTCGCCATCGTCACATAGTACCGTGGCGCAGGCGCGGCGCTGTCAAGGGCCCGCACCAGTTTTGCGGTGACAGCGCTCGCAGGCAATTCGAACCTTTCTGGCCCGGTGCCTTCGTACATGCGCGGTATCAGGTGCGCTTCATAGTCCGCGCGGCGCGGGGAATTTCGCCAGTCTATGTACTCTTCAAAATAGGGGATACCTTTCTCGCGAAACATCGTCGTGATCGGGCCGGGTTCGATCAGTACCACCTGGATACCGGTGTCCCGCAACTCGATTCGCATCGTATCGCTCAGCCCTTCCAGCGCATGTTTGGTCGCCGCATAGGCGCCGCGCCAGGGGATCGCGAGAAACCCGAGCCCTGACGAGCATTGCACGATATGCCCATGCCCCTGCGCCCGCATGACCGGGATCACCCGTCGGGTCAGTTCATGCCAGCCAAAGAAGTTGGCCTCGAAAATGGCACGCAGGCCATCGGTCGATAAATCCTCGACCAGACCGGCCAGTTGGTGTGCGCCATTGTTGAACAGTGCATCCAGCGTGCCCCCCGTCGCCTCGAGCACATGTTCCAATCCGCTTCTAATGCTGTCTGCATCGCAATAGTCGATGCGGGGGCTTTCAAGCCCCTCGGCGCGTAACCGGTCGCAATCCTCCTGTTGCCGGCACGCCGCGAATACGCGCCATCCCAGCCTGCGCAAGGTTTGTGCCGCGTCCAGACCAATGCCCGAGGAACAACCGGTAATTAGGATGGACTTCTGCATGGGATGCGCCTGTTGATGACTCTTGGTCAATGCCTATGCCCGCTGTGGCGGCGCACTGCAACAGAACTCACTCCGTCTCGGCAATACCGAAGACTAGCGTCCGGCCTTGCTGACCAATGATGCGGAGATCCAGCCAAGTTGCTGTCCGGGCACGGTACGCAGGCGCAACCATCCGGTGCCGCTTTCGCTCAACACCTCAACAGATTGGCCGATATTCAACCGTGCAACGACTGGATAGATCGTGCCGGGTCCATCGCGCATGTTGACCCGCGTTCCGATGATTTCGCGCAGGTCGGCATCCTGCGGCGCAAAACCGTCGATTTGCCTTGCCGTTTCGGTGGCAGCATCTGATTCGGTGGCAGAGTTGGCGCGGCTCAAGCCGGCAGCGCCAAGTTCCAATGAGACCAGCGACAGATCAGACGCTTGCGCACCATTCGAAACCAGTGTCAGGCCCTGGCTCAGACTGGCCCGCACCTGTTGAAGCTCCGCTGATGGCGCCCGTGGTTCGGCTTTGGCTGTCTCGGGTTCTTTCGCCACTGCCGGCACGATCGCCGATTTGCTCACCAGGGTCGCGGGTGCCACGCGAACCGGTTTGTCCGCAACGATGTCGACGCGACGGGGGGCCTTATCGGTTGCCGCCGCATTTGCAGTTTCGGCAATCTGTGGACGGTCGGGCGGCTGAAAATCAGACCCCCCGCTCATTTCGTAGAACACCAGCGCCAGAACGGCGAAAGAAACAAGAACCAAGCGCATAGGGCGCCCTCCAACCAAAAAAATCACCAACCAGAAACCCGGTCACTCACCAAACAACAATCCAATCATAGCGAACGCGTCGATTCGATGCATGGGGAAGAGTGCGGAAATATCGTCATCCTGCGAAAATCGACATTGGGCAACCAAAAACGAAGCGGGTCGCTTTACCCGGCTCGATCAGGCGCGTATCACAGCATCTATGAGTGATCTGGTTGATGACCCCAACATGAAGCCCGAAAAAGGTATCGGCGAAGTGGCCGAGCCGCTGCGTCGCGCAATCGGCGAGCGCTACCTCACGTATGCGTTATCGACAATTATGCACCGGGCTTTGCCGGATGCACGCGACGGGCTCAAACCGGTACACCGGCGAATCCTTTATGCGATGCGCGAATTGCGGCTCTCCAGCAATGGCGGCTTTCGCAAGTCCGCCAAGATCTCCGGTGACGTGATGGGCAACTATCACCCGCATGGCGACGCCGCCATTTATGACGCCATGGCCCGGCTCGCGCAGGATTTCAACGTGCGATATCCGCTGGTCGACGGGCAGGGGAACTTCGGCAATATCGACGGTGATAACCCCGCCGCCTCGCGCTATACCGAGGCGCGGATGACCATCGTTGCCGAGGCGCTGCTGGAAGGGCTGAACGAGGACGCGGTCGATTTCCGCGACAACTATGACGGCACGCTCACCGAACCGGTGGTCCTGCCTGCACAGTTCCCACATCTTCTCGCCAACGGTTCCAGCGGCATTGCCGTCGGTATGGCGACCAACATCCCACCGCACAATATTGCCGAGCTTTGCGACGCTTGCTTGCATCTGATCAAGACGCCGGACGCGCGCGATGACACATTGCTCAAATATATGCCGGGGCCCGATTTTCCGACGGGCGGCGTGATTGTCGAACCTCCGGAGAACATCGCCAATGCCTATCGCACCGGGCGTGGATCGTTCCGGCTGCGCTGCAAGTACGAGATAGAGGATCTGGGCCGTGGACAGTGGCAGGTCGTGGTCACCGAGATACCCTACCAGGTGCAGAAATCCCGGTTGATCGAAAAGATCGCCGACCTGATCCAGACCAAGAAGATCCCGATTCTCGCCGATATTCGCGACGAGAGTGCCGATGACGTCCGCATGGTTCTCGAGCCTCGGTCAAAGAACGTGGATCCCGAAGTGTTGTTGGGCATGCTCTATCGCAACTCCGATCTCGAGGTGCGGTTCTCGCTGAACATGAACGTGCTGATCGACGGGGTTACGCCCAAGGTCTGCTCGCTCAAGGAAGTGTTGCGCGCATTCCTTGATCACCGGCAGGAAGTTCTGCTGCGCCGCAGTCGCCACCGCCTTGCCAAGATCGACCACCGGCTCGAAGTGCTCGAAGGCTTTATCGTGGCCTTCCTCAATCTCGACCGGGTGATCGACATCATTCGCTATGATGACGACCCCAAGACCGCGCTGATGCGCGAGGACTGGTCCCGCGACTTTGTGCGTGCCACGTCCGAGAGCGACTATCAATCCCCGCCGGAAGGTGAAGGCGAACTCTCCGAGATTCAGGTTGAAGCGATCCTGAACATGCGCCTGCGCAGCCTGCGCCGTCTCGAAGAGATGGAACTGCGCAACGAATATGATGCGTTGATGAAAGAGCGTGCCGAAATCGAAGACCTTCTTGCCGATCCGAGCCTGCAATGGGCAAAAATCGCCGAACAGCTCAAGGAAACCAAGAAGACATTTGGCAAGGATTATGAATCCGGTACTCGACGCACGCTCTTGGAAGAGGCGGGCGAGGTCGAAGAGGTGCCGCTCGAGGCCATGATCGATCGCGAACCGATTACGGTGGTGTGTTCACAGATGGGCTGGATCCGGGCGATGACCGGTCATATCGACCTGAACCGCGAGTTGAAGTTCAAGGACGGCGATGGTCCGCGGTTCATCTTTCATGCGGAAACCACCGACCGCCTGTTGGTCTTTGGCAGCAACGGGCGGTTCTATACCCTGTCCGCCGCCAACCTGCCGGGCGGGCGGGGTATGGGCGAACCGCTGCGCCTGATGGTCGATTTGCCAAACGAGGCCGAGATCGTCGACCTGTTCATTCATGCGCCAGAGCGCAAGCTGCTGGTCGCCTCCACTGCGGGCAACGGTTTTGTGGTGCCCGAATTGGATGTCATCGCCCAGACTCGAACTGGTAAACAGGTGCTGAACGTGGGTGATGCTGCACGGGCCTGCATCTGTCGTCCGGTTCTGGGCGATCACGTGGCCGTGGTGTCCCAGAACGGCAAGTTTCTCGTGTTCCCGACCGAAGACCTACCCGAAATGGGGCGCGGCAAGGGCGTGCGGCTTCAGAAGTACAATATGGCGCGCGGCAAGCAGGGATCGCTGGAGCTTGACGGCGGCTTGGCTGATGTCACCACATTCAACTGGACCGATGGTCTCAGTTGGGAGATGGGCGGCGGCAAGACCCGGCATGAACCCGACCTGACCGAATGGCTTGGCAAACGTGCCGGCGTCGGCAAGCGACCACCCTATGGCTTTCCGCGCAACAACCGATTCACTTGAGGTGCATCCGCGTTTAGAGGGAGGCATTGCGCCGGGAACGCGCTGCCGGCCGATCACATCGGCGACAGACAGCCTCCATATGTTTGCACCGTCAGGCGTGCTGGTCTATCTGGGTGCAAAACACGAGGCTAACGAGTGAGTAACATGATCCGAATTATTGCCCTGCTGGGCGGGCTGACACTGATGGTGGCCTGCAATGTCGGTCCGCAGGACCGCGTTCCCGATTCACTCGGCGCATTCAGCCTTGGCCACAATGTGGTCGTCGCAAAAAAGGCGCGGCAAGGTCCGATCTCGCGCGATGCGACACCCGAAGAATGGGAAAGCACGATCAAGAACGCGGTCGCCGCACGGTTCGGTGGTTTTGACGGTGATCAGCTCTATCATCTTGGCATCAGTGTCGAAGGCTACATGCTGGCCCCCGAAGGGTTCATCTATAACCCGCGTTCGATGCTGATCCTCAATGTCACCGTCTGGGACGATGCCGCCGGCAAGAAGCTCAACGATGAGGTGCATCAGATCACCGTGGTCGAGGATTCCACCACCGCCACCTTTTTCAAGGGGTCGGGTCGCGAACGCACCAAACAGGAACAGATGGACGGGCTGACCGCGAATGCGCTGGACCAACTGGGCGATTGGTTGTCCGAGCGCCACAAGGAAGATGGCTGGTTTGAAAAACGCCCTGAAACCCTCACGGCGGTTACACCTCTGGTAGAGTGACCGTTGGGCGACTCAGGACAGGCTTGATTTTCCCTTCCGAACCTCATATGTCGCGCCCGCACTCGACGTAAATGCGGGCCGATCCGGCCCCCCAAAATCAACAGAAGGCGCCTGCAGATGGGTAAGGAAAAGTTTGAGCGTAACAAGCCGCATGTGAACATTGGCACGATTGGCCATGTTGACCATGGCAAGACGACGCTGACGGCTGCGATCACGAAGTATTTTGGTGATTTCAAGGCATATGACCAGATCGACGGCGCGCCGGAAGAGAAAGCGCGCGGGATCACGATCTCGACCGCGCATGTGGAATACGAGACCGATGCGCGCCACTATGCGCATGTCGACTGCCCCGGCCACGCCGACTATGTGAAGAACATGATCACCGGTGCGGCGCAGATGGACGGCGCGATTCTGGTTGTGAACGCGGCTGACGGCCCGATGCCGCAGACCCGCGAGCACATCCTGCTGGGCCGCCAGGTCGGCATCCCGACCATGGTCGTCTACATGAACAAGGTCGACCAGGTGGACGACGAGGAGCTGCTCGAGCTGGTGGAAATGGAAATCCGCGAGCTGCTGTCCTCCTACGAGTATCCGGGCGACGACATTCCGATCATCCCCGGGTCTGCCCTGGCCGCCCTGGAAGGTCGCGACGAAGAGATCGGCGAAAAGTCGATCCGCGCGCTGATGGAGGCCGTCGACAGCTGGATCCCGACCCCCGAGCGGGCGATCGACCAGCCGTTCCTGATGCCGATCGAGGACGTGTTCTCGATTTCCGGCCGTGGTACGGTTGTGACTGGCCGGATCGAGCGTGGCGTGATCAACGTGGGCGACACCATCGAGATCGTCGGCATCCGCGACACCAAATCGACCACCTGCACCGGTGTGGAAATGTTCCGCAAGCTGCTGGATCGTGGTGAAGCGGGCGACAATGTCGGCGTCCTGCTGCGCGGGATCGACCGTGAAGGTGTCGAGCGCGGCCAGGTGCTGTGCAAGCCCAAGTCGGTGAACCCGCACACCAAGTTCGAGGCCGAAGCCTATATCCTGACCAAGGATGAAGGTGGCCGTCACACGCCGTTCTTCGCCAACTACCGTCCGCAGTTCTACTTCCGCACCACGGACGTGACCGGGACCGTGACGCTGGCCGAAGGCACCGAGATGGTGATGCCGGGCGACAACGTCTCCTTCGGCGTCGAACTGATCGCGCCGATCGCGATGGAACAGGGCCTCCGCTTCGCCATCCGCGAAGGCGGCCGCACCGTCGGCGCCGGCGTCGTCAGCAAAATCCTCGACTGATCGAGGCACTTCGCGTCTGCGCCATGCAGACGTGTTTAGGGCGCTTTGCCTGCAAGCCGCCACACCGCGAACATTGTTTTCAGAGGCCGCCCTAGATGGGGCGGCCTTTTTTTCGGCCATTCGCAGCTGAACAGGTGACGCCACTGATCCCGCAAGTGTGGATTGGATCGAAAAGTACTACGCATATCTGCCCGTGCCGGTGCGCGAGGCGCTGACGGTCGAGGCGACTCGTGTCGGGCGACGGCGCCATTGTGATCCCGAGTGGGGTCAATACAAATCCCGGTGCCGATCCGTCGGATATCGAACCGGTTCGGTTGTAGATCGACCCTACGCGGATCGTCGGCCTGTCGCGGCGGACCGTCGCCGTAGTGGCCGACCGGCGCGCCGCGATTACACGGGGCAGGGGGTCCGCTGATGCAGGTGGTTTACTAGCCGCAGCGCGATGCGGTTACTGTGCTCGCGTCCGGGCGTCTTGTGTGGCTTGACGGCGTCAAAAGTCTGCACCTCCCAGACGCGCAGGACACTATGACCCACTCTGTCAAAGACCCGGAGGGTCTGACCGAGCAAATGGAATTGACCTGTGACGAGATTGCCGGCGACAGTTCGGAGCGTCGGAACCGAACCCTGTGGCGGTTGTCGGTGATCTCGGCGGTGTTGCTTCCGCTGGGGTTCCTGACGGGATTGATGGCGATCAACCTCGGTGACATGCCGGGTGCGGACGCGCCCCGTGCGTTCTCGGAGTTTCCGCCGGGCTCTTGGGCTTGATTGCGGGCGTGCTGTTCATCCTCTGGTGGTATTGTCGGACTTGAGGTGGACGACAATATGTTTGAATCGATACAGACTGGCACGGACCGACAGAAAGGCCCCTGTATGCCTCCCAGATTCGCCTCGCCCGATACGGCTTTCCCGATCCGCTTACCCGATGGGTCCGCTCATCCGGGCACCGTGTTCCTTTCCGCCGTTCTGCAGCACGCAAGAATCGAAGTAGGGGACTATTCCTATGCCAGCGCGTTTGATCCGCCTGCAGACCCCGCCGGTTGGGCCGCGCGTCTGGCGCCTTACCTCTTTGACTTCTCTCCCGAGCGGCTGGTGATTGGCAAGTTCTGCCAGATCGCTGATGGCGCGACGTTCATCACCGCATCGGCACAGCATCGTCACGACGGATTTTCGAGCTTCCCCTTTGCCATATTCGACGGGGGCGCGGCGCATGCACGACCTTCAATGCCCGCGCCGGGACAGGATACGATCATCGGCAATGATGTCTGGATCGGGCAGGGCGCGCGTATTCTGCCCGGTGCGCGGATTGGGTCCGGCGTGATCGTCGGCGCGGGTGCCGTGGTCGGCGGCGCGGTGCCGGATTATGCTGTGGTCATCGGCAATCCAGGCAAGGTGCTGCGCCTGCGGTTCGATCCTGAAACCATCGCCCGGCTCTTGCAACTGGCGTGGTGGACCTGGCCTATCGACCATATCCTGAGCCACGAGGCTGAAATTTGCGGTGCCGACCTGCCGGCGCTTGAGAGCGCGGCAAAGTTGCTCTAACCGCGCCCCACCGCTGCGTCCGCCGCATCCGTTACCGCATCAAGTGCGACCCCGAGCTTCTGACGAAGCGCTTCGGTTTCCGCGTCAGTGGGCCTGCGCGGCACAGTTTCCTGCCATTCCCGGCACATCAACACGCCGCGCGTGAACGGCGCGGGCAACCACATCTTGTCCCATGTGGGAAAAGCGACAACCCGGCGCGCCGAGAAACTGACCACGAACACCCGCTTGCCTGACGTCCGTGCCCAGACCAGCGGCACAGTTGAGGCGACACGCGCAGGCCCGCGTGGCCCGTCGGTGGCGATCCCGATCGACCAGCCATCACGCATACGCCCCAACACGTCGCGCGACAGGGTGACATGGCGCATATGCGACGACATGGCGATCGTTTCAAAGCCAAAGCGCGCCTGAACCTGACCGGCCATGCGTCCGGCCCGCGCCGCAGAGGTCAATGAGCAGATTTTTCCCAGGTCCATGTTGAAAAGATAAGGCGCCATCATCAAACGCTGGTGCCAGAGGGCGACGATCACCGGCTCCCCTTCGGCAAGAACCTCATCCATTGCCTCGAAACCCTGCCTCTCCCACCGCGAAGTGCGATAGGCAAATCGGATATAGGCTGCAAACGCCCCCTCGATTGCCGTGTTGAACCACGCGCTGTCCGCGATCTTTTTCCGCAGGCTCACCTGTTGCTCCCGTTTGCTCCTTCTTTCTCATACGCAATCCCGAGGGCGGCGGAAATGGCCCTGCATGCGCCTTGGGAAAATTGGGCTGGCGTCTGTTGCATCGCAGGGCCATTTCCCTCTTGCCCCCCCGCGCGCCTTGGCATAGGAAAACCCCGGCCTTAGGGGTATAGCTCAGCTGGTAGAGCGACGGTCTCCAAAACCGTAGGTCGCGGGTTCGAACCCTGCTGCCCCTGCCAATCAAACCGATTTAGATACCGTTTGCCTTGGAGGCTGGACTGCACCGCCGGGGTTCAGAGGCAAGCGCTATTCCGGTCCGATGTTGGCCGAATGCGCGCCATTCGGCGCCGAGACACCAAGATGACACGCAGAAATCGGCGTGAATTGTGGGTTTTCTGAACCCTCGAACCCTGTCGCGCCGTTCTGCGGCTTGAATCCGCGGGCACAGAAGGTTATGTGCCCGCTAATCGCTAGCAGAAAAGGGCCCTCACATGGCCACCATCAATCCGATTCAGTTCATCCAACAGGTGCGCGCCGAAGTTGCCAAGGTCGTTTGGCCGACGCGCCGCGAGGTGCTTCTGACCACGGTGATGGTGCTGATCATGGCGGCCCTGACGGCGACTTTCTTTGCACTGATCGATTTGCTGATCCGTGGCGGTCTGACCGCGCTGCTCAGCATGTTTGGCTGACAAAAGCCACGCTGTTCCCGGTTCCAACATTGATGCGCGATGCGCTCCGTTGAGTTGGCGCTGTCGCATTCTTTTGGCTTTCCATCTGCCAGCCCATTACATTCTCACCCGCAGGTGTCGGTCAAACATCATTAGTGCGCAAGCGACCTCGGCGTGACGTTGGGCCAGACAAGAATCACCGGTCGCCAAGCCATTCGCGACCGGATGCGGCCTGCGCGAGGCCCGGCAGAAACCTGCGATTGGCACAGATCGGCGGATGTGATAGTATCTAACCTGGCTGTATGATTGCGGCGTCCTTCAATTATGAGGGCGCACTTCGAGAACGTGCAAGAATAGCCTGTGAACCCCTTGAACATTTGAGCAAGGAGCGTTAGGTCACGCCCATCCCTGAACAATGGCGTGCGGCGATTCGTGCTGCGCGCCGATTTTTGTTCGGCGGATGACGGGTCAACCGTATGAAAGAATTACAGATTTCGGGGCGCCTCTGGTGGATGTCTCGACAAGACAAGGGCGACAAGCTTCATGGCGAAACGGTGGTATTCGGTCAGTGTTCTTTCGAATTTCGAAAAGAAGATCGCAGAACAGATCCGCACATCGGTTGCCGAGCAGGGGCTTGAGGACGATATCGACGAAGTTCTCGTTCCGACCGAAGAAGTGATTGAGGTTCGCCGCGGCAAGAAGGTTACGACCGAACGCCGCTTCATGCCGGGCTATGTCCTCGTGCACATGGAAATGTCGGATCAGGGGTATCACCTGATCAACTCGATCAACCGGGTAACCGGGTTCCTCGGACCGCAGGGGCGGCCAATGCCGATGCGCGATGCCGAACTGAACGCGATCATGAACCGGGTGCAGGAAGGCGAAGAAGCGCCGCGTACGCTGATCCATTTCGAGATCGGCGAAAAGGTCAAGGTCAACGACGGTCCGTTCGAGGATTTCGACGGCATGATCGAGGAAGTGGACGACGACAACCAGCGCCTCAAGGTGTCGGTGTCGATCTTTGGCCGGGAAACTCCGGTCGAACTGGAATTCACACAGGTCAGCAAGCAGGCCTGAGTGTTCGGCGGGGTGCGCCCCGCCAGCGGCCAGAAGGGCCGTTCGTTTGTGGGAGGCAACGACACGCGTGTCCGAGCCGCACCACGCTGGTAGACTGGGGTGTGACGCGTCATGCCTCATAGGGCGGGGTTTCCCGCCGGTGAAAAAGGAGATGGCCAATGGCCAAGAAACTCGTCGGCTCCATGAAGCTGCAAGTGCCCGCCGGGCAGGCAAACCCGTCGCCACCAGTTGGCCCCGCACTGGGTCAGCGCGGCATCAATATCATGGAATTCTGCAAGGCGTTCAATGCCAAGACCGCAGATCTGGAGCCCGGTGCGCCGTGCCCGACCGTGATCACGTACTATCAGGACAAGTCCTTTACCATGGACATCAAGACGCCCCCGGCGTCCTACTTCCTGAAGAAAGCCGCCAAGCTGAAATCCGGTGCCAAGACCCCCTCGCGAGAGATTGTGGGCTCGGTGACTGTCAAGCAAGTGCGCGAGATTGCGGAAGCGAAAATGAAAGATCTGAACGCCAACGACATCGAAGCGGCGATGAAGATCATTGTTGGCTCTGCCAACTCCATGGGCATCGAGGTTAAGTAAGATGGCAAAGCTTGGAAAACGTACCCGCGCCGCTCGCGAATCGGTTGCCGGCAAGGCGAACCTCTCGGTCGAAGAGGCCGTTGCCCTGGTCAAGAGCAATGCCAAGGCAAAATTCGACGAGACCGTTGAATTGGCCGTGAATCTCGGTGTTGACCCGCGTCACGCCGACCAGATGGTGCGCGGCGTTATCGGCCTGCCAAACGGCACAGGCAAGATCGTGCGCGTCGCAGTCTTTGCCCGAGGTGCCAAGGCCGATGAAGCCACTGCAGCCGGTGCTGATATCGTCGGTGCAGAAGACCTGATGGAAACCGTTCAGGGCGGCAAGATCGAATTCGATCGCTGCATTGCAACCCCGGACATGATGCCGATCGTCGGCCGCCTGGGCAAGGTTCTGGGCCCCCGTAACCTGATGCCAAACCCGAAGGTCGGCACGGTCACCATGGACGTGGCCGATGCAGTCAAGGCAGCCAAGGGTGGCGAAGTGCAGTTCAGGGCCGAAAAGGCCGGTGTGGTGCACGCCGGCGTCGGCAAGGCGTCGTTCGACGAAGCCAAGCTGGTCGAGAACGTACGCGCGTTTGTGGGTGCCGTGGCCAAGGCCAAGCCAGCTGGTGCCAAAGGCACCTACATGAAGAAGATTGCACTGAGCTCGACCATGGGCCCGGGTGTCACCATCGATGTGAGTGACGCAACCGGCGAATAAGTTCGCCGCACAAGAATTTGGGGCTTCGGCCCCAGATGGCGGGGCCAGCATATCGGCCCTGTCCTGTCCGAGACGGAGGGTTCAGGCATCTGCCTGAATAATTCCTTCCTGAGATGGGAAACGAGACATTCTGCACCTTCGGGTGATTTTGGCTCGGGACCCTGAAATTGGACCCGAATGCCCTGCGGCCAATATGCAGGGTGAAAATGAGCCGGGGGGCAACCCCCATACTTGGAGTGAAACTGTGGATAGAGCCCAGAAAGAGAAAGTGGTCGAGGAACTCGGCCAGATCTTTGAAAGCTCTGGCGTCGTTGTGGTTAGCCACTACGTCGGACTGACAGTTGCTGAGATGCAGGACCTGCGCGCGCGTGCACGCGAAGCGGGTGGGTCTGTGCGTGTTGCCAAGAACAGGCTCGCCAAGATCGCCCTTGACGGTAAGCCGTGTGAGTCCATCACATCGCTCCTGACGGGCATGACCGTTCTGACCTATTCCGAAGACCCCGTGGCAGCAGCCAAGGTGGCCGAGGACTTCGCCAAGGACCACAAGAAGTTTGAGATTCTTGGCGGCGCTATGGGTGAGAACGCGTTGGACCGGGCCGGTGTTCAGGCCGTATCGAAAATGCCGTCGCGCGATGAGCTTATTGCTACCATCGCTGGCATGATCGGTGCGCCTGCAAGCAACATCGCCGGGGCCATTGGCGCACCTGCAAGCAACATCGCGTCCATCTTGTCCACCATCGAGGACAAGGCGGCCGCCTGAGCAACGTAAGTCCGGCACGTGGATAAACACGCGTCGTTGGAACACACGAACTGTAAACGGAAAGAGCTGATAAAATGGCTGATCTGAAGAAACTGGCAGAAGAGATCGTTGGTCTGACCCTGCTGGAAGCACAAGAACTGAAAACCATCCTCAAGGATGAATACGGCATCGAGCCCGCTGCTGGCGGCGCTGTCATGATGGCTGGTCCTGCTGACGCCGGTGGCGCAGCCGAGGAAGAAAAGACCGAATTCGACGTCGTTCTGAAGAACGCCGGCGCTTCGAAAATCAACGTGATCAAAGAAGTTCGCGGTCTCACCGGTCTTGGCCTGAAAGAAGCCAAGGACCTGGTTGAAGCCGGTGGCAAGATCAAAGAAGGCGTCTCGAAAGACGAAGCCGAAGACGTCAAAGCCAAGCTGGAAGCAGCTGGCGCCGAGGTCGAACTGGCCTAAGGCAAAGGTGCGCGCCAGCGCACCTGCGAAATTTGGCTGGACCCGGGATATCCCGGGTCCAGCCGAACCTGTCTTAGAAAAGGCCTCGCAACAGGGACCTTTTCTAAGGCGCGGTTCATTGGATCGGGAGGCCGCCACTCGGGACGGTGGCCATGAATTGATCCGGACGCGCTGTCTCGTATGGTTAAGGTGCCAGGGCCCGGCGGCATCCTTGACCAGTGAGAAAAACTGAAAGGTGACACCTGATATGGCTCAGTCCTTCCTTGGCCAGAAGCGTCTTCGCAAATACTACGGCAAAATCCGTGAAGTTCTGGAAATGCCGAACCTCATCGAGGTTCAGAAATCCAGCTATGACCTGTTCCTGAACTCCGGCGATGGACCCGAGCCAACCGATGGCGACGGCATCATGGGCGTGTTCCAGTCGGTCTTTCCGATCAAGGATTTCAACGAGACCAGCGTGCTGGAATTCGTGAAGTACGAGCTGGAGAAGCCGAAATATGACGTTGAGGAATGTCAGCAGCGCGACATGACCTACAGCGCACCTCTCAAGGTGACGCTGCGTCTGATCGTGTTTGATGTCGACGAGGATACCGGCGCCAAATCCGTCAAGGACATCAAGGAACAGGACGTGTTCATGGGCGACATGCCCCTGATGACGCCCAACGGCACATTCGTCGTCAACGGCACCGAGCGCGTGATCGTCAGCCAGATGCACCGCAGCCCCGGTGTGTTCTTTGACCACGACAAGGGCAAGACGCATTCCTCGGGCAAACTGCTGTTTGCCTGCCGCATCATCCCGTACCGCGGCAGCTGGCTCGACTTTGAATTCGACGCCAAGGATATCGTGTTCGCCCGTATCGACCGTCGCCGCAAACTGCCGGTGACGACGCTGCTCTATGCCTTGGGGCTGGATCAGGAAAGCATCATGGATGCGTATTACAACACGGTCTCCTACAGGCTGAACAAGAACAAGGGCTGGGTCACGCCGTTCTTCCCCGAGCGCGCGCGCGGCACCCGTCCGACCTATGATCTCGTCGATGCCAAGACCGGCGAAGTGATTGCCGAAGCCGGCAAGAAAGTGACCCCGCGCGCCGTCAAGAAACTGATCGACGAAGGGGCAGTCACAGAACTGCTGGTGCCGTTTGAGCATATCGTCGGGAAATTCGTCGCCAAGGACATCATCAACGAAGAGACCGGCGCGATTTATGTCGAGGCCGGCGACGAGCTGACGCTGGAGTATGACAAGGCAGGTGATCTGATCGGTGGTACGGCCAAGGAACTGATCGATGCCGGTGTTACCGAGATCCCGGTTCTGGACATCGACAACATCAATGTCGGCCCGTACATGCGCAACACCATGGCGCAGGACAAGAACATGAACCGCGAAACCGCGCTCATGGACATCTACCGCGTCATGCGTCCGGGCGAGCCGCCCACGGTCGACGCTGCAAGCGCTCTGTTTGATACGCTTTTCTTTGACAGCGAGCGGTATGATCTGTCGGCTGTTGGCCGCGTCAAGATGAACATGCGTTTGGCACTGGATGCCGAAGATACCCAACGCACGCTGCGTCGCGAAGATATCGTGGCCTGCATCAAGGCGCTGGTGGAATTGCGCGACGGCAAGGGCGATATCGACGATATCGACCACCTCGGCAACCGACGTGTACGTTCGGTTGGTGAGCTGATGGAAAACCAGTACCGCGTTGGCCTGTTGCGGATGGAGCGCGCGATCAAGGAGCGGATGTCGTCTGTCGAGATCGACACGGTGATGCCGCAGGACCTGATCAATGCGAAACCGGCCGCTGCGGCCGTGCGCGAATTCTTTGGCTCGAGCCAGCTGTCGCAGTTCATGGATCAGACCAACCCGCTCTCGGAAGTGACGCACAAGCGCCGCTTGTCCGCGCTCGGGCCTGGCGGTCTGACCCGTGAACGCGCCGGCTTCGAGGTGCGCGACGTGCACCCGACCCACTATGGCCGCATGTGCCCGATTGAAACGCCGGAAGGGCCGAACATCGGTCTGATCAACTCGCTGGCCACCTTTGCCCGCGTGAACAAATACGGCTTCATCGAAACCCCGTACCGCGTGGTCAAGGACGCGCATGTCACGGACGAAGTGCATTACATGTCCGCGACCGAGGAAATGCGTCACACGGTGGCGCAGGCCAACGCGACGCTGGACGAGAACGGCGATTTCATCAACGAACTGGTCAGCACCCGCCAGTCAGGCGACTATACGCTGGCCCCGCGAGAAAATGTCGACCTGATCGACGTCAGCCCGAAACAGCTGGTCTCGGTTGCGGCATCGCTGATCCCGTTCCTCGAAAATGACGACGCCAACCGCGCCCTGATGGGTTCGAACATGCAGCGTCAGGCGGTTCCGCTTCTGCGGGCCGAGGCGCCGCTGGTCGGCACCGGTATCGAAGAGGTCGTGGCGCGGGATTCCGGCGCGGCGATCATGGCGAAACGTGCGGGCATCATCGACCAGGTCGATGCCCAGCGGATCGTGATCCGGGCAACCGAAGATCTGGAGCTGGGCGATGCGGGCGTGGATATCTACCGCATGCGCAAGTTCCAGCGATCGAACCAGAATACCTGCATCAACCAGCGTCCCCTGATCAAGGTAGGTGACACGGTCAAGAAGGGCGAAGTGATTGCCGATGGTCCATCCACCGATATCGGTGAACTGGCGCTCGGCAAGAACGTGGTCGTCGCGTTCATGCCGTGGAACGGGTACAACTACGAAGACTCGATCCTGATTTCGGAGCGGATCGCACAGGATGACGTCTTTACCTCGATCCATATCGAGGAATTCGAAGTCGCCGCCCGCGATACCAAGCTGGGACCGGAAGAGATCACCCGCGACATTCCGAACGTCGGTGAAGAAGCGCTGCGCAACCTCGACGAGGCAGGCATCGTTTACATCGGCGCGGATGTGGAGCCGGGCGATATCCTGGTGGGCAAGATCACCCCGAAAGGTGAATCGCCGATGACACCGGAAGAAAAGCTTCTGCGTGCCATCTTCGGTGAAAAGGCAAGCGACGTGCGCGACACCTCGCTGCGCGTGAAGCCGGGCGATTTCGGTACTGTTGTCGAAGTGCGCGTGTTTAACCGCCACGGTGTGGAAAAGGACGAACGTGCCCTGCAGATCGAGCGGGAAGAGGTCGAACGTCTGGCCCGTGACCGCGACGACGAATTGGGCATTCTGGACCGCAACATCTATGCGCGCCTGAAGTCCGTCATCATGGGCAAGACCGTTGCCAAGGGACCGAAGGGCATCAAGACCGGCTCTGAAGTGACCGAGGATCTTCTGGCAACCATGAGCCGTGGTCAGTGGTGGCAGCTGGCCCTGCACGAAGAGGAAGACGCCAAGATCGTCGAAGCGCTTCACGAGCAGTACGAGGCGCAGAAACGGGCCCTGGATGCGCGCTTCGAAGACAAGGTCGAAAAGGTGCGCCGCGGCGACGATCTTCCCCCGGGCGTGATGAAGATGGTCAAGGTGTTCGTCGCGGTGAAGCGCAAGCTGCAGCCGGGCGACAAGATGGCCGGACGTCACGGCAACAAGGGGGTTATTTCCAAGGTGGTTCCGATGGAGGATATGCCATTCCTTCAGGATGGCACGCCGGTCGATTTCTGCCTCAATCCGTTGGGTGTGCCGTCGCGTATGAACGTCGGTCAGATTCTGGAAACCCACATGGGCTGGGCCGCGCGCGGTCTGGGCGTCAATATCGACGAGGCGCTTCAGGAATACCGTCGTTCTGGCGATCTGACGCCTGTGCGGGACGCGATGAAACTGGCCTATGGCGATGATGTCTATGAAGAGGGCATCTCTGGCATGGACGAAGATCATCTTATCGAAGCGGCTGGCAACGTCACGCGCGGTGTGCCGATTGCGACGCCGGTGTTTGACGGGGCCAAAGAGGCCGACGTGAACAATGCGCTGAAACGCGCAGGGTTCAGCGAATCCGGTCAGTCGGTTCTGTTTGACGGTCGTACAGGCGAGCAGTTCGCGCGCCCGGTCACGGTCGGCGTCAAGTATCTGCTGAAACTGCATCACCTTGTGGACGACAAGATCCACGCTCGCTCGACCGGGCCTTACAGCCTCGTTACACAGCAGCCGTTGGGTGGCAAGGCGCAGTTCGGTGGCCAGCGGTTCGGGGAAATGGAAGTCTGGGCTCTGGAGGCCTATGGCGCGGCCTATACCCTGCAGGAGATGCTGACCGTGAAATCGGACGACGTTGCCGGACGGACCAAGGTCTATGAAAGCATCGTGAAGGGCGAGGACAACTTTGAAGCCGGCGTGCCGGAAAGCTTCAACGTTCTGGTCAAGGAAGTCCGTGGCCTCGGGCTGAACATGGAACTCCTGGATGCGGAGGAAGAGTAGGGGCGGTCCCGCCCCACACTCATCCCATCCCAATTTGTAAGGACGCAAAATGAACCAGGAACTGACAAACAACCCGTTCAACCCGCTGACACCGCCCAAGGTGTTCGACGAAATCAAGGTGTCGCTGGCCAGCCCCGAGCGCATCCTGTCGTGGTCGTATGGCGAAATCAAGAAGCCGGAAACCATCAACTACCGCACGTTCAAGCCCGAGCGTGACGGTCTTTTCTGCGCGCGTATCTTTGGCCCGATCAAGGATTACGAATGCCTCTGCGGCAAGTACAAGCGGATGAAGTATCGCGGCGTCGTCTGCGAAAAATGCGGTGTGGAAGTCACCCTGCAAAAGGTCCGCCGCGAGCGCATGGGCCACATCGAACTGGCCGCACCTGTTGCGCATATCTGGTTCCTGAAATCGCTGCCGTCCCGCATCGGGCTGATGCTGGACATGACGTTGCGTGATCTGGAGCGGGTTCTGTATTTCGAAAACTACGTTGTTATCGAGCCGGGTCTGACCGACCTGCAATACGGCCAGATGATGACCGAAGAAGAATACATGGACGCGCAGGATGCCTATGGCATGGATGCCTTCACCGCCAATATCGGCGCCGAAGCCATCCGCGAAATGCTGGCGGCCATCGATCTTGAGCAGGAGGCCGAAACCCTGCGTGCCGATCTGAAAGAGGCGACAGGCGAACTGAAGCCCAAGAAGATCATCAAGCGCCTGAAAGTGGTCGAGAGCTTTCTGGAATCCGGCAACCGCCCGGAGTGGATGGTTCTGACGGTGATTCCGGTGATCCCGCCGGAATTGCGCCCGCTGGTGCCGCTGGATGGGGGCCGTTTTGCGACGTCCGACCTGAATGATCTCTATCGCCGCGTGATCAACCGGAACAACCGCCTGAAGCGTCTGATCGAACTGCGCGCGCCTGACATTATCGTCCGTAACGAAAAGCGGATGTTGCAGGAATCGGTGGATGCGCTGTTTGACAACGGCCGTCGTGGCCGCGTCATCACCGGTGCCAACAAGCGTCCGCTGAAATCTCTGTCTGACATGCTGAAAGGCAAGCAGGGTCGTTTCCGCCAGAACCTTTTGGGCAAGCGCGTCGACTTCTCGGGTCGTTCGGTCATCGTGACCGGCCCGGAACTTAAGCTGCACCAGTGCGGTCTGCCCAAGAAGATGGCGTTGGAACTGTTCAAGCCGTTCATCTACTCGCGGCTGGAAGCCAAGGGCCTGTCTTCGACGGTGAAACAGGCGAAGAAACTGGTCGAGAAAGAACGCCCGGAAGTCTGGGATATCCTTGATGAGGTGATCCGAGAACATCCGGTCATGCTGAACCGTGCGCCGACGCTGCACCGTCTGGGCATCCAGGCGTTTGAACCGGTTCTGATCGAAGGCAAGGCAATCCAATTGCACCCGCTGGTCTGCTCGGCTTTCAACGCCGACTTTGACGGTGACCAGATGGCCGTTCACGTCCCGCTGAGCCTTGAGGCGCAGTTGGAAGCGCGTGTCCTGATGATGTCCACCAACAACGTGTTGTCGCCTGCCAACGGCGCGCCGATCATCGTTCCGTCGCAGGATATGATCCTGGGCCTCTATTATGTCACGCTGGAACGCGAAGGCATGAAGGGCGAAGGCAAGATCTTTGGCTCGATCGAAGAGGTTCAGCATGCACTGGACGCGGGCGAAGTGCATCTGCACTCCAAGATCACCGCACGCGTTCCCCAGATCGACGATGAAGGCAACGAGGTCCAGAAACGTTTTGAAACCACGCCGGGCCGGGTGCGCCTGGGGGCATTGTTGCCGCTGAACGCCAAGGCACCGTTCGAACTGGTGAACCGGTTGCTGCGCAAGAAGGAAGTGCAGCAGGTTATCGACACGGTCTATCGCTACTGCGGTCAGAAAGAGTCGGTGATCTTCTGTGACCAGATCATGACCATGGGTTTCCGCGAGGCCTTCAAGGCCGGCATTTCGTTCGGCAAGGACGACATGCTGATCCCGGACACCAAATGGCCGATCGTCGAAGAGACCCGCGAGCAGGTCAGAGACTTTGAACAACAGTACATGGACGGCCTGATTACCCAGGGCGAAAAGTACAACAAGGTCGTTGATGCGTGGTCCAAGTGTAACGACCGCGTCACCGATGCGATGATGGGCTCGATTTCCAGCAGCGAACGCGATGCGGATGGCTCTGAACGGGAACCGAACAGCGTCTATATGATGGCGCACTCCGGTGCACGTGGCTCGGTCACGCAGATGAAGCAGCTGGGCGGCATGCGTGGCCTCATGGCAAAGCCGAATGGCGATATCATCGAAACGCCGATCATTTCAAACTTCAAGGAAGGTCTGACCGTTCTTGAATACTTCAACTCGACCCACGGTGCCCGCAAGGGACTGTCCGATACCGCTCTGAAAACAGCAAACTCGGGGTATCTGACACGGCGTCTGGTGGACGTGGCGCAGGATTGCATCGTGCGTATGCATGATTGCGGCACCGAAACTGCGATCACGGCAGAGCCGGCGGTGAACGATGGTGAAGTCGTGGCGACTCTGGCCGAGCGGCTGCTGGGCCGTGTTGCCGCCGAAGATATCCTCAAGCCGGGCACGGACGAAGTGTTGGTTGCACGGGGTCAGATCATCGACGAACGGCTGGCGGATCTGGTCGACGAAGCAAGCGTGCTGTCGGCGCGTATTCGCAGCCCGCTGACCTGTGAGGCCGAAGAAGGCGTTTGTGCAATGTGCTATGGTCGTGACCTTGCACGCGGTACGCTGGTGAACCAGGGTGAAGCGGTGGGCATCATCGCGGCACAGTCCATCGGTGAACCGGGCACACAGCTGACCATGCGGACCTTCCACATCGGTGGCGTTGCGCAAGGCGGACAGCAGTCGTTTCAGGAAACCAGCCAGGCTGGTGTGATCGAATTCGAGAACCCGCAGATCCTCGAGAACGCATCGGGCGAAATGCTGGTCATGGGCCGGAACATGAAGATCGTCATCAAGGATGAGCATGGCGAAGAACGTTCAAGCTTCAAGCTCAGCTACGGCTCCAAGCTGTTCGTCAAGCATGGCGATACGGTCGAGCGCGGTCAGAAACTGTTCGAGTGGGACCCGTACACCCTGCCGATCATTGCCGAAAAGGCCGGTACGGCCAAGTTCGTCGATCTGGTCAGCGGCATTGCCGTGCGCGACGAGACCGACGATGCAACCGGTATGACCCAGAAGATCGTGATCGACTGGCGCGCGGCCCCCAAGGGCAACGAACTCAAGCCGGAGATCATTCTGGTAGGTGAGGATGGCGAACCGGTCCGCAACGATGCGGGCAATCCGGTGACCTATCCGATGTCGGTGGATGCGGTTTTGTCGATCGAAGAAGGCTCCGAAGTCATGGCGGGTGATGTCGTCGCGCGTATTCCGCGCGAAGGCTCCAAGACCAAGGACATTACCGGTGGTCTGCCACGTGTGGCCGAACTGTTCGAGGCACGTCGTCCGAAGGATCACGCGATCATCGCCGAAATCGATGGGTACGTGCGCTTTGGCCGCGACTACAAGAACAAGCGGCGCATCAGCATCGAACCTGCGGATGAAACGCTGGAAACGTCGGAATACATGGTGCCCAAGGGCAAGCATATTCCGGTCCAGGAAGGCGACTTTATCCAGAAGGGCGACTATCTCATGGACGGCAATCCGGCGCCGCATGACATCCTGTCCATCATGGGTGTCGAGGCGTTGGCCGATTACATGATCGACGAAGTGCAGGACGTGTATCGCCTGCAAGGTGTGAAGATCAACGACAAGCACATCGAAGTCATCGTCCGTCAGATGCTGCAGAAGTGGGAAATCCAGGACTCCGGCGACACCACGCTGCTCAAGGGCGAGCATGTGGACAAGCAGGAATTCGATCTGGCCAACGAAAAGGCGCTGTCCAAGAAGGGCCGCCCCGCGCAGGGTGAACCGATCCTGCTGGGGATCACCAAGGCATCGCTGCAGACCCGCAGCTTTATCTCGGCGGCGTCGTTCCAGGAAACCACCCGGGTTCTGACCGAAGCATCGGTACAGGGCAAGAAAGACAAGCTGGTTGGTCTCAAGGAGAACGTTATCGTCGGACGCTTGATCCCGGCCGGGACCGGTGGTGCCACGCAAAAGGTGCGCCGTGTTGCCACCGAGCGCGACAATGTGGTGATCGAAGCTCGGCGTGAAGAAGCCGAAGCGGCCGCGGCTCTGGCTGCTCCGACCGAAGAGGACATCATCAAAGCCGATGCGTTCGATTCGCTGAGCGAGACACCGGAGAGCCGCGATTGATCGCCTGATCTGATTGCCGGCTAAACAAGATATGCCCCTCGCACCGTCTGGTGCGGGGGGTTTCTTTTTTCCGGAGGCCTGAGAGCGTGGCTGTCTTTGGTTGATACCGGCGCCATTTTCGGGTTGATCGGTGGGGTACGACGGTCTGCGAATCCTGCCGGACGGAGCAATCAATGTCGCCAAACCTGCGCGGTTCCCTGCTGATGATGGCGGGCATGGCCGCATTCACTCTGAACGATACCTGTATCAAGGCCACGGACAATGCGCTTCCACTGTTTCAGTTGCTGACGCTGCGGGGCATCGTTTCGAGCGTGTTGATCTATGTGCTGGCACGGCGACTGGGTGCCTTGCATTTCAACCTGTCATATCGCGACTGGATGCTGGTAGCCCTGCGGTCGTTGGCCGAGATCGCGGCGGCCTATTTCTTTCTGACGGCACTCCTGAACATGCCGCTGGCGAATGTGACGGCGGTCTTGCAGGTCTTGCCCCTGACAGTGACACTGGGGGCGGCGCTGTTTTTTGGTGACCCCGTCGGATGGCGGCGGATGAGCGCGATACTTGTTGGATTCTGTGGGATGTTGTTGATCGTGCGGCCCGGCCCGGACGGATTTGATATCGACTCGTTGTTCGCCCTGGCTGCCGTGCTGTGCGTGACGGTGCGTGATCTTGCGACGCGACGCATGTCGGCCTCGGTGTCGTCAATGACGGTGACGCTTGTCGCGTCATTGGCCGTGCTGGCGTTCTTTGGCATCGGCTCGGTTGGCACAGATTGGCAGCCGCTGGACATGCGTCTGACCCTGTTGGTGATCGGGGCATCCATCTTTGTGCTGGGTGGCTACCTGTTCAGCGTGATGGTGATGCGGGTGGGTGATATCTCTTTTGTAGCACCGTTCAGGTACACAGGATTGCTTTGGGCCTTGGCCCTGGGGTGGTTGGTGTTCGGCGATTGGCCGGCCGATCTGACCTTGCTGGGCGCGTTCATCGTCGTGGCCACCGGCGTGTTCACACTCTATCGCGAACGCAACGTGACCCGGGCCAGGTCAGATCGGCGCTGAAAACACCCGGCGCACGTGGTCGGAATCAATGCCGTAGGTCATCTGAAACAACAATTCTCCGTCCGTGGTCAACGGCGTCAGCTTGACGGGTTTGGCAGTCTTCTTAAGTCGGGAATCGTTGTACCCATTGAACCCGCGCAGCATCATGTCGTCTCCGGTGAGGGTCACGGTCGGCATTGTCCGGTACAGTTTGCCATGGCTGAAATTCATCACCGATACCCGCACATCCGGGCGCAGCATCAGCGCCAGTGCCGGGGTCCAGTAGGGGGTCTGGATCGGCATTGCAGCGATCCCATTGGCGTCGGGGCGGGCAACATAGCCCTGGTTGAAATCAATTGCGACATGCCGGTGATTGCGCAGCAGCGGGGCCACATCCCGCGCGGCGTCCCTGAGCCTTTCGATATAGGTAAACGCCACCGCGTCATCGTCATCCAGCCGAAATTGCAGGCATGGTTCATGGCTTGGCAATCGGTGGGCGTTGATCGCCTTTTGCATCATTCGCCGATGTTCACCCGGCGGATAAGCCAGAATTACGGCCTGCGGGATGTCCGCGATCAGCTTTTGCAGGCGCTGGCAGTGACGGTCGGGCAGGCTGTCACCGATCACGATCAGAAACGTGAAGTCGGGGTCAGACTGGGCGCGGATGCCGGGCAGGGTGATCGTCTCGAAGAAACGGAAACGCTCTTCCAGGCGCTCGGTCGCATAGAGATAGGCGATGCGCTCGTCCAGGGTCTCGTGTTCGATCTGAAACCCGCCGATTGCAGGGTAGGAGAAACGGCAAAGGCCGATAACTTGCATGAAACCTCCCCGATCAGTGAAACGCGCCTGCGGCTTGATGTAACAGCATGACTTTTGCAGTGACGGTGAATGGATGCAAGGACGCTAAGACCGAAGGCGGATAGGATTGGTGGGCAGGTGTTTAGCCTGGCAAACTCATGCAAGACTGGCATAGGATGCACCCAGATCAATCATTAACAGGTAAGACATCATGAGAACTTTGGCACGCCTTTCGGCAATGGCGCTTTTGTGCGGGAGTGCTGTTCCCGCATTGGCAGAGGTGGACGAGGCAACGATCCGTGCCCTCTCCGCCCCCGACAGTATTGAAACGCAACTTGGAACGCTGGAATTCAGCAAGGGCGCACCGTCGAAATCTACGGTCGACACAGTTCGCGACGCCGTGGATTTTGCGCGAGCATTGGAGGTCTACAACAACAGCTTTCGCGGGGCGTCGGCCCTGGCGATCAAGAAGGGTCTGCAGGGTGTCGGCGCTGGAAGTGGCGATATCGTCATTTTTTCCGAGCTGATGGATTCAAGCTCGCTGTTTCTGACCGCCAACGCCGACACCGTTTACTATCTGGGCTGGCTCGATCTGTCCAAAGGGCCGGTGGTTATTGACCAGCCAACGGACGGGCTGGGGACCTTGAATGACATGTGGTTCCAATGGGTCATAGACATCGGCAAACCCGGCCCGGATCGCGGCATGGGTGGCAAATATCTGGTGGTCGGGCCGGGTTACGACGGTCCTCTGCCAGAGGGCGGCTATTTCGTGGCCCACGCCAATACCAATCATGTCCTCTACGCCATGCGCGCCTTTATCAAAGACGGCAACGATCCGATACCAGCGGTCGGCAACATCAAGGATAACCTCAAGATCTATCCCTACGGTGAAGGCAGTTATGGCACGTCCATCGCGGAAGCATTGGAAGGCAAGGTCCGCCTGGGAGCAGAGCCGAAGTCCCCCGAAATGAAATTCATCGAGGGAAGCGGCGTTTCATTCAACACGATCCCGCCCAGCGACTATGGGTTTTACGATTTGCTGAATGAAAACGTCCAGAACGAGCCGGCGACGAGCTATGATGTCGAGTTGGCTGGCCAGTATGCGGCGATCGGCATCGTTCATGGCAAGGAATTTGCACCTGACGAGCGGATGAAGAAGATCCTGACAGATGCCGCTGCAGCCGGGCAGGCCTTTGGCCGCGCGCTGCAATGGAGCTTCCCGGAGCTTCATCCCGAGTGGGCCTATTACGAAGGCTCCGCATGGGGCAACATGCTGTTCGAAGGCGGCGCGCTGTTTGAAACGCCTCCACCGCTGTTTGAGAAGGGCATGTTCAAGCCGTTCCTGGCGACAGGAGCCCGGACGCTCGATAGCCGTGCCGCGTTCTACTATGCCTATACGCTGGATAGCCCGGCGATGGTCATGCGAATTCCCGAAGTTGGATCGCAGTATCTGATGGGGTTCCTCGATTCCGAGATGAAGCAGTTTGACGGGGCAAAGACCTACAAGGTGACCCTGCCCAAGGGTATCCCGGCGGCGGCCTTCTGGTCCTTTACCCTCTACGACACCCAGACGCGATCGATGTTGCAAACACCGCAGAAGTTCCCACGTGCGGGATCGCAAAGCTATCCGACTCTGGCGGCGACCGCGGCAGAGGATGGAAGCACCACAATCTGGTTTGCTCCGCAAAAGCCGGCGGAAGTGAAAGATGGCAACTGGATCCAGACCGATCCTGAAAAGAGCTGGTTCACGATCCTGCGGCTCTACAGCCCCTTGCCGGCATTCTTTGACAAGTCCTGGCAGCCAACTGAAATCGAGGCGGTGAACTAGCCGACCAGCGCCTGAAAGGTCGATGTCCGGGCCCGTTTCCGGACATCGGCGGCGGGCTGTTGACACGGTGTGCGACTCCTCGTATACGCCGGTCTCATCTCGGCTTTGGGGGTCGCCCCGCCTGTCGATATCTATACTGAAGTGGTCACGATCCGGGCACCTGTCGCTCCGATCCTCTGGATACCCACCGCGTCGTTCACCTCGGAATGGGAACGATTGCGGTTTTTGCGCTTGCGGACGCGTCAAGTGCTGAAATTTGAACCGCACGCACATGCGTGCACGACACATGTGTTGCGAAACGGGGAAAGAACCGGAATGCCAACGATCCAACAGCTGATCCGCAAGCCGCGGCAGCCTAAAATCAAACGCTCAAAGTCCATGCACCTGCAGGAATGCCCGCAGAAGCGTGGCGTTTGTACGCGCGTGTATACCACCACGCCAAAGAAACCGAACTCGGCCATGCGGAAGGTTGCCAAAGTGCGCCTGACCAACGGTTTTGAGGTCATTTCCTATATCCCGGGTGAAAGCCACAACCTTCAGGAACACTCTGTCGTCCTGATCCGTGGCGGTCGTGTCAAAGACCTTCCCGGTGTGCGTTATCACATCCTGCGTGGTGTTCTGGATACGCAAGGCGTCAAAGACCGTAAGCAACGTCGTTCGAAGTACGGCGCCAAGCGTCCCAAATAAGGAGAGAGTGACATGTCACGTCGTCACGCCGCTGAAAAACGCGAAGTCCTGCCCGACGCCAAGTTTGGCGATACGGTTCTGACCAAGTTCATGAACAACCTGATGATCGACGGCAAGAAGTCGGTCGCGGAGCGCATCGTCTACAATGCGATGGATCGGGTTGAGAGCAAGATCAAACGGTCGCCGCTGGAAGTGTTCCACGAAGCGCTTGAGAATATCCAGCCCAGCGTCGAGGTCCGCTCGCGCCGTGTGGGTGGTGCAACCTACCAGGTTCCGGTCGAAGTTCGCCCCGAGCGCCGCGAAGCGCTGGCGATCCGCTGGCTGATCAAGGCAAGCCGCGCCCGCAACGAAAACACAATGGAAGAGCGTCTCGCCGGCGAACTTCTGGACGCTGTTCAATCCCGCGGCTCCGCGGTGAAAAAGCGCGAAGACACCCACAAGATGGCCGAGGCGAACAAAGCCTTCAGCCATTACCGCTGGTAAGAATACAGAGGCAAGAGACCCATGGCACGCGACTATCCGCTCCAACGCTACCGCAACTTCGGCATCATGGCCCATATCGATGCAGGCAAGACCACCTGCAGCGAACGGATCCTGTTTTACACCGGCAAATCCCACAACATCGGTGAGGTGCATGACGGTGCGGCCACGATGGACTGGATGGAGCAGGAGCAGGAACGCGGGATCACCATCACGTCGGCTGCGACCACAACCTTCTGGCAGCGCCAGGAAGAGCCGACCGCCGAAGGGACATCCGACACCAAGTACCGGATGAACATCATCGATACGCCCGGTCACGTGGACTTCACGATTGAAGTCGAACGTTCGCTGGCGGTTCTCGACGGTGCCGTCTGTGTTCTGGACGCCAACGCCGGTGTCGAGCCGCAGACTGAAACCGTGTGGCGTCAGGCCGATCGGTACAAGGTGCCGCGCATGGTGTTCGTCAACAAGATGGACAAGATTGGCGCCGACTTCTTCAACTGTGTTCGCATGATCGAAGACCGGACCGGCGCGCGCGCCGTGCCTGTTGGTATCCCGATCGGTGCCGAAACAGAGCTGGAAGGTCTGATCGATTTGGTGACCATGGAAGAGTGGCTGTGGCAGGGCGAAGACCTCGGCGCGTCCTGGATCAAGGCACCGATCCGCGACAGCCTGAAGGACATGGCTGACGAGTGGCGCGGCAAGATGATCGAAGCGGCCGTCGAAGAAGACGACGACGCCATGATGGAGTACCTTGAAGGCAACGAACCCGACGTGCCGACCCTGCGCAAACTGCTGCGCAAGGGCACTCTGGCATTGCACTTTGTGCCGGTTCTGGGTGGTTCCGCGTTCAAGAACAAGGGCGTTCAGCCTCTGCTCAATGCTGTAATCGACTATCTGCCTAGCCCCATGGACGTGGTCGACTACATGGGCTTCAAACCGGGCGACGAAACTGAAACCCGTGACATTCCGCGCCGCGCGGATGACGACATGGCGTTCTCAGGCCTGGCGTTCAAGATCATGAACGACCCGTTTGTTGGTTCTCTTACGTTCACGCGCGTGTATTCCGGCAAGTTGAACAAGGGCGACACGCTTTTGAACTCGACCAAGGGCAAGAAAGAGCGCGTGGGCCGGATGATGATGATGCACTCCAACAACCGCGAGGAAATCACCGAAGCGTTTGCGGGCGACATCATTGCGCTGGCTGGTCTCAAGGACACCACAACCGGTGACACGCTGTGTGCGGTCAACGATCCGGTGGTTC
Organism: Sedimentitalea todarodis; assembly: GCF_032595355.1. Classification (NCBI taxonomy): domain Bacteria; kingdom Pseudomonadati; phylum Pseudomonadota; class Alphaproteobacteria; order Rhodobacterales; family Paracoccaceae; genus Sedimentitalea; species Sedimentitalea todarodis. Next base: position 76,799 of record NZ_JASMWN010000011.1, on the reverse strand, counting down.
TGGAAACCATGACCTTCCCCGATCCGGTCATCGAGATCGCAGTCGAGCCAAAAACCAAGGCTGACCAGGAAAAGATGTCCCAGGGTCTCGCCCGTCTGGCTGCCGAGGATCCGTCCTTCCGTGTCGAAACCGATATTGAGTCGGGACAGACCATCATGAAGGGCATGGGTGAACTTCACCTCGATATCCTGGTGGATCGCCTGAAGCGAGAGTTCAAGGTCGAGGCCAACATTGGTGCGCCGCAGGTTGCCTATCGCGAGACCATCGGTCACGAAGTCGAGCATACCTATACCCACAAGAAGCAGTCGGGTGGTTCGGGTCAGTTTGCAGAGGTGAAGTTGATCATCTCGCCGACAGAGCCGGGCGAAGGCTATTCGTTTGAATCAAAGATTGTTGGTGGTGCTGTTCCAAAGGAATACATCCCGGGCGTTGAAAAAGGCATCAAGTCCGTCATGGACAGCGGGCCTCTGGCTGGTTTCCCCGTGATCGACTTCAAGGTTGCTCTGATCGACGGCAAGTTCCACGACGTGGACTCCTCGGTGCTGGCGTTTGAAATCGCCGCGCGGATGGGCATGCGCGAAGGTATGCGCAAGGCCGGTGCCAAGATGCTGGAACCGATCATGAAAGTCGAAGTGATCTCCCCTGAAGAATACACGGGCGGGATCATTGGAGACTTGACCAGCCGTCGTGGCCAGGTGACCGGTCAGGAAAACCGTGGCAATGCCATCGCCATCGACGCGATGGTGCCGCTGGCGAACATGTTCGGCTACATCAACACCCTGCGGTCGATGTCTTCGGGCCGGGCGAACTTCTCGATGCAGTTCGATCACTATGACCCGGTTCCGCAGAACATCAGCGACGAGATCCAGGCCAAATTCGCATAACCGGGTGGCGGGGTGCCCCGCCCGACCCACCAACTTTAGGGCGGGGTTTCTCGCCAGCCGAAAGATAAAAGGAGACCTGTCATGGGTAAGGAAAAGTTTGAGCGTAACAAGCCGCATGTGAACATTGGCACGATTGGCCATGTTGACCATGGCAAGACGACGCTGACGGCTGCGATCACGAAGTATTTTGGTGATTTCAAGGCATATGACCAGATCGACGGCGCGCCGGAAGAGAAAGCGCGCGGGATCACGATCTCGACCGCGCATGTGGAATACGAGACCGATGCGCGCCACTATGCGCATGTCGACTGCCCCGGCCACGCCGACTATGTGAAGAACATGATCACCGGTGCGGCGCAGATGGACGGCGCGATTCTGGTTGTGAACGCGGCTGACGGCCCGATGCCGCAGACCCGCGAGCACATCCTGCTGGGCCGCCAGGTCGGCATCCCGACCATGGTCGTCTACATGAACAAGGTCGACCAGGTGGACGACGAGGAGCTGCTCGAGCTGGTGGAAATGGAAATCCGCGAGCTGCTGTCCTCCTACGAGTATCCGGGCGACGACATTCCGATCATCCCCGGGTCTGCCCTGGCCGCCCTGGAAGGTCGCGACGAAGAGATCGGCGAAAAGTCGATCCGCGCGCTGATGGAGGCCGTCGACAGCTGGATCCCGACCCCCGAGCGGGCGATCGACCAGCCGTTCCTGATGCCGATCGAGGACGTGTTCTCGATTTCCGGCCGTGGTACGGTTGTGACTGGCCGGATCGAGCGTGGCGTGATCAACGTGGGCGACACCATCGAGATCGTCGGCATCCGCGACACCAAATCGACCACCTGCACCGGTGTGGAAATGTTCCGCAAGCTGCTGGATCGTGGTGAAGCGGGCGACAATGTCGGCGTCCTGCTGCGCGGGATCGACCGTGAAGGTGTCGAGCGCGGCCAGGTGCTGTGCAAGCCCAAGTCGGTGAACCCGCACACCAAGTTCGAGGCCGAAGCCTATATCCTGACCAAGGATGAAGGTGGCCGTCACACGCCGTTCTTCGCCAACTACCGTCCGCAGTTCTACTTCCGCACCACGGACGTGACCGGGACCGTGACGCTGGCCGAAGGCACCGAGATGGTGATGCCGGGCGACAACGTCTCCTTCGGCGTCGAACTGATCGCGCCGATCGCGATGGAACAGGGCCTCCGCTTCGCCATCCGCGAAGGCGGCCGCACCGTCGGCGCCGGCGTCGTCAGCAAAATCCTCGACTAAAGAACCCTATGGGTTAGACGAGGGCCAGCGGATGAGCCGCTGGCCCTCCTATCAACTCCAAAGCCTTGAAAGGCTGACGAAATGCAAAGCCAAAACATTCGCATTCGGCTGAAAGCGTTCGATTACCGTGTACTGGACTCCAGCACGCAGGAAATCGTGAACACAGCCAAGCGGACCGGCGCCAACGTCCGTGGCCCGATCCCGCTGCCCAACAAGATCGAGAAGTTCACCGTTCTGCGTGGGCCTCACGTTGACAAGAAATCCCGTGACCAGTTCGAGATCCGCACGCACAAGCGTCTGCTGGATATCGTTGATCCGACCCCCCAGACCGTGGACGCGCTGATGAAGCTCGACCTGGCCGCTGGTGTGGACGTCGAGATCAAGCTGCAATCGTAATCGGAGGGTAATGAACATGCGCTCTGGTATTATCGCAAAGAAAGTCGGCATGACCCGGCTGTTCATGGAAGACGGCAAGCAGATCCCTGTGACCGTTCTGCAATTGGACGGTCTGCAGGTTGTGGCGCAACGCACCACCGACAAGGACGGCTACTCTGCTGTTCAGCTGGGTGCCGGTTCGGCCAAGGTCAAACGCACGAGCCAAGCCATGCGTGGGCACTTTGCCGCAGCAAAAGTGGAACCCAAGCGCAAGGTCGCCGAGTTCCGCGTGTCCGAGGACAACCTGATTGGCGTTGGCGAAGAGCTCTCTGCCGAGCACTTTCTGGAAGGCCAGAAAGTGGACGTCAGCGGCACCTCGATCGGTAAAGGTTTTCAAGGTGCGATGAAGCGCCACAACTTTGGCGGTCTGCGGGCCAGCCACGGTGTGTCGATCAGTCACCGGTCGCATGGCTCCACCGGTCAGTGTCAGGATCCCGGCAAGGTGTTCAAAGGCAAGAAGATGGCCGGACACATGGGCGCAGCCCGCGTGACCACCCAGAACCTGGAAGTCGTCAAGACCGACGCCGACCGCGGCCTCGTGTTCATCAAAGGAGCTGTTCCCGGCTCCAAGGGTGGCTGGGTCACGGTCAAGGATGCGGTCAAGAAAAAGCTGCCCGAAGGCGTGCCGTTCCCGGCAGGTCTGAAAGTTGCTGCAACCGAAGCACCCGCAGAAGAAGCTCCTGCGGAAGGTGGTGAAGCATGAAACTTGATGTGATCAAACTGGACGGCGCCAAGGCCGGCGACATCGAGCTGGATGCCGATCTGTTTGGCCTGGAGCCGCGCGCAGATATCCTGCACCGTGTGGTTCGCTGGCAGCGTAACAATGCGCAGGCGGGCACCCACAAGGTCAAGACAAGGTCCGAAGTGAGCTACTCGACCAAGAAGATCTATCGCCAGAAGGGCACCGGCGGCGCACGCCACGGCGCGCGGTCTGCGCCGATCTTCCGCGGTGGTGGTGTCTACAAGGGCCCGGTTGTTCGCAGCCATGGCCACGAGCTGACCAAGAAGTTCCGCAAGCTGGGCCTTCGTCACGCGTTGTCCGCCAAGGCCAAGGCAGGTGAGCTGGTCATTATCGACGAGGCTGCCGCAGAAGGCAAAACCGCCGTGCTCGCCAAGCTGGTCAAGAACCTTGGCTGGAAACGGGCTCTGGTCATTGACGGCGCTGCCGTCAACGAAGGGTTCGCCAAAGCCGCGCGCAATATCGAAGGTCTGGATATCCTGCCGTCGATGGGCGCAAACGTTTATGACATCCTCAAGCGTGACACTCTGGTGATCACGAAGGCGGGTGTAGAGGCACTGGAGGCTCGTCTGAAATGAGCGCGAAGGCAGAACATTACGACGTGATCCGCAAGCCGGTCATCACCGAAAAGGCCACAATGGCGTCTGAAAACGGCGCCGTGGTGTTTGAAGTGGCGATGGACAGCAACAAACCGCAGATCAAGGAAGCCGTTGAGGCGCTGTTCGGCGTCAAGGTGAAGGCGGTCAACACCACCATCACCAAAGGTAAATCCAAGCGCTTCCGCGGTCAGTTGGGCAAGCGCAAAGACGTGAAGAAGGCCTATGTGACCCTCGAAGAGGGCAACACGATCGATGTGTCTACCGGACTCTGATTTGATCGAACCGATCTAGTGAAAGGCCCTCGCGCACGCGGGGGCCTTTTGTGTTTTTCTCGCAGCTGTTCGGGATGGTGCAGATTTGCCGATCTGGCAAAAAGCGTTTCAAATCGCTTGCTATTCACGCGCAAAAGGCGCAGGTGGACGTGCGACGTTACTACATCTATCGTGATTACTGCTCCTAACGGCTCAGTCTTTCGATCTTTCAATGACTTAGCCGAACTGCCGCATCCTGCGGGCAGTGTATATCTAGGAGTACGACGATGGCTACTGGCACCGTCAAATGGTTCAACTCAACTAAAGGTTTTGGTTTTATCGCCCCCGATGGCGGCAGCAAAGACGTGTTTGTGCACATCTCTGCCGTTGAGCAAGCTGGTCTGACCGGTCTGAGCGACAACCAGAAAGTGACTTTCGACATCGAAAACGGTCGCGACAATCGCGAGAGCGCAACGAATATTGTGCTGGCGTAAGCCGCTTCCCTTTGTTGGGAATGATGTCTGAATGAATGGAACGGGGCGTATCGGTGACGATACGCCCTTTTTTTGATTTTCGGTGTGCCCAATCTTTCGGACGGTGCCGCAGTTTCCCTTGCGCCCAGTGTGAACGCCGAGTTCATTGGTAGATTCCCAGGCCACGACTTCGCAGATGGTAGGGGCCCAAGATACTGATCCCAGTGATCCCGGCATATTTCGCGCTCTGGCGGAACGTCACGTATGACCGAAAGCGCTGCGCCTGCTTCACTATGGACGACGGGCACGCGCAGCGTTGCTATGGATCTGCTTCAGGCGTCTTGCTGTCTATTGGCCATCTGCCGCTGGTTCTAGAGCGGTACGTCGTCATAGCCGCGTGACGACACCTTTGCCGTTTCGGTCAGGGTCACGCGTGTGGCCTCCGACATCTTTTCGAACACGCGGGTCGTCTGTGCTGTGTATTGACTGACGGCATTGCTCAAGAACTCGGACTGAACCTGCATCAACTCTGCGGGCGTATTGCAACTCAGCAGCGCCTTCTGAGTCTCCTGATCCTTTTGCAGACGATCTGCAACAAAGCGGGCGCTTTCGTTCATCAGGTCGAGCCAGGCTTCCATGACTTTGGGATTGGCCTGCAACAATGCCTGCGTCATTTCCATGGTGCTTGTGGCTGCCTTTTGGTCCTTTGCTCTCGTTCTGGGCATGGTTCTCTTCCTTCTCGCCGGGCGCATCGTAGTGCGCTGTATACAAGAATCTCATACCATGCCTGAAGATATCCGACTTTGATCTGGATCGTGCGGAGGCGAGATCTCACGGTGTTTCCCACGAAGAGACGCCGATTTCGGGGCCAAACGGGGCATGTCGCGAGCGTGCGACTCAAACAGAAAGCGCCCTTTGGTGACGAAGCGCTTGACCCCCGTGCGGGTCTCTAATAACAGACACCATCCGCGCCGCCCCGGATTCGTCCGGGGCGGGCGTTATTTTGCCATCAGGCAATGCAATCGAGGACCTTCGGGGCCTTATACCACTGGCGCTTCCGGTGGGTTCTGAATGAACCTGCGGGCGGGGCCTCAAACATAGCGGCGGGCAATAACCGCTGCACTGCTAAACGGAAGACAGAAAGCATGGCACTCAAGTCGTATAAGCCGACGACGCCGGGCCAGCGTGGGCTGGTGCTGATCGACCGTTCGGAGCTGTACAAAGGACGTCCTGTCAAAGCCCTCACCGAGGGTTTGAGCAAGTCAGGCGGCCGGAACAACACCGGGCGGATTACAATGCGTCGCACAGGCGGTGGGGCAAAGCGCCTCTATCGCATCGTGGATTTCAAGCGGAACAAGCGCGATGTGGCGGCCACCGTCGAACGGATCGAATATGATCCGAACCGGACCGCCTTTATCGCCCTGATCCAATACACGGACGGTGAACGCGCGTATATCCTTGCGCCGCAGCGTCTGGCGGTCGGCGATCAGGTGATCGCGTCCACAAAAGCCGATATCAAGCCGGGCAACGCGATGCCGTTCTCGGGCATGCCGATTGGTACAATCGTGCACAACATCGAGATGAAGCCCGGCAAGGGCGGTCAGATCGCACGCGCGGCTGGCACCTATGCCCAGTTCGTCGGTCGTGATGGCGGCTATGCTCAGGTGCGCCTGAGCAGTGGTGAACTGCGCCTGATCCGTCAGGAATGCATGGCCACCGTCGGTGCCGTGTCGAACCCCGACAACAGCAACCAGAACTACGGCAAAGCCGGTCGTATGCGCCACAAGGGTATTCGCCCGTCCGTGCGTGGTGTGGTCATGAACCCGATCGATCACCCGCATGGTGGTGGTGAAGGCCGGACCTCGGGTGGTCGTCATCCGGTGACCCCATGGGGCAAGCCGACAAAGGGTGCAAAAACCCGCAACAAGAACAAAGCGTCCAGCAAGCTGATCATCCGCTCGCGGCACGCCAAGAAGAAGGGACGCTGATAGATGTCTCGCTCTGTTTGGAAAGGTCCTTTTGTCGACGCATATGTGTTGAAAAAGGCCGAGGCGGCCCGCGAAAGCGGTCGCAACGAAGTTATCAAGATCTGGTCGCGCCGCTCGACGATCCTGCCCCAGTTCGTGGGCCTGACGTTTGGCGTCTACAACGGCAAGAAACATATCCCAGTCAACGTCAGCGAAGACATGATCGGTCAGAAGTTCGGTGAGTATTCCCCGACTCGGACCTATTACGGTCATGCCGCCGACAAGAAAGCGAAGCGGAAGTAAGTCATGGGCAAGGAAAAGAACCCCCGCCGCGTGGCAGACAACGAAGCAATGGCAAAACTGCGCATGCTTCGCACCAGCCCGCAGAAACTGAACCTGGTCGCAGGTATGATCCGTGGCAAGAAAGTTGATCGGGCCTTGACCGATCTGACCTTCAGCAACAAGCGGATCGCCGAGGACGTGAAGAAATGCCTTCAGTCCGCGATTGCCAATGCCGAGAACAACCACAACCTGGACGTCGATGAACTGATCGTCGCCGAGGCCTATGTGGGCAAGAACATGACGCTGAAGCGCGGACGCCCCCGGGCCCGTGGCCGTTTCGGCAAGATCATGAAGCCGTTCTCGGAACTGACCATCAAAGTGCGCCAAGTTGAGGAGCAAGCCTAATGGGTAATAAAGTCAATCCGATTGGCATGCGCCTGCAGGTAAACCGCACCTGGGACAGCCGCTGGTACGCCGACACAAAGGATTACGGTGATCTTCTGCTGGAAGATCTCAAGATCCGTGATTTCATCAAGGACGAGTGCAAGCAGGCCGGCATTAGCCGTGTGATCATCGAACGTCCGCACAAGAAGTGCCGCGTCACGATCCACACAGCACGCCCCGGCGTCATCATTGGCAAGAAAGGTGCAGACATCGAAGGCTTGCGCAAGAAAATCGCCAACATGACCGACAGCGAGTTGCACCTGAACATCGTCGAAGTCCGCAAGCCGGAACTTGATGCTGCTCTGGTCGGTGAGTCCATCGCACAGCAGCTGGAGCGCCGGGTCTCTTTCCGCCGCGCCATGAAACGTGCGGTTCAGAACGCGATGCGCATGGGTGCACTGGGTATCCGGGTAAACCTCGCGGGTCGTCTGGGCGGCGCGGAAATCGCGCGGACAGAGTGGTATCGCGAAGGTCGTGTGCCGCTGCACACACTGCGTGCCGATATCGATTACGCACATGTAGAGGCCAAGACCGCTTATGGGATCATCGGGATCAAGACCTGGATCTTCAAAGGCGAGATCATGGAACACGATCCCGCTGCACGTGACCGTAAAGCTCAGGAACTCCAGGATGGTCCCGCACCCCGTGGTGCCGGTGGCCGCCGCTAAGGAGATACGACTATGCTTCAACCAAAACGTACAAAATTCCGCAAGATGCACAAAGGCCGGATCAGTGGCCTGGCAAAAGGCGGAAGCGATCTGAACTTTGGCACCTACGGCCTGAAGGCTCTCCAGCCCGAGCGCGTAACCGCCCGTCAGATCGAAGCTGCACGTCGTGCGATGACGCGCCACATGAAACGCCAGGGCCGTGTCTGGATCCGGATTTTTCCGGACACCCCGGTGACCTCCAAGCCGACCGAAGTTCGGATGGGTAAAGGTAAGGGTTCGGTTGATTTCTGGGCCGCCAAGGTGAAACCCGGCCGCGTGATGTTCGAGATTGATGGCGTCAATGACGACGTCGCGCGCGAGGCCCTGCGCCTGGCCGCGATGAAGCTGCCGATCAAGACGCGGATCGTGGTTCGCGAGGACTGGTAAGGCTCACACCTACCACCGCTGGAATTGAAGAGGCCTCCACCGATGATCGGTGGGGGCCTTTTCTTGTCGTATAGGGAGGCTATTTGAGCGGCCAAGAGGCACGCATCGATCAGGGGGCGGGGAGGTTCGGCCAGGGTTCGGTTGGCAAATCGAGCATGTAGGGGAATGGATCATAGGTAACCTCCTGCGCGTCACGGCGCCACGACTGGACCGCCGGGTCCGCCAGGAGCGTCATGCAATAGGCCCGGGTGTGTTCCGCTACGGGCAACCCATAGCCGATAATGCGCGCGGCGACGGGTGTATAGAACACGTCGGCGAGCGAGTAGCCACCAAAGAGCCATCCGGACCCGCCGCCCGATATCTGGCGCGCATGTGCCCAAAGCGTTTCAACGCGGGCAAGATCGGTCATGACGGCCTCTGACGGTGCAAATCCGCGAAAACAGTGAGACAATTGCATCGGGCAATCAGTCCGGAGAGCGCTGAAACCGCTCGCCATTTCCGCGCACAACCACCGCGCGGTGGCGCGTTCGGCAGAGTCGGTTGGCCAGAGACCTGCTTCGGGATGCCGCTCTGCCAGGGTTTCCGCGACGGCGATGCTTTCGCCGACGATGGTGCCATCGGGCGTTCGTACCGAAGGCACCAGCCGCGCAGGTGCGATGTCGGCCATGTCTGCCGCCATGGTGCCGGAATAGAGCCCGACCATGCGGGTCCGGCAGGGGATGTTGAACTTCTCGAACATCAGCCAGCCGCGCAACGACCAGCTGGAGAACATGCGGTCGCCGATAAAAAGATCATAGGTCATGGCCAGAGCCTAGATGTGGCGCATTAGTCGGTAAAATGTCGATTTGTGGCCGCGTTCATCACGGAAGATGATTGATCCGCCTGACCTGCCAATCTGTGCCAGACAGGTGCAACTCCGTCACCGACAGATTGTCGATCTTGTTACCGATGACCTCGCGTGCCGACTGCCCGGATGCGTGTTCGATCTGGGTCATGATCACGCCGATATGCGCAACCACGATGATGTGCCGCCCGGGATGCTGCTTGATCAGGGTGTCCACCACCGGACGCACGCGCGCAGCGGCCATGTTCCAGCTTTCGCCACCCGGTGGTGTTGGCTCCCCCGGATTTTCCCAATAATCGCGGCTGAGCCGTGGATGTGTTTCGGCCACTTCGGAGAAATGCAGACCATCCCAGTCGCCAAAATGAAACTCGCGCAGGTCGCGCACATCAGGCAGGCGCGTGCGCGCCGCGCTGAGCGCGTCGGCGGTTGCGGACGCCCTGATCAGATCGGAGGAAACCACGATGGCATCACGGGGCAGAAAGCTGTCGAGCCGCTGAATCCGGGCGGTATTCGACAGATCCGCCGGGACATCACGCCAGCCGACAATGGCGCGTTCATGGGTGGGGCCATGCCGGACCCAGTGAAAGGTTGTCATTCCAAACTCCCCTTCAGCACCCGTGGCAATCCGGCGATGACCTGCACCACGATGTCGCATTCTGCCGCAAGCGCGATGTTGAGCCGCCCTTGCGCGTCGCGAAACCGGCGGGCCAATGAATTCTCGGGCACGATACCCTGCCCAACCTCGTTGGACACAATGACGAGTTCTGCGGCACAGGCTCGGATTGCGTCGATCAAGGCCGTCTGTGCCGAGTTGATGTCTTTTTCCGCCAGCATCAGGTTGCTGAGCCACATGGTTGCGCAATCAAGCAGACAGCCCTGCCGTGAAGACAGTGACCCGAGAGCCGGAACAAGATCGAGCGGTGCCTCGACCGTTGTCCAGACATCGCCGCGGCGCGCGATATGCCGGTCAATCTTGTGACGCATTTCTGGGTCGAATGCCAGTGCGGTGGCCAGATAAATCAGGGGCTTGCCCGATTTTTCGGCAAGTGTCTCGGCAAACGCCGATTTTCCAGACGCGGCGCCGCCCAGGACAAGGATATGTCTTGATTGCACGTATTAGTTACCCGTGATTGATCCAAACTTCTCTAACCTGCGTATCTGTCACGAAAACGCAAAACAACCCGCCGCAGATCGGGCGCCAGACCGGGGGTGAAGATGGCACTTGATACTCACAACGACAGGTCCCTTTCGCGGATCGCCATGAAGGCGGAACTGCTTGATGCGGAAACCGAACTGAGACTTGCATATGCGTGGCGGGATGAACGCGACGAGGCGGCGCTGCACCGGCTGATCACCGCCTACATGCGCCTGGCGATTTCGATGGCTTCCAAGTTTCGCCGCTATGGCGCGCCGATGAACGATCTGATCCAGGAGGCGGGGCTGGGTCTCATGAAGGCGGCAGACAAGTTCGACCCGGACCGCGGCGTTCGCTTCTCGACATATGCCGTCTGGTGGATCAAGGCGTCGATACAGGACTACGTGATGCGCAATTGGTCGATGGTCAGGACCGGGTCGACCAGCAGTCAGAAATCGCTGTTCTTCAACATGCGCCGGGTTCAGGCGCGGCTGGAGCGCGAGGCGGCGGCGCAGGGCGACAAGTTGGACCGCCACCAGTTGCATCATCTGATCTCGACCGAAATCGGTGTTCCGCTACGGGACGTAGAAATGATGGATGGCCGACTGGCGGGGTCCGATTTCTCCTTGAATGCAACACAATCCGTCGAAGACGAAGGGCGCGAATGGATTGATGCGCTCGAGGACGAAGGCGCGCAGGCCGCAGAGGTTGTCGAGGAGAGCCATGATCGCGAGCAGTTGCGCGAATGGCTGCTGCACGCCATGCAGGATTTGCCGGAACGGGAACGGTTCATCGTGCGCGAGCGCAAGTTGCGCGACACGCCGCGGACTTTGGAAAACCTGGGTGACGAACTGGGCTTGTCCAAGGAACGCATCCGGCAGCTTGAGGCAGCGGCATTTCAGAAGATGCGCAAGAGCCTTGAAACCCAATCGGACGAGGTGCAACAGTTCCTCGCATGAGGGTCCTTCAGATTTTGTTCCTGATGGTATTGGCCGCCCCGGTTTGGGCGGCCGGTTTGCCTGAAGACGTACTGTCACGGATCGGCGAAGCGGACGTGGTGATCGTGGGCGAGGTCCATGACAATCCCGCCCATCACCGAAATCAGCATGATATCTTGAAAGCGCTGCAACCCAAGGCGGTTGTCTGGGAGATGCTAACCCGCGAGGAAGCCGGGCGGATATCGTCGGAAATGATTCATGCCCCTGATCGGCTCGAAGCGGCGCTTGATTGGTCGCAGTCCGGCTGGCCGGCGTTCTCGATGTATCATCAGCTGTTCATCGCGGCCCCTGGCGCACGCATCTTTGGTGGGGAGGTGCCTCGCGAAGCCGCCATGAAGACCCTCCAGAGCGGACCCGCGACTGTCTTTGGCGCGGATGCCGAACGCTATGGGCTCACGGATCCTTTGCCGGAGGCCGAGAAACACGCCCGCGAGGCACTGCAATTCGCGGCACATTGCGAGGCGGTGCCCATGGAACGGATGCGGGCCATGGTCGACATTCAACGCCTGCGGGACGCAGTTCTTGCCCGCGAGGTTGTCGCCGCGCTTACCGAAACCGGTGGACCCGTTGCGGTCATCACTGGCAACGGTCACGCCCGGCGCGATTGGGGCATTCCGGTTTATCTGGACCAGGTCAGGCCGGGGCTGTCCGTTTTCGCCGTCGGCCAGTCTGAAGGCGGAGAAATCGCCGGAGTGTTCGACGCGGTCATCGACAGTGATCCTCCGGCGCGCGAAGACCCCTGCCGGGCATTCAGGAACGAAGGCTGAAATGCTCTGGCAGATCGCGAGCCGCCCGCCTATGGTCGGGGCGATCTGAACCAGGGAGCACGGGATGCTGGCGTCAAAACGCATATTGCTGATCATCGGTGGCGGTATCGCGGCCTATAAATCGCTGGAGCTGATCAGACGGTTGCAGGATCGTGGTGCAAGCGTGACCCCGGTGCTGACACGCGCGGGCGAGGAATTCGTGACGCCATTGTCAGTGTCCGGCCTGGCGGGGCAAAAGCTGTACCGCGATCTGTTTGATCTTGGGGATGAGGCCGAAATGGGCCACATCCAATTGTCGCGCAGCGCCGATCTGATTGTGGTCGCCCCGGCCACCGCAGATTTGATGGGCAAGATGGCGGCGGGATTGGCCGATGATCTGGCATCTACCTTGCTCCTGGCGACCGATACGCCGGTGTTGATTGCACCTGCGATGAACGTACGCATGTGGCAGCACGCAGCGACCCGGCGCAACCATGCGCAGTTGTTGTCAGACGGCATCCGTTGTGTCGGGCCGAACGATGGCAGCATGGCCTGTGGTGAATTCGGGCCGGGGCGCATGGCCGAGCCGATGGAAATCATCGCGGCGATCGAAAAGGCCCTTGCCGATGGGCCGTTGAAGGGCAAACGCATACTCGTGACCTCTGGCCCCACGCACGAGCCCATCGACCCGGTACGCTATATCGCAAATCGTTCGTCAGGGGCGCAGGGCACTGCCGTTGCGCGGGCGCTTGCGGGTCTGGGGGCCGAGGTTGTGTTTGTCACCGGCCCAGCAGAAGTTCCGCCGCCGCAAGGGGTAAAGGTGGTGCGCGTTGAAACGGCGCTGCAGATGGCCGAAGCGGTGCAATCCGCACTGCCGGTTGATGCTGGCGTGTTCGCGGCGGCGGTGGCGGATTGGCGCATGGCGCAGGCGAGTGATCGCAAGTTGAAAAAGAGCCGCGACGGGCTGCCTGTTCTCGAATTCGCGGAGAACCCGGACATTCTGGCTGCCGTGTCGCAGATGACAGAAGGGCGGCCTGAACTGGTTGTCGGCTTCGCTGCGGAAACCAATGATGTTCTGGCGAACGCGACCGCAAAGCGTGCGCGCAAGGCGTGTGACTGGATCGTGGCAAATGATGTCAGCCCAGAGACCGGTATCATGGGCGGGAGCGAGAACGCGGTCGTCCTGATCAGAGGCGACGGGGTCGAAACATGGCCGCGTATGGGCAAGGATGCGGTCGCGCAGCAACTTGCCCAGCGTATCGCGGCGGCTCTGGCAAAATAGATTTCCCGCTTCTTGCGAGGGGCGAACAGACTCAAGTGGTAGGGCGAAATGGTTGCAATTCGGGTGACATATGATGATGGCGCTGATCGGGGCGTTGCGTTGCCGTCCTATGAGACAGCGGGCGCGGCGGGTGCGGATCTGCGCGCCAATCTTGCGGACAGAGGCGTGGTAACGCTAGCGCCCGGTGCGCGTATGTTGGTGCCCACGGGGCTGCGCATCGAGATACCCGAGGGCTATGAGGTACAGATCCGACCCCGCTCGGGTCTTGCCCTGAAACATGGGATCACCTTGCCAAACGCGCCGGGAACCATTGACAGTGACTATCGCGGCCCGCTTGGCGTGATCGTCATGAATGCTGGCGAGGTGCCATTTGTGATTTCGCACGGTGACCGGATTGCCCAAATGGTCGTTGCCCCGGTGGTGCAGGCCAGGTTCGAGATTGCCGAAGGGTTGGGTGATACGGCGCGCGGGTCAGGCGGCTTTGGGTCGACCGGGCAGGGCTGATGCTGCTGGTTCTGGCAATTGCCGCGCTGATCTGGGGTGTGGGAAGGTTGATGGGCGTATCGCGGCAGGCGCGCTTGACCCTCCTGGCCGTATTGTTCGGGGTGGTCCTGCTGGTGCAACTGATGCTGCCGGACGGGCACCCGGTGCGGATGGCCACGGGTGAATCTCCGGCGCTCTGGCTGTTGCTGGCGGGTTTCGCCGCGATGATCGCAATCTATCGTCGCGGACTGTCGGCTTTGCGCAAACGCGCAAAGGATACAGAGCCTGCACAGCAGGACTCCCAAAAAACAGGCGCGTTTTCCGAGACTGAGTTGAACCGCTATGCGCGCCACATCGTGCTGCGCGAGATCGGCGGCCCCGGGCAGAAGCGCATGAAACAGGCGCGCGTTCTGGTCATCGGTGCCGGTGGATTGGGCGCGCCCGCGCTGCAGTATCTGGCGGCGGCAGGGATTGGAACCATCGGTGTGATTGACGATGACATCGTCGAAAACGCCAACCTCCAGCGGCAGGTCATCCATCGCGATGCGGATATTGGCATGCCTAAGGTATTCTCGGCCCAACAGGCCATGGTGGCCCAGAATCCGTCAGTGATCGTTCGACCGTATCATCGTCGGCTGACGCAGGAAATCGCGGCGGATCTGATTGCGGATTACGATCTGATACTTGATGGCACAGATAATTTCGAAACCCGCTACCTGGCAAATGCCACGGCGGTCGCTGCGGGCAAGCCGCTGGTATCCGGTGCGCTGGCGCAATGGGAGGGCCAACTGAATGTGTTCGATCCCACGCATTCCGGGCCATGTTACGAGTGCATTTTTCCCGAGGCCCCCGCGCCGGGGCTTGCACCATCCTGTGCCGAGGCCGGTGTCATCGGCCCGCTGCCCGGCGTGATTGGCGCAATGATGGCCGTTGAGACGATCAAGATCGTGACCGATGCGGGTGCCCCGCTGCGCGGGCAGATGTTGATCTATGATGCGCTCTATGGCGAGACCCGGACCATTCGCCTCAAACCGCGCGCGGATTGCCCGATTTGCGGTGGCAAAGGGCAGGCGCGCTGAGCGCGCGGGCAGAAATCTTGTGTCGCCCTCTGGACCCGGACGCAACGGCCTCATAGCTTGCGCGTCAGAAGGAGATTGCCATGACCAACCCGATCCTGACCGAATGGAACACACCGTTTCGGATTGCCCCGTTTGATGCGATCTCTGACGGCGATTTTTCGCCTGCACTTGAAACCGCACTGGCGGCGCACAAGGCCGAGGTCGAGGCGATTGCCACAAACTCGGCGCCTCCGAGTTTTGCCAACACGGTCGAGGCGCTCGAGGCCGCCGGCGAAGCGCTGGACAAGGTTCTGTCGGTGTTCTTCACCGTGTCAGGTGCCGACAGCAATCCGGATCGCGAAGCCTTGCAGAGAGAGTTCTCACCCAAGCTGGCGGCGCATTTTTCCGATGTTTCGTCAAACAAGGCGCTGTTTCGGCGGGTCTCGGAACTGTGGGCACATAAGGAGGAACAGGACCTGACGGACGAGCAGGCGCGGGTGCTGATGCTCACCCATCGCGGCCTTGTGCGTGCCGGTGCGGCGCTGGAAGGAGAGCCGGAAGTCAGGATGAAGGCGATCAAGTCACGGCTCGCGACACTGGGGACCGAGTTTACCCAGAACCTGTTGGCGGATGAACGTGACTGGTACATGGAGTTGAGCGAAGCGGATCTGGAAGGTCTGCCGAAATTTGCCATAGAAGCTGCACATGCTGCTGGCCGGGAAAAAGGTGTCGCGGGACCGGTTGTCACGCTTTCGCGCTCGATCATCGTGCCGTTTCTGCAATTTTCGCCCCGCCGTGACTTGCGTGAAAAGGCCTTTGCCGCCTGGGCGGCACGGGGTGCAAACGGTGGCAAGACAGACAACCGCGCGATTGCGGCCGAGATTCTTGCGCTGCGGCAGGAACGGGCCGAACTTCTGGGATATGAGAGTTTCGCGGACTACAAGCTCGAAACCGAAATGGCAAAGTCGCCGGACAAGGTGCGCGACCTGCTGATGGAGGTCTGGGGTCCGGCCAAGGTACGTGCGGATGCGGATGCCGAGGTGCTGACCCGGATGATGCAGGACGACGGGGTGAACGCATCGCTGGAGCCTTGGGATTGGCGTTACTATGCGGAGAAGCGGCGCAAGGTCGAACATGATCTCGACGAAGCCGAATTGAAACCCTACCTGCAACTGGACCGGATGATCGAGGCTGCATTCTCCTGCGCGCACCGTCTGTTCGGATTGGAGTTCCGCGCCGTTGACCTGCCGCTCTACCACCCGGATTGCCGGGCCTGGGAGGTGATGCGCAACGGAAATCACGTGGCCCTGTTCATCGGGGATTACTTTGCCCGCGGATCAAAGCGGTCGGGGGCCTGGTGCTCTGCGATGCGGTCGCAGGCGAAGTTTCCGCAAGAGCAGGCCCCGATCGTTATCAACGTCTGCAACTTTGCAAAGGGCGATCCGGCGTTGCTGTCCTATGACGATGCGCGCACGCTGTTTCACGAGTTCGGCCATGCCCTGCATCAGATGTTGTCGGATGTAACCTACGAGAGCATTTCGGGCACTTCGGTGGCGCGCGACTTCGTGGAATTGCCGAGCCAGCTCTACGAACACTGGCTCGAAGTGCCCGACGTGCTGCGCGAATTTGCCACGCATGCCGAAACCGGCGAGCCGATGCCGGCGGAAATGCTGAACAGGGTGCTGGATGCCGCGACGTTCGATATGGGCTTTCAGACCGTTGAATACGTGGCGTCGGCATTGGTCGATCTGGCATTTCACGAAGGGGACGCGCCTGCCGATCCGATGGCCCGACAGGCCGAGGTTCTGGACGCTCTGGGCATGCCCCATGCGATCGGAATGCGCCACGCTACGCCGCATTTTGCGCATGTGTTTGCCGGTGACGGCTATTCCAGCGGATACTACAGCTATATGTGGTCCGAGGTGATGGATGCGGATGCCTTTGCCGCCTTTGAAGAGGCAGGAGACGCGTTTGATCCAGAGCGTGCGCAGGCGCTTGAACAGCATATCCTGTCCGCGGGCGGATCGCAGGAGCCGGATGTATTGTACAAGGCGTTTCGCGGGCGGTTGCCGGGTGTCGAGGCGCTGTTGAAGGGGCGAGGGCTGGCCGCATGAATGGTGTGACGATTGTCAAAGGATTAAGCCATCCTGCGGTATTCGATCACTATCGCGCGGCAGGAGATCGGGAGAGCAAATGATGGATCAAACCGAAATCGCCCCTGTGGCGGATCCGCAGAAGGTGTCGGTCTCCGACCCCGGCTTTGAGATGTATGTGGACCTGATGGCGAATTGCCTCACCGACATGATCTATGGCGCGGATCGGACAATCATTCGGCGCGGCAACAAGATCCCGTTTGACAGGAAAAAGCGGTTTCAGGGGCGGGACTGGCCGGTTGTCGGGCATAGTATGGCCGGGATCAAACGGCTCCAGAACGTGGCACATCTGACCGACCGGGTCATCGCCGAGGACGTGCAGGGTGATTTTATCGAGACCGGCGTCTGGCGGGGCGGGGCATCCGCGATGGTGCGCGGTGTGTTGAAGTTTCGCGGGGTCGAGGACCGCAAGGTATACCTCGCGGACAGTTTTGAGGGACTGCCTCCGCCCAACGAAGACGATTTCCCGGCCGACAAGGGCAGCCGGTATCACACGCGCGGGCGGTTGGCGGTGGGCGTCGAGGCCGTCAAAAAGACCTTCGCGGCCTATGATCTGCTGGATGACCGGGTGGAATTTGTCATCGGGTGGTTCAAGGACACCTTGCACAAGCTGGACGTGCCGCATTTTGCGCTGATCCGACTGGACGGGGATATGTATGAATCCACCATTCAGGCGATTTCAGCGCTGTATCCCAAGCTGTCACCGGGCGGCTTTGTCATTGTCGACGACTATGGTGGGATCAAGGCATGCCGGGAGGCGATCCATGACTACCGCGACGAACATGGCATAACCGACGAGATTCACAAGATCGACCACACAGGGGTCTGGTGGCAGAAATCGTGACGCCAACAGCTCAGTAGCCGAGAGTGCGATCAACGAGGTGAAGGAAAGGCTCGCCGGCTTCGCCCCTTCGGATATTTTCGGCGATCACTTCGCTGGCGGTGTCCTCGCGGGTGGCGGATGCGATGTGCGGGGTCACCGTGACCTTTGGATGTGCCCAAAAGGGGTGATCGGCGGGGAGGGGTTCGGTGCGGAACACATCCAGTGTGGCATGCCCCACCTGCCCACTGTCCAGCGCCGTCAGAAGTGCCGTATCGTCGATCAGCGGCCCGCGCCCCGGATTGATCACCACCGCTCCGCGCGGCAGCTGGGCAAGCGTTTCTGCGTTCAGGATATCGGTCGTTGCGGGGGTGTTCGGCAAGAGCAACACCAAGATTTGAGCCGTCCTGAGCGCTGATTGCAGCCCGTCAGTGCCGTGAAGGGTCGTCACCTGCGGCACCGCTTTCTCGCTCCGGCTCCACCCCGTCACGAAAAATCCAAGAGCGGTCAGCGCGGCTGCACAGGCCTGACCAAGCGCGCCCATCCCGAGGATCGTAACCGGGCGATCCTGGGCCAGCGGCGGCACCTGGGTACGCCACTGCCCGTCCTGCCCGTTAATATGGGTGTCCATGCCTAGGTGATGGCGCAGGACATGGCCGGTCACCCATTCGATCATGCCTTGCGTGAGCCCATGATCGACCATCCGCGCCAGCGGTACCGTCAGGGTATCGTTGTGAACCACGTCCTCGACCCCGGCCCAGAGATTCAGAACCGCCTTGAGGTTTGTGAAGGGGCCGAAATCCTGCACCGAGCTGTTGGGGGCATAGACAATATAGTCGACCTGTTCGGGCGGAAAATCAGGGCGCAGGTCGAAATCGAGGCCGGCCTCTTCAAGAGCATCGGTCAACGGACCCTGATAGGTCTCCCAGCGTCCGGACTTGGCGGCAAATAGGATATTGATGGTCAAGAGATCACCGTCTCTGTTGGCGTGGGCGATGGATATGGGCGCTGTGCACAAGTCCAAAGGCGACCATGAGAACCAGCATCGCCGATCCGCCATAGCTGACCATTGGCAAGGGAACGCCGACAACCGGCGCAAGGCCCATGACCATCGACATGTTCACCGCAAAGAACAGGAAGAAGTTGAGACCGATGCCCAATGTGACCAGTGACGAAAAGCGGTCGCGCGTGGCCAGGGCGGTATAGACACAGAAAATGATGATCAGCGCATAGAGCGTCAGCAGGGAAAAGCCTCCGACAAATCCGAACTCTTCGGCCAGGGTCGTAAAGATGAAATCGGTGTGTTTTTCTGGCAGGAAGTTCAACCGCGACTGGGTGCCCTGCATGAAACCGCGCCCGGTCCAGCCGCCAGAACCAAGGGCGATCTTGGATTGGGTGATGTGATAGCCCGCGCCCAATGGGTCGCTTGAGGGATCCAGAAACGTGTCGATGCGCCGGTATTGATAGTTCTTGAGAAGCTGCCATTCGGTGCCCCGGCTTTCGAACACCGCCGTAACCAGCCCGACACCGGCGGCAATCACGGCCGCGAAATAGGCCCAGTGGACCCCGGCGAGGAACATCAGCCCACCGCCCGCCGCCAGCAAAAGAATCGAGGTGCCAAGATCCGGCTGTTTCAGCACCAGCGCTGTCGGCAACAGGATAAGGGCCACGGGCACAAACACCCAGAACGGATGCGAGGTGCGTTTGGCGGGCAACCAGTCGTAGTAGGCGGCAAGGACCATCACCAGTGAGATCTTCATCAGTTCGGAGGGTTGCAGACGCATGAACCCGAGGTTGATCCACCGTTGCGCGCCTTTGCCCTCTTCCCCGATGGTCGCCACCAGTATCAGCAGCACGATGCCCAGCAGATAGGCCAGCACGGACATGTTGCGCCAGAACCAGATCGGCACCATTGCGACAATGATCATCGCGGCGAAACCGAGTGCGAACCGCTTCATCTGTGGTTCGGCCCAGGGCTGGAACGATCCTCCGGCAACGGAATAGAGCATGAGAAAACCGACACTCGCGACACTGATCAGCAACAGCGTCAGAGGCCAGTTCATATGCAGCATCTTGCGCGGGCCGGTCGGGGTCGATTTGACATTATGCTCAAGATAACTCATGCGCGGTCACTCACCGGGGCCGCGACACCGGGATACTCCCTGTGCAGCCGTTCCTGCTGTGCCTTGATCTTGCCGCGATCGGCTGCCGGATAGGCGGACAGGGGCGGTGTATCGCCATAGAGCGCCTGCAACATGACGTCACGCGCAATCGGTGCTGCGGCGGTTGAACCGCCTCCACCATGTTCCACGATGACAGAGACCGCGTATTTGGGATTGTCAAAGGGTGCAAAACACACGAACAGCGCATGATCGCGCCGTTCCCACGGAAGGTCACGATTGTGAATGACGCCGGCGGCGCGTTCCGCCTTGGTGATGTTGCGCACCTGGCTCGTCCCGGTCTTGCCCGCCATTCGATATGCATCTTCGATGATGCGACTGCGATAGGCTGTTCCGCGTCGGTTGTTGCTGACGTCGTACATCCCGCGGCGCACCTGCCGCAGGTTGTTTTCGTTCATGCCCAGCGACTCTCCGGCGCCGCTGGGTTGCTCGATCCCGTTGATCTTCTTGACCAGACGCGGGGTCACAGCACGCCCCGTCGCCAGCCGTGCCGACATGACTGCAAGCTGAAGCGGCGAGGCCAGCATGAAACCCTGACCGATGGACGAGTTCGCGGTGTCGCCGATGCGCCAGGCATCGTTGTGTACCCGCTCTTTCCAGGCCCGATTGGGTGCAAGTCCTTCGGCGACGGCAGACATCGGGATGTCGTGGCGCACGCCAAGCCCGAACCGTTTTGCCATGGCCGAAATCTTGTCGATACCGACCTTGATCGCGACATCATAGTAATAGACATCGCAGCTTCGCTTGAGTGAGGTGTTCAGATCCACGTGACCGTGCCCGCCGCGTTTCCAGCAGTGAAAACGACGACCGGATACCTCAAGATGACCCGGGCACCAGACTGTTTCGCCGGGGCTTAGCAACCCTTCTTCCAGTGCTGCCATGGCCGTGATCATCTTGAATGTCGATCCCGGCGGATAGGTACCCTGCACGGTCTTGTTGGCCAAGGGACGATAGGGGTCTTCGGTGAGACCGCGATAGTCGGCGACCGATATTCCGCGCACAAAGAGGTTTGGGTCAAAGCTGGGAGAAGAGCAGATCGCGCTCAGGTCACCCGTTTCGCAATCGATTACGACCGCAGCAGCGCTTTCGTCGCCCAGGCGGGCCTGCACATAGCCTTGCAGGTCGGCGTCGACGGTGAGTTGCAGGTCGGCGCCGGATTGGCCCTCGCGGCGGTCCAGTTCGCGCATGACCCGGCCTGTGGCGTTGACCTCGACCCGCTTGGCACCGGCCTTGCCGCGCAGCACGTCTTCGCGTTTGGCCTCCAGCCCGACCTTGCCGATCTGGAACCGCGGGATGCGCAGCACCGGTTCGGGATCGTCGATCTGTTTCAGATCATAGTCGCTGACGGGGCCAACATATCCGATCACATGCGCCAGATCCGCTCTGCGGGGGTAGACACGGGTCAATCCGACCTCGGGTGTGATTCCGGGCAGGGCGGGAGCGTTAACCGCAATCTTGCTGATATCTTCCCAGCTGACCTGATCGGCCAGGGTGATCGGCAAAAATGGCGGGCTACGGCGCATTTCCGTAAGTGCCCGGTTCAGATCTTCCTCGTCGAGTTCGACAAGACGGGACAGATCGGCAATGACCTTTTCGACGTTTCCGGCGTCCTCGGGCACGATGATGATGCGATAGCTTGGCGAGTTGTGTGCCAACCGCTCGCCATTGCGATCAAAAAGCTCGCCGCGTGCCGGAGGGATCAGCCGTATGTTGACACGGTTTTCCTCGGCAAGCAGACGAAACTGATCGGCCTGTTCGACCTGCATATAGCGCATCCGCATACCCAATGCGCCAACAAGGGCCAGTTGGGCACCGCCCAGAACCAGCGTTCGGCGGCTCATCTTGCGGTGGGTTGAGTCGAGTTCTCTGGGATTGCGTCGCATCAGCGGGTTCCTAACCCATCGGAATTGCCAGGAGAGAGCTTGCGCACACCCAGTATGCTCTGGGTCACCAGCGCCACGAGCGGGTAAATGGCCATTGTCAGCACCATCTGGATAAGATGCAGGGACAGCGGCGCCCTGTCCACTAACGTCATTGTCAGAATGAGCCGATCCAGAACCGTGATGGCCGCGATGACGACGCAGACATTGAACCATTCCACGACAAAGTTGGTTTCACCGAGGCTGCCGGACCGGTTCTTCAGAAATTCGCAGCCCAGTACCACCAAAAGCGCCAACAGCCCTGGCGGCCGCTGAAACAGCAGATCGGCCATCAAGAGAACGGCCGCGATGCTGAGCGCGGGGACATAGTCAGGGCGGCGCAGCACCCAGGCGAGGGTGAAGGCGATCAACAGATCAGGCGGCGCCCAGCGGCGCGGCGTGGTTTCCAGCGGAATGAGGTGAAAGAAGATGATCACTGCGCACAGGGCCAGGAACCAAAGGCGCATGGCCCAGGTATGGGAAAGCGAGATGTTATTCATCCGGGGTGTCTCCGGATTGCGCGGTGTTTCGAATCTCCAGCGGGGTCACGATGTCGCCGGGGTCTGAAATCGTTTCGGTGCCATGGTGCCGCAGGACCCGCAGGAATTCGAGCCGTTCGTAGTCCGCGGCAAGCCGTACGCGCAACCGACCCGAAGGATCAGCAGCCACCTGTCCGATCAGAAGCCCTGCGGGGAATACGCCACCATCGCCGGAACTGACCACCCGGTCGCCGGGCCGGACCAGATCGGTGTTTTCCAGAAAGTCCAGTATTGGAGCCGCCGAGTTGTCACCCGCCACCAGCGCGCCTTGGCCCGAAGGCTGAATCGTTGCAGGAACCGAACTTGCCGCGTCTGTCAGAAGGATCACCCGTGACGTGGTGTCCCCAGTCCCCGAAATGCGCCCAACCAGCCCGATGCCGTCCATTGCGGCCCAGCCGTCGATGATGCCGTCGCGGGCTCCGACATTGAGCAATACCGATTGCCGGAAGGGAGACCCCGAATCCGCCATCACCACGCCCGTGACATAGGTCAGGCGTGGGTCGAGGCGCACGTTGCTGAGATCGAGCAGACGGGCGTTTTCCTGTTCCAATTGCAGCGCCGCTTCTTTCCAGGCCTGCATCTGGCGCAGTTCATCGCGCAAATCGCGGTTTTGTTCGGCGAGCCGCTGGTAGCTTTGAAAATCACGGATCAGATTGATCGTCCCGGTGACGGGCGCCATTGCCCAGCTCATGTTGGGCACCACCATGTCAGTGACCTGCGCGCGAAAGCGTTCCACGCGCGGGCTGTCGATGCGCCAGACGAGAAAGATCGCCAGCAGACACAGGCACAGAACCCCCAACAGCAACCGACGCAGGGGGGTGGTATAGTCGTCGCGTTGTGAACGGTCCTTGGCCAACGGAACCTCTTTTGCAGCGCCTGTTGCGCCTGCAGTCCATGCTAGGAAAGGGTGCGCGCCCTAGCTGTCGTAGTCAATCGCGTGTCGCAGTTGTTTTTCGAACTCCAGAGCTTTTCCGGTGCCCAGGGCCACGCAGTTCAGGCATTCATCGGCAATCGAAACTGCGAGGCCGGTTTGTTCGCGCAGCGCAAGATCCAGATCGCCCAGAAGCGCCCCGCCGCCGGTCAGCATCACGCCTCGATCAACGATGTCCGCGGCTAGGTCCGGTGGTGTCGTTTCCAGCGCGGTCATGACCGCTTCGCAGATTTGCTGGACCGGTTCCGTCAGGGCTTCGGCGACCTGGGCCTGCGTGACTTCCAGTTCTTTCGGGATACCGTTCAACAGATCGCGCCCGCGAATTTGCATTGACGCGCCACGCCCATCGTCTGGCATTCTGGCGCTGCCGATGTTGGTCTTGATCCGTTCGGCGGTGCTCTCGCCGATCAGCAGGTTCTGTTGGCGACGCAGGTAATTGATGATCGCTTCGTCCATGCGGTCGCCGCCCACCCGGATCGAACGGGCATAGACGATATCACCAAGACTCAGAACCGCGACCTCGGTTGTTCCGCCGCCGATATCCACGACCATGTTGCCCGTCGGATCGGTGATCGGCATGCCCGCCCCGATGGCCGCTGCGATGGGTTCCGCGATCAGCCCGGCCTTCCGGGCCCCGGCGCTCAGAACCGAGGTGCGAATCGCCCGCTTTTCGACCGGCGTCGCGCCGTGCGGCACACAGACAATGATCTTGGGTTTGGAGAACGTCGAGCGCCGATGCACTTTGCGGATAAAGTGCTTGATCATCTCTTCGGCGGTGTCGAAGTCGGCGATCACACCTTCGCGCATTGGCCGGATTGCCTCGATGCTGCCGGGTGTTCGACCCAGCATCAGCTTGGCGTCTTCACCAACCGCCAGCACCCGTTTGACGCCATCCTTGACATGATAGGCGACCACAGAAGGCTCGCTCAGGATGATGCCGCGTCCCTTGACATAGACCAGCGTGTTGGCGGTGCCCAGATCGATCGCCATGTCTGCAGCAAAAAGGCCACCAAAAATTCCGAAGATAGACATGCACGTGGTCCTGTAGGTTACTGCAATTGGGCCTGCGACTCGTACCGAGCCAAGCCGTGCATCTTATAGGCTTGTGCAGGGGCGTGGGAAAGGTCCGAATTCCCTCCGATCAGCGCATTATTGCCCGCCACGGGCCCGACCACCTGTCGGTGCAACATCTCTTGCTCAGGGGAAATGGGGCCCTCAACGGGCAAAAAACGCCCTGTCGTTGCAAATTCAGGCCGAAGGCTTCCGCAACGTGCGCTTGGTCTGGCGCGCCGACAGGCTTGTCGCTGCCACGTGGCCGTTCTAGGCTGACTGAAAAACCGGACAGGGCAGAGACCCTTGCCGACAACAAGGAGACCCAAATGCTCAGATTTCTGATCGGTGCGACGTTCATGCTAGGAATGGTCTGCACATCCGCTATGGCGGCCCCGTTAAAACTCAAACCCGCCAATCCACAGCCCTCATCGGTCAAGAGCGGACTGAACGTAAGCTACGGATATTCCGAAACCAAATTCAAGATGTTGTCACGTGGCAAGCAGATCCTTGCCGCGAATCCGAAGCGCGGCAAGCCGTTGCGCGGGCTGGACTACCGCGAAAAGGAATTTGGTGAACTCAACCTGACAGCCACGCAGCCTTGGTATTTTGCGGCCAAGATCAAGGGCTACTATCGGTTTGACGCGCCGGGCGTCTACGACATCGAAATGTACACAAATGACGGCATAGATGCCCGTATCGGCGGCCAACGGGTCGGCCACATTTCCGGAATCACAAGTGGCTGTGAGACAACAGTCGTGACGCAGGTCGAAGCGCCGGTGGCCGGCTGGTATGATCTGGACATTCTCTATTTTCAGAATGCCGGAACGTCCTGCCTCATGATGAAGGCAGGACCGACGGGTCAAAAGCGGAGCTGGGTGCCGAACAGCGCGTTTGGCCGCTGATCCGGGGCCTATCGCGCCGTGGGTGACAGCAGGTACATCGCCTCAAGCGCGGCGCCGGGTTCGGCGCCGGGCATAGCCGCAGCAAAGAACTCTCGCATCTTTCCGCTGTTGAACAGTTCGGACACCACAGTGTCGACCAGCAGTCTGAAATCGGCATCGCCGCGCACCATCGCCAGCCCCTGTTTCTCGATGGTCAGGATCTCGTTCGAAATCATCATTTCGTTTGCCTTGGGACTGCTTCGGAACAAGCCCATCAGAATGGATTGGTCTGCGAAATAGGCGACGATCTCCTTGTCCTCCATTGCCGAAATGCCCTCCGCATGGCTTTCAAATGGTACCACATCCGCCGTCAGGCCCGCCGCGAGTAGCGATGTGTTGAGGGCTTCTTCGGTCGTCGTCGCACCGCGCACGCCAATTTTCTTGCCGGCGAGATCCTCCAGCGATCCTTGCGCGCCATTGGGAAGCAGGATCGAGGTTCCGTCGACATAGACCGGGTCAGAGAAATCGACAATTTCGCGGCGTGCAAGCGTGATGGTGGCCGCCCCGCACAGCAGATCGATCTCGCCGCTGGCGACCTTGTCAAAGCGATCCTCTGTGCTGACCGGAACAAAGCTGACATCCAGGTTTTCGAGTTGCAGCGCGTTGGCGATGGCCTGGGCGACGTTGATGCAGATCAGCGGCGTATATCCTGCCGGGTTACCCTCCTCATTCTGGTAGGATAGCGGCGCCGCATCGGTCCGATAGCCCAGCTTCATCTCGCCGGTCTCGAGAATCCGGTCTAGTGTCTGAGCCCCTACGGGGAATGCGAGCAGGGCAGTGGCAAAAAGCGATGGCAGAGTATGGCGCACGGAACGTTCCTTGTTTCTGAGGTTGTGCGAACACTACCCGTTAGAGGGTCATATGCCAGCACAAAACAAGATACGCGCGCAGACTGATCCGCGCGCGCCAGGGTGTGTGTTGTCGAGACAGTCAAAGCGTTTCGCGATACTCTCTCAAAACGCGACACCGCCTGAAATCATGGATTTCAACGCGCTAGGTTACGCCAAATGACCCACCTCATGCGCGAATCGCTCCAGGTCAGGACACATCCTTGTAGCTGATCTCGCGGATATCGCTGCCGGGCGCGGATTTTTCCCGCCGCATGATCAGCCGGTTGAGCGCGTTGACATAGGCTTTTGCACTCGCAACCACCGTGTCGGTATTGGCAGATTGGCCAGTCGAGATCATTCCGTCCTCTTCCAGACGCACCGACACCGTGGCCTGTGCATCCGTGCCCTCGGTGACCGCATGAACCTGGTAGAGCTGCAGGTGGGCGGCATTCGGAAAGAGATCGCGAATGGCCTTGAACGCGGCATCGACCGGGCCATCTCCGTGGGCTGTGGCGCTCGCATCCTTGCCGTCAATCTCCATCTCGACCGTGGCTTCGGCAGGTCCGCCCGTGCCGCAAACCACTTTCATCGACACGATTTGCAGGTGGTCGTTTTCAGGGTCTTCGCCCACCCGCATCAGCGCAATGATGTCATCGTCGAACACTTCCTTCTTGCGGTCGGCCAGTTCCTTGAAGCGCACAAAGAGGTCCTTGAGCTGGTTGTCACCCACCTCGAAGCCGAGTTGTTCCAGTTTGTCCCGCAAGGCGGCGCGGCCAGAGTGTTTGCCCATCACGAGATTGGATTCCGTCAAGCCCACGTCTTCGGGACGCATGATCTCGAAATTCTCGGGGTTCTTGAGCATTCCGTCCTGGTGAATTCCCGATTCGTGGGCAAAGGCGTTCTTGCCGACGATGGCCTTGTTGAACTGCACCGGAAAGCCGCTCACCGTGGCGACACGGCGGCTGATGTTCATGATCCGCGCGGTATCGACCCCGGTGTGCCAGGGCATGATGTCGTGGCGCACCTTGAGCGCCATGACAACCTCTTCGAGCGCGGTATTGCCAGCGCGCTCGCCCAGCCCGTTGATCGTGCACTCGATCTGTCGTGCGCCGCCGGCAACGGCGGCAAGGCTGTTGGCGGTCGCCATGCCCAGATCATTGTGGCAATGGGTGGCAAACACGACTTCGTCGGCACCGGGTACGTCGGCGATCAGCTTTCGGATCAGATCGGCACTTTCTTCCGGGGCGGTGTAGCCCACCGTGTCAGGAATGTTGATGGTGCTGGCGCCTGCCTTGATCGCGATTTCGACCACGCGTTTGAGATAGTCCCATTCGGTGCGTGTGGCATCCATCGGCGACCACTGCACGTTGTCACAAAGGTTGCGGGCATGAGTCACCGTCTCGTGGATCCGGTCGGCCATTTCATCCTGTGTCAGGTTCGGAATGGCGCGGTGGAGCGGAGAGGTGCCGATAAATGTGTGGATCCGGGGCTGCCTGGCGCTCCTGACCGCCTCCCAGCAGCGATCGATATCACCCATGTTGGCGCGGGCCAGTCCGCAAATCACACTGTTTCGGGCGTTTGCCGCGATCTCGCTGACGGCCTTGAAGTCGCCTTCCGACGCGATCGGGAAACCTGCCTCGATGATGTCGACGCCCATTTCATCCAGCAGACCGGCGATTTCGAGCTTTTCTGCATGGGTCATCGTCGCGCCGGGGCTTTGCTCGCCATCGCGCAAGGTGGTGTCGAAGATCAAGACGCGATCTTTGTCAGTTGTCTGTGTCATGTCGGGTTCTTTCGTATCTGTCCTAGAGCCAATGGCGCGCAGGCTGCATCCTCTGAGCGGGCGCGCCAGATGATGGCACGCTCAGAGGCGCGTTAGGATCAGCAGGCCGCGCAGCGACGCAGCGCCAGAGGCGGTCGCAAGGACGATATGTGCGGCATTGGTCATGGGCACAGCTTATATCGGTGCGGTCAAAAATGAAAAGGCTGTTTTTTCGGCACGGCGATCAGGCCCCGCCAGCGTAACGCCTCTGGCGCACACGCGCGGGGACTATTCTTGCTGCGCCGGCGCCTCGGGTTTCAGAGCGCCGTTCTCCCACTCGCCGCTCTCCTGCGCACCGCTGGCATAGCGCATGGTGCCTTCGCCATGCCGCTTTCCTTCGAGGAACGTCCCTTCATAGACATCCCCATTCGAATAGGTTGCACGGCCTTCACCGCTGATTGCGCCATTATTCCAGGCGCCTTCGTAGGAAAACCCGTTCTGCATCACGATCTTGCCGGTGCCGTGGCGCGCGCCCTTCTGGAATTGCCCTTCGTAAACAGAGCCATCTGCATAGGTTGCCTTGCCCGCCCCATGCCGCTGACCGTTGACCCAGTTTCCTTCATAGCGATACCCGTCGGAATAGGTCATGACGCCCTCGCCATGGTTGAGAGCGTTCTTGAATTCGCCCTTGTAGACGACACCATTGGGATAGACGGCAGTGCCGGTTCCTTCGATCACGCCCGCGTCCCAGCTGCCTTCATATGACGATCCGTCCGGATAGGTGATCTTGCCGGTGCCATCGGCGAGGTCGTCGCTGAATTCGCCGACATAGATGGAGCCGTCAGGATAGGTCACCTGGCCGTTTCCCGCAATTTTTCCGGCTTTCCATGCGCCGGTATAGACATAGCCGTCCGAGCCGGTGAAGGTGCCCGTCCCATCGCGGTGATCCTCTGCAAAGTCGCCTTCGTAATTGTCGCCGTTGTCGTAGTCGACGCGCCCTTTGCCCTGTCTGCGCCCGCCGACGAATTGCCCGGTGTACTTGTCGCCATTGGGCTGGATCAGAGTGCCGGTGCCGTCGAACTGGCCGTTTTTCCATTCACCTTCGTAGATCAGCCCATCGGGCAGGGTCAGCTTCCCGGTGCCCGCGCGTTTCCCGGCCAGAAGCTCGCCGTCATAAATCGCGCCGTCCGCATAGGTGATGACTCCTTTGCCCTGCTTGACGCCATCAACCCAGTCCCCGACATATCGATATCCGTCCGGGTTCTGCATGGTGCCGGTGCCATGATGCTGGGCATTGCGAAATTCGCCCTCAAAGCGCACCCCGGTCGCATATACGGCAACGCCACGCCCGTTGATCGTGCCATCGTCCCATTCACCCTCATAGGTGCCGCCATCGGCAAAGGTGATCTTGCCGGTGCCCTGTGGTTTTCCCTTGGCGAACGTACCCTCGTAGACCGCGCCGTTGGGAAACTGTGCGACGCCATTGCCGATGATTTCGCCATCCACCCAGTCGCCCGTGTATTCATACCCGTTGGGAAGCGTGTAAGTGCCGGTGCCATGCTGCAACCCGCCGCGAAATGTGCCTTCGTAGACGCCGCCGATGTCGTCCTGCTTGGTCAGGACCTGATCGGTCTGCGCCAGAACCGGGCCAGCCGGAGCAAGAGCCACCAACAGTGCAGTGGTCGCTGAAAATCGGCGTATTGCGGTTGGAAATGTCATGAGATGCCCTGTTGCCCGATGTGCTGGCGGCTTTTGCGCCATATGTGCTGAAATTAGGCGAGCGTGCGACATTGAGCAATGTCTTTTGCCGCTGCTCCCTTTCGCTCGGGCGGTGATCTGCTAAATGGCAGGGGATGGTTCTGGGCATGAGGGCAGTATGACTGACCGATTTCGCGTGACACTGGCGCAACTCAATCCGGTTGTCGGTGATTTGGCCGGCAATGCAGACAAGGCGCGCACCGCGTGGGAGCAGGCCCGCGGGGCGGGTGCCGACCTTGTAGCGCTGCCTGAAATGTTCATCACCGGCTACAACGCGCAGGACCTGGTCATGAAACCGGCGTTTCATACGGCGGCGATCGAAGCCGTCCGCGCTTTGGCCGCTACATGCGCCGACGGGCCGGCAATGGCCATTGGCAGCCCTTGGGTCGAAGGCACCGAACTTTACAACAGCTATCTGATCCTCAAGGGCGGGCGGATCGTCAGCAGCGTGTTGAAGCATCATTTGCCCAATGAAACGGTGTTTGACGAGGTCCGGATTTTTGATGCGGGCCCCTTGGGTGGCCCCTATGCGATCGGCAATGTGCGCATCGGCTCTCCGATCTGCGAAGATGCCTGGCATGATGACGTGGCAGAAACCCTGGCGGAAACCGGTGCAGAGTTTCTGTTGGTGCCCAATGGCTCGCCCTATTATCGCAACAAGTTCGAAACGCGATTGAATCACATGGTTGCCCGCGTGGTCGAGACCGGTCTGCCCCTGATCTACCTGAACATGGTGGGCGGGCAGGATGACCAGGTGTTTGACGGCGGCAGCTTCGCGCTGAATCCCGGCGGGGAACTGGCGTTGCAGATGCCGCTGTTTGACGAGGCGATCACCCATCTTGATCTGGAGCGCACCGATGCCGGATGGCGTGTTTTACCCGGTGTCGAGCATTCCCATCCAGATGAATACGAACAGGACTATCGCGTGATGGTCACGGGTTTGCGCGACTACATGGCAAAATCGGGATTCAAGAAGGTGCTGCTGGGTCTGTCGGGCGGCGTCGATAGCGCAATTGTCGCGACGATCGCCGCCGATGCGCTTGGCCCGGAAAATGTGCGCTGTGTGATGTTGCCGTCCGAATACACCAGCAAGGAGAGCCTTGCGGATGCCGAGGCCGTCGCCAAGGCGCTTGGCTGCCGTTATGACCATGTGCCGATCGGCGAAGGTCGTGCGGCGATCACAAACACGCTTGCACCGCTGTTTGAAGGCACAGAGCCGGGGCTCACCGAAGAGAACATCCAATCCCGGCTGCGGGGGTTGTTGCTCATGGCGATGAGCAACAAGTTTGGCGAAATGTTGCTGACCACCGGAAACAAATCCGAAGTCGCGGTCGGGTATGCCACGATCTATGGGGACATGGCCGGTGGTTACAATCCGATCAAGGATCTCTACAAGACGCGGGTGTTCGAAACCTGCCGCTGGCGCAACGAAAACCATCGCGACTGGATGATGGGACCGGCGGGCGAAGTGATCCGCCCCAACGTGATCGACAAGCCGCCGACGGCGGAACTGCGTGAAAACCAGAAGGACAGCGACAGCCTGCCGGACTATCCCGAACTGGATGCAATGCTGGAAATTCTCGTGGACAGGAACGGATCGATTGCAGATTGCGTCGCGGCCGGGTTTGACCGGGCCACGGCCCAGAAGGTCGAGCGGCTGATTTACATGAGCGAATACAAGCGCTTTCAGTCTGCGCCGGGTCCACGACTGACCAAGGGGGCGTTCTGGCTCGACCGGCGTTATCCCATCGTCAACCGTTGGCGCGACCCTAGCTGATCATTCCCACCAGCGGTCAATCCGGGCGATATCAGCATCGGACCAGCCAAAGTGATGGGCGAATTCATGGATCGTGACATGGGCGATCAGTTCGTCCAGCTGGACGGGCTTTCGTGCACGCCATTCCGCAAGGATCGGTTCGCGGAACAGCCACACGGTGTCCGGCTGCGCCGGTTGATCCCAAACGGATTTCACCGTCATCGGCGTGCCTTCGTACAGACCCGTCAGGTCCAGCGGATCCGAAATTTCCAGATTGTGCAGCATCTCTTGCGATGGCCAGTCGGCTACGCAGAGCGCGACCGCGCGAGCAGGTTCGCGAAATGCGTCGGGCAGGGCTCTGACAGTATTGCGGGCGACGCTGGCAAAATGGTCAAGCGAGTGGGGCTGGTGCATCTGATACATATGTGCAGGCATTGCCATCGAACAACGTGGCAGCGTTACTAGATCTGATCGTCGTGACAAATGTGGTTGAATGGCGGGCGTCAAGGCCCGCCATGAATCGCTACAACATCAGCTGATAGCTGTGCGGAACGTAGTGGAAGCCATCGCCGCGCGTTTCCACATATCCAACGGCAGGCCAGGGCATGTGATAGCCGATCATCGGCATTTGCTCGGATGCCAGCATATCCAAAAGCTTGCGCCGGGTCTGCGCCGCCATCTCCTTGTCCCGGTCGAATTTCACCTCCCAATCCGGGTGCGCGAGCGACCAGACATAATGGTTGGCGAAATCCGCCCCGATCAGCAACTGCTTGCCCCCGCTCTCGAGCAGGTAGGTCATATGTCCCGGCGTGTGACCAAAGGCTTCCATTGCGGTGACACCGCCGGTCACATCCGCGCCGCCCTCGATAAAACTGGTCTGTTCGGCGAGGGGGCGCATCTGTGCTTCGAAAGTCTCGTTGCCTGACATGTCCCACGCCTCGAATTCAACCGATCCGGTCACATAGCGGGCATTGGGATAGGTCGGTGCGCCGTCATGCATCAAGCCGCCGATATGGTCGCCGTGCATATGCGTGATGACGACGACGTCCACCATGTCGGGAGTGTAACCGGCTGCGGCCAGCGCCACGGTGGTGCCTTCGGCAGACAGGCCGGTGTCAAACAAGACCAGCTCGGCGCCGGTATTCACAATCGTCGGGGTAAAGAAGAACTGTGCCTGATCGATCGGAAGATGTGCGGCATCCGAGGCGTTCTTGAAGTCTTCGGCGGAGACGTTCATGCCGAAAATGGTCTGTGGATCCGGAACCGCGCGGCTTCCTGCAAGGATCGTGGTGACCTCGAAATCGCCCAGCTTGAAGCGATTGTAAGGTGCGCTTCCGGCGCCCATCATGGGGGCTGCGGCGCGGGTTTGCGTGGCGGCTGCGGCCAATGGCAACGCGGCGGCTCCGGCAAGTGCGGTGCGACGGGTCAGTTTAATCATCGGGGTCCTCCATTGATCTGTGCATCCATTCGACGATAGGGCAGAATCGGAAAATGGCCATAACGTGACGTCCGTCAATTGGCCGCGTGCACAGATATGTGATAGGGCTGCGCCATGGCCGCGAACAAGACCCAGCCAACCGAGGTCTCCGTCGGCGAGTTTCTCGCTGGCGTAGAACCACCGCGTCGTGCTGAGGACGGGCAGAGGCTGGACCAGCTGTTTCGCGATGTCACTGGCTATGAACCACGCCTGTGGGGGCCGAGCATCGTTGGTTATGGGCGATACCACTACGTGTATGCAAGCGGGCGGGAAGGCGATTTTCTCGCCACCGGATTTTCGCCCCGCAAGGCGGCTCTGTCGATCTACATCATGCCGGGATATGCCGATTTCGGGGATATTCTGGATCGGCTCGGCAAGCATCGTATCGGAAAATCCTGCCTTTACGTGAACAAGCTGGCGGATATTGACTTGGAGGTGTTGGCCGAGCTGATCCGCGCGGGGTTGGACAATCTTGAAACGCATTGGCCGGTGCTTGCGGAATAGGCTGGCGGTGGGCGCTCTGGCTGGACAATGGCCCATGCCTGTGACAACTGATCGCCGAACAGGAGACGCCCATGACAACCACCCGTTTTGCCCCATCACCCACCGGCTACATCCATGTCGGCAACCTGCGCACGGCGCTGATGAATTATATGATCGCGCGCAAGTCGGGCGGAACCTTCATTCTGCGCATCGACGATACGGACCCGGAGCGTTCCAAGGAAGCCTATGTGGACGCGATCAAGGAAGACCTCGACTGGCTGGGCCTGCATTGGGATCGGGTCGAGCGGCAATCCGAACGGCTGGACCGCTATGCGGAGGCAGCGGACCGGTTGCGCGAGATGGGCCGGTTTTACGAGGCCTTCGAGACTCCGACCGAGTTGGACCTGAAGCGCAAGAAGCAGCTGAATATGGGCAAGCCCCCGGTTTATGATCGCGCGGCTCTGAAATTGAGTGACGCCGAGAAAGATGCGTTGCGGGCAGATCGGGGCAACGGGGTCTGGCGGTTCAAGCTGGATCAGGAACGGATCGAATGGACCGATGGCATTCTGGGCGACATTTCGATTGATGCCGCCAGCGTCAGCGACCCGGTACTGATCCGTGGCGATGGCCAGGTGCTCTATACGATTGCGTCCGTGGTCGATGATACCGAGATGGGGGTCAGCGACGTGGTGCGCGGATCAGATCACGTGACAAATACCGCGACACAGATCCAGATCATCCGGGCGCTCGGATCGGAGCCGCCGCGTTTTGCCCATCATTCGCTGTTGACCGGACCGCAGGGCGAAGCGCTGAGCAAGCGGCTGGGAACGCTGGCCTTGCGCGACCTGCGCGAACGCGGCGTGCAGCCGATGGCGCTGTTGAGCCTCTTGGCGCGGCTTGGGTCAAGTGACCCTGTGGAGTTGCGCAGCAACATGGACGAGCTGATCGCGGGATTTGATATCTCCCGGTTTGGCAGTGCTCCGACCAAGTTCGATGTCGAGGATCTCTTTCCTCTGACCGGTCATTACCTGCAGGGTCTGCCATTATCGGAGGTGCGCGCCACGGTCTCTGCTGCCGGTGTGCCAGATGATCTTGCCGAGGCGTTCTGGTTGATGGCGCGTGACAACATCACCACGCTGGGCGATCTGGAGGCATGGTGGACCCTGTGCCGGGATGGGGCCGAGCCGCTGATCGCGGATGAAGATCGGGAATTTGTCGCGCAGGCCATGTCGCTCTTGCCGGAGACACCCTATGATGCCGAGACCTGGAGCAGTTGGACCGGTGCCGTGAAGGCGGCGACGGGACGCAAGGGCAAGGGTCTGTTCATGCCGTTGCGTAAGGCCGTGACGGGGCTTGAGCGTGGGCCGGAAATGGCGGCGCTGATGCCCCTGATGCAGAAGGTGCGTGCGCGATCCTGATCAAACGTCCGGGAGCGCCGCCTCTGAAGGAGCCTCCGGCGGGAGTATTTCGACAAAGCTGAAGCGCTGGTTGTTTCAGGTTACCGGCGCGGTGACAATCCGGACGGGCAGTGCGGCAAGGCGGTCGTCGACATAGGCGGTCTGATCCGCCGTCAGCTGCTGGTGGCGTGGATAGCGTGGGGCGCTGCGGTCGTCGAGGATTGGAGAGTCCCAGCCTTTTGTCGTGGCAAAGAAGCGATCCGCGCCGCTTTCGCCGAACTCGCGCAGATAGCCCTGGATCACCACGTCGAGATAGCTGAGCAGGATCGGATAGCCGTCTGTCGGCGTGGTGTGCCGGGATTCGGGAACGGCGTAGACGGCGATATCAACTGGCGTGCTCACAGGGTGAGAAACCGATCGGGTGGCCGGCACCCGGTCAT
This sequence comes from Sedimentitalea todarodis, assembly GCF_032595355.1. NCBI lineage: Bacteria > Pseudomonadati > Pseudomonadota > Alphaproteobacteria > Rhodobacterales > Paracoccaceae > Sedimentitalea > Sedimentitalea todarodis. Next base: position 41,389 of record NZ_JASMWN010000011.1, on the reverse strand, counting down.
AGGCCCATTCCCGTTGGTCCAATGCCTCCCAGTCGCCGCCCGGCACATGGGCAATCATCCCGTCAATTTCCACGCCCGGCGCGGGAACGGCGGTCAGGAACGCGACGGGGCGCAGATCGGTGTGCCGCCAGGCGCGGCACCAGCCCCGCAGGCGGGCCGGGTGCGGATCGGCGAAATCATGCGTCGCCCGGTTCACGAGGCTGCCATATCCGAAAAAGTAGGGTTCCGCGATCATCCGGTTTTTGCTTCGCCACAATTGATGTGTATCAAACCACTTTTTCGCGCGATGTGCGACAAGTTGCAATCCGAAGTATGCGGGGGGCATGTCCGTGAGGATTACCAAGAGAACCAACATCGCGGCGCGGCTGTTGATGTATTGTGCGGCCAATCAGGCGCGTCTGGTCACCAAGACCGAGATCGCGGAGTGTTGCAACGTGTCGGAAAACCACCTGGCACAGGTGATCAACCAGCTGAGTCAGCTTGGGTATCTGGACACGCATCGCGGACGCAATGGCGGGATGAGGCTTGCGCGTGGGGCCGACACGATCCGGATTGGCGACGTGTTTCGCGACGTCGAGGGCGAACCTCCGGCCACGGAGTGCTTTGCGGATGCGGATAACAGCTGTCCGTTGGTGTCGTCCTGTCGGCTTCGGTTGGCGCTGACCGATGCGGTCTCGGGGTTTTATTCGAGCCTTGACGAGATCACTCTGGATGCATTGGTGTGCGACAATACCGATCTGCTGAGAATGCTGCAGCCGATCGCCTGTTCACGCTGATCATTCCCGCCCGCGCAGGACCTGAGCCGGGCGGGTGGCCAACGGGCGCCAGGCAAAACCGAGACCTGCCAACAGTGTCGCCAGAATACCGCCGCCTACGATCCCAAGTGCCGATGGCCAGATCACGCTGAACCCTGTGTCCATGATAAAATGGCTGACCGCCCATCCGCCGGCGATGCCGGCTGCCAGCGCGACGGCGCCTGCGGCGGCACCCAGCATGGCGGCGCGCAACGCAAAGCTGGCAAGGATGCGTGTCCGCGCTGCACCGAGTGTTTTCAGCACTGCGGCTTCGTAGGTGCGGGCCTGTTCGCCGGCGGCGGCGGCACCGATCAAGACGAGGAAACCGGTCAGCAGAGTCGCCGCCGCGCCGTAAGATGTGGCCGCAGCCAAGCCCGCCAACACCTCGGATGCGCGGTCGATGGCGTCGCGCACCCGAATCGCGGTGATGTTTGGGTAAGCGTTGGCAAGGTCGCGGAGAATCTGCGTTTCTGCGTCTTCTTCGGCGTAAACGGTTGCGATGAAACTGTGCGGTGCGCCAGCCAGGGCAGAGGGACTCATCGACATGACAAAGCCCAGCCCGCCGGTCGAAAAATCGACCTCGCGAAAACTGGTGATGGTGGCGGTGATGTCGCGGCCCAGAATGTTGACGGTGAGCGTATCACCCAGGTTCAGGCCCAGTTCGGCGGCTTCTTCGGCGGCAAAGCTGATCAGGGGCGGGCCGTCATAGTCGGGCGGCCACCATTCCCCGGCGATGAGGCGTGTCGTCTCGGGCATCTCGGCTGCATAGGTCAGACCCCGGTCCCCTTCGACAACCCAGTGCCCGCCTGCGACCTCTTGCGCAGGCCGCCCGTTGATGCGGGTCACGACACCGCGCAGCATCGGGGCGGTTTCCACGCGGCTTACGGCGGGATCTGTGGCCAGCCGTTCGGTGAACCCATCAATCTGATCCTGTTGGATATCCACGAAGAAATAGGACGGGGCAATGTCCGGCAGGTTGCCGGATATGGCGTTGCGCAGGTTGCCATCGATCTGCCCGACTGCGGCAAGGACCGACAGGCCCAGGCCGAGCGACAGAACAACCGAGGTCGCGCCTTCGCCGGGGCCGGAGATCGCGGTCAGGGCCCACCGCAGCGCCGGGCGGCCCCGCGCGATGGTGCCGCTGCGCCGTGCGAGGGCGCGGATTAGGATGGCGGAGATCGCCAGCAGGGCCAGCGCAAAGGCAAGCCCGCCGGTGGTCCATAGCGTCAGGCGCGCGGTTCCGCTGAACCAGGCTGCGAGGCCAATCAATGTGGCAAGGCCAACGCAGAGTGCCACGAGGTAGCGTACCGGTGGCAGCAATCGTGCACCACCCAACGCATCGCGGAACAGGGTCGCGGCGCGGACCTCTTCGGTGCGCGCCAAGGGCCAGAGGGTGAAGATCAGTGCGGTCAGCAGCCCGTAAAGCCCGGCCTCGGCCAGTGGCGCGGGGTAGATGGCAAAGGCGGCCGGAATCGGCAATTGCGCCTCGATCAATGGCGCGACAAGGATCGGCACCAGAGCACCGAGGCTCAGACCAAAGATGATGCCGACCAGAGACAACAGGCCGACTTGCAAGAAATAGGTCTGAAAGATCGTCGCCCGGTCTGCGCCAAGGGTGCGCAGTGTTGCAATGACGCTGGTCTTGCTGGCGAGATAGGCCCGGACAGCGGCGGATACGCCAACACCGCCGACGGCGAGCCCCGACAGGCCGACCAGCACCAGGAATGACCCCAGACGGTTTACGAATTCGGCGACTCCCGGCGCGCCGTTGCGGGCATCGGACCATCGCAGCCCCGAGTTCTCGAAGCGGGCGCGGGCCTCGGTGGCGAGTCTGTCGAGATCGCTGTCAGGGGGGAGGGCGAGACGGTACTTGGTCGAGAAAAGAGAGCCGGGGGCCAAAAGGCCAGACTCTGCCAAGGCACCGGTGGCAACCAGCGTTCTGGGCCCAAGACCGAACCCTTCGGATGCGCCATCGGGTTCATGCACCAGCGTGGCCATCAACACGAAGTCCTGTGTTCCCAGGCGGAAGGTATCGTCGGCGACAAGCCCGAGCCGGTCCATCAACACCCGGTCCATCACGGCACCGGGCAACCCATCGCGCCCGGCCAGCGCCTGATCCAGCGGCATGTCGGGTGCCAGGCGTGCAGTGCCGATCAGGGGATAGGCGTCATCGACCGCCTTGACCTGTGTCAGGCCGCGTTCGGTCTCGCCGTCGCGTGATACGACGGCCATGGATCGGAAATCGACAATCTCGGAAATCTCGGTGGCTGTGTCGCGCATCCAGAGGCGTTCGTCTTCGGAGGCAAACCGATAGGTGAATCGCATCTGGGCGTCACCACCCAGCAGCGCAGCACCTTCGCGGGTCAGCCCCGCCTCGATCGAGGCACGGATCGTGCCGATGGCGGCAATCGCGGCGACCCCCAGCGTCAGACAGGCGAGGAAGATGCGGAACCCTTGTAGCCCGCCGCGCAACTCACGCCGGGCAAAGCGCGCGGCGAGACGCAGGCTCATTCGGCCGCCTTCCGGTCGGTCTGCGGGGTGATACATCCGTCGCGCAGGCGGATCACACGGTCACAGCGTGCGGCGAGTTCGCCGGAGTGGGTCACGAGGATCAGCGTCGCGCCGTGACGGTCGCGCAGACCGAACAAGAGGTTCATGATCGCGGCACCGTTGGCCTCGTCCAGGTTGCCGGTGGGTTCGTCCGCCAAGAGGATATGTGGGCGGGGTACAGACGCGCGGGCAAGGGCCACCCGTTGCTGTTCACCGCCGGACATCTGGGCCGGATAGTGATCGGCCCGGCTGGCAAGACCCACGGTTTCCAGTTCGGCGGCGGCCCGGTCAAAGGCGTCCTTTGCACCGGCCAGCTCAAGGGGTGTGGCCACGTTTTCGAGCGCAGTCATGGTCGGGATCAGGTGAAAGGACTGGAACACCACGCCCATGTGATCGCGGCGAAACCGGGCCAATGCATCTTCGTCCATCTCGGTCAGATCGTGGCCAAGTGCCGTGATCGACCCGGAGCTGGCCTTTTCCAACCCACCCATCAACATCAGGAGCGAGGATTTTCCCGAACCGGATGGTCCGATCAGCCCGAGCGTTTCCCCCCGGATCACGTCCAGAGTGATTGAATGCAGGATATCGACGGGCCCGGCATTGCCATTCAGCGACAAAGAGGCATCTTTGAGAGAGAGGATTGGCTCGGTCATGGGCCCCGGTTCATTAGGTGTACAAGATGGCATATGGAGTGATTGGTGAAATGCGCAAGGTCTTAGCCGGCATAGTATTTTCGGTTTGCGGGTTTTCAGCCAGTGCCGAGCAAGTGACCATCGCCGCCCTCGGGGACAGCCTGACACAGGGCTATGGGTTGGTCCAGCAAGATGGGTTCGTGCCGCAATTGCAGGGATGGCTTGCCGATAACGGCGCGGATGTGGTCCTGATCAATGCAGGTGTGTCGGGCGATACCACGGCAGGCGGCGCGGCGCGTGTCGCTTGGACGCTGACGCCAGAGGTTGATGGCGTGATCGTTGCTCTGGGGGGCAATGACCTGCTGCGCGGGATCGATCCGGACGTGAGCCGGAGCAATCTGGCCAAAATCCTCGCGGCCGCTTTGGAGGCAAACGTCGAGGTCCTGCTGGTCGGCATGCAGGCGCCGGGCAACTATGGCCCCGAATACAAGGAGACGTTTGATGCCATCTATCCGGAGTTGGCCGAACAATATGATGCGCTCTACGAGGAGAGCTTTTTCGCTGGAATTGCGGGAGAAACGCCTGATCCGTCAGAGATGCGCGGATACATGCAAGAGGACGGGATACATCCCAACCCGGACGGCGTGCAGCGGATTGTCGAGGTCATCGGGCCGCGCGTTCTGGACCTGATCAATCGTATCGAGATGGCGGATTAGGCGATGCCGGGCCGGGTGTTCCTGACCGATCCGCCCGAGGTGATCGCGGCGACGTTTGGTGCATCAGCCGCGCCAATCGCCGACGAGCAACCCCGACACAACATTGCGCCGGGTCAAGACGTCGTGGCCTTGACGGATGCCGGTCTGACCCGGATGCGATGGGGAATGATCCCGGTTGGACGGGTCAATGCGCGGGGGCGGCCCGTGATGGAAACCATCGTCAATGCGCGCGCGGAAACCGTGTTTGACAAATCGGCGTTTGCCGGCGTCGGGCGGGCGGTTCTGCCGGTCAATGGCTGGTATGAGTGGACCGGAGAGAAACGTCGCAAGACCGCGTGGCGGATCACGCCTATGGAGGGTGGTTTGCTCTGTTTCGCGGCCATCACGGATGTTTGGGAGGCACCCAACGGACAGCGGCTGCACCAACTCGCGACGGTCACCTGCGCGCCATCCGGTGACGTGCGGGACGTGCACCACCGCATGGCTGTGATCCTTGAGCCCGAGCAGGTATCAGCATGGCTGCGCGCACCGGAGGCGGACTTGAGCCGGTTGATGCGCCCTTGGCCCGATGGTCGGCTGACGGTCGAGCCAGCGACGGACGTGAACTGGGAGGCGCCTTGAGATCAGTCAGGAATTTCCAGCATCCGCAGACCATCATGCGTGTACCTGGATCGGATCGCCCCATCATCACCAGGGTGAAAGGCGGGATCCTGCGGCAGACAACCGAGCCCACAAACCTGCACTGCGATCATGGCGGTGCTGTCGATGTACCAGAGGCGGCCGCCGGGGGTCGAGATATAGCCGTTGACCCCTTCGCGCGCGTCGCTCTCCATGTCGCGGCTGGTCGGAAACTCGGCAGGTACATCGGGGTCATAGGCCCCATGACTGTGCAACGACGCGATCAACGATACCTGGCTGTCGGGCATGGCGGGCGTACATCCATCGTGCCCCCCGCGTACCATTTCGGTCACCAGTATCGCTCCATCTGCAGTGTGCCCAAGGTATCCGCAATATTCACGATCTGTCGCGAAGGACAGCCGCTGGACACGGACGAGCCAGTCCTTTGCCGCGGCAACATCCTCGTCCGGCGGCAGCGTCACGGCGGGTTGGGCCAGCAGCAGCGTCAGGGCCATCAGGGCGAATGCGACGAGCACCGGGTCAACCGGGCAGGATCAGCTCCGACAGCATCTGGATCACAGCACGGTGACCACTGTGCCGATCGGAACCCGTTGATACAGGTCAACCACATGTTCGTTCAGCATGCGGATACAGCCGTTTGATGCAGAGTGGCCGATGGTCTCGGGCTGGGTGGTGCCGTGGATGCGGAAATAGGTATCGACGCCGTTCTGGAACAGGTAGAGCGCGCGCGCGCCCAAAGGGTTGTCCGGCCCGCCGGGTTGCACATAATCATTGCCCTTGAAGCGGCCATAGGTTTGGGGGCTGCGTTCGATCATCTCGTCCGTAGGACGCCAGGTCGGCCATTCCTTCTTGACGTCGATTGTTGCCGTGCCGGTGAATTCGAGGCCCGCCTTGCCGACCCCGACACCGTAGCGGATCGCCTTTCGTGGTTCGGTCACGAAATAGAGGTAATAGGAGCGCGGCAGGATGAGCATCTGCCCGGGCAGATATTCCTTCTTGATGCGCACGAATTGCGGAGTGGGATCGAATTCCTGGCTTTGTGCAGTCGCGAGGCTCGGGGCGATTGCGGCGGCGGAAGTCGTGGCGAGGAAAGAGCGGCGTGTAAACATGACGGGTCTCTGATCTTGGTACAATGGATACTTTCGAATCATACTTGGTTGTTGTGAACGTCGGGTCAATGGTCTGTCGGGCCCGGACGGCCCAGTGTAGCAAGGGCTGCGGCTGTGAAAGCACAGGTTGCGATCCATCCGAAGAACCAGAATCGGCCCGCGATGATTGCCTCTCCATAAGAGGCGGCAAAAGTGTCCTTGCCTGCGCGGGCGAGCATGAAAGCGACAAAGGCGAGAAGGATCGATAGTCCGAGCGTTGCAAACTGGGGGAGGCGTGCCCGGCCTGCGGCCCATGCCAAGGCCTATGAGCAGTCCGACCCAGACCACCTTGTCCGCCCAAAAGGGATGTGCACCGAGGATCTGTGGGATGCCGGTCAGATACGCAGCAACAGCGCCGATCAGCGGTAGGAGAACGAAAGTGAATGCAGACATGACCAACCGTCTATCGCGGATCGGTGCCCTGTGTGAGAGGGGTAACAGAGGTGTGATTCTTTGCGACTACAAGTCAAACCCGAGGCGACCGGCGGCCCAGATCATCGCGCTGTAGAGCAGTACCGTCAGAAGACAGCCAAGCCCAAGGGCGATCCAGAAGGACCAGCCGCGACTGAGCAGTGCCGGGATCAGCAGGAACATCGGCAACGATGGCAACACGTACCAGAAGGTCGCCATCGAATGCTGTGCCATGTTCGCCGCGTCCGGTTTGCCGCGCCAGAGCCAGATCATCCCCAGTACCGAGATCAGCGGCAGCGAGGCAATCAGCGCGCCGAGCGCGGGTTGCCGTTTGGCGACCTCGGAAACGATCGCGACGATGACGCCGGAGAGCAGCGCTTTGGCCAGAAAATACCACATGCAGTGACTGTGCAGCGTCGGCGGGCGCGTGGCAATCATCGTCATCCGTGCGCATGAAAAAAAGGCGGACCAAAGCCCGCCTTTCGAACAACTTTCCGATCAGTGATTCGGTATCAGGCGAGCGCCAGGTTGGTTGCGCTCTCGCGGCCGTCGCGGCCTGCTTCGACGTCGAAGGTCACTTTCTGGTTGTCGGCCAGGCCGGTGAGGCCTGCGCGTTCAACGGCAGAAATGTGAACGAAGACGTCCTTGCTGCCGCCGTCGGGTGCGATAAAGCCGAAGCCTTTAGTTGAGTTGAACCATTTCACGGTGCCAGTGGCCATATCCGTGGTCTCCTGTTTTGGTTGCTGTCCGCGGAGTGCGACAGCCCGGCGTGGTTGGTCTGGATCGAAGACTGGCCGGCCTATAGAGGGAGACAGTGGGTCGAAAAAGATAACGTTAGCGCTGTGGCGTATCGCATTTCGTCCTTCATCGCGCAAGAGAAATTGTGGCGCTTTCGCAAGGCGGCGGGAAGACGCCGGTCGGTGCTTGGCCATGATGTCACGATCAAACGGACGGCAACGGTGTCTTCAGACTGTCTTTTTGCACGAAAAAAGTGTATGGTTGCAATATGATATCGGTATGAAGGAGGGGATGATGACCTATATCACGATCACCACCTGGGAGATTTCAGACGGGACCGACTATGATGTTGCGATGCAAAATATTCGCGACAAGCGGATGCCCGCGCTCAAGGAACTCGGGGCTACACGGGTGAGCGTTGTGCGCACCAGCGACCGGACCAGTGCCGCGATCACCGAATGGCCGGACGCGGCGACCCGGGACGCGGCGGAACGGGCGATCGAAGCGGTGCGCAAGAAAATCCACACCGAAGATTTCTCGCGGATGACCGGCGAGATGAAAGGCGAGGTCGTCGCTGAAGGGTAACGATTGCACTGACGCAACCGACTCAATATTCGATGTTCTCCCATTCGAGCGCCACCTAGCGGAAACGCCTGAGCTTTTTCGCAGAAAAGGCGTAGGCGTGCAGTGTATTGTGGAGCAATGCTCGAGAGGCTGACTGCCATAGGATGGCTGGTTCTGAACACCCAGTGGAAACGTCCCCGGATCATTTCCGAGACGTGCTTGACCCACCCTTCATACCGCAGGCGTGCCATCTATTGATTGGCGCACCTCTGGTGCGACGGCGAACGCGACTGCGTCACCGCCGGGGCCGTTGGCTCTCTGCGGCCTCAATCGTTACACCGGAGCGATTGCAAGACAGCCTCCGCCCTGCGGTCTGGAGCTAATGTACTGCCGCTGATTTCAGTTGGATTGCAATTCTCAACAAAGAAAGATCTGAACATTAAAGGTATGAGGGTACCGATGCTACAGGCAGCTCAGCGCTCGTTAGGGTGACTGCTCTTCATCAACAATTTTTGGCGGCACTTCAAATTTCTTGGCTTTTTCAAAAGCCTCAGCCCACATGAATGGATCAGTGCCAAAATGTGTGGAGGCACCAAACGATTTGAAATCGAGCGCCGGAATTGTGCCGCTACGTACCCACAACTCTCTATCTTCCTCCGACAAAGCCACGCCAGTTTCAGCTAATAGGAGCAAAACCGCGAACCGCCGTGCTGGTAGCGCATTCTCAGCGTTGTCTCCGCTCAAAAGTGCAAGCGCTATCTTCGTCTTCTCGATCGAATGCCCCTCATCCTCGGTGAAGAATGAAAATCCCGAGGATGCAAGTACGCCGAGAAGAACAAGTCCACCGGAAATCAACGAAGTCCTAGTTTGGGTTTTTGCAGTTTCCTTAGATATTTTATCCTGCGCCTCAGAAACGAATTCTCTGACTGAGGCTTCGACTAAGCGTCTAACATCGTCCGACACAAACTACCTCGTGAACTTTTTGAACTTCAACCGCTTGGGTTCCAGCGCATCCGCGCCCAGTCTCCGCTTCTTGTCCTCTTCATAGTCCTCAAAATTCCCCTCGAACCATTCGACATGGGCGTCGCCTTCAAATGCGAGGATATGCGTGCAAATCCGGTCGAGGAAGAAGCGGTCGTGGGAGATGACCACGGCGCAGCCGGCGAAGTCGACGAGGGCGTCTTCGAGCGCGCGGAGGGTTTCGACGTCGAGGTCGTTGGTGGGTTCGTCGAGCAGCAGCACGTTGCCGCCTTCTTTCAACAGACGCGCCATGTGCACGCGGTTGCGTTCGCCGCCCGACAGCAGGCCGACTTTCTTCTGCTGATCGCCGCCCTTGAAATTGAAGGACGAGCAATAGGCGCGGGAGTTGACCGAGGCGTCGCCAAGTTCGATGAGTTCCGCGCCGCCGGTGATGGCTTCCCACACGGTGTCGTCGTGCTTGAGGTCGTCGCGGCTCTGATCGACATAGGAGAGATCGACTGTGTCGCCGTATTCGATGCTGCCTGCGTCTGGCTTTTCCTGTCCGGTCAGCATCTTGAAGAGCGTTGATTTACCCGCGCCGTTGGGGCCGATGACGCCAACGATGCCGCCGGGAGGGAGCGAGAAGTCGAGCCCTTCGATCAGCTGCTTGTCGCCCATGTGCTTGGCGAGGCCGGTGACCTCGATCACCTTGGAGCCGAGGCGTGGGCCGTTGGGAATGACGATCTGCGCACGCGACAGCTTTTCGCGTTCGGATTGTTCGGCGAGGTCGTTGTAGGCGTTGATCCGGGCTTTGGACTTGGCCTGCCGGGCCTTGGCCCCTTGCCGCATCCATTCCAGTTCGCGCTCCAGTGTTTTCTGTTTGGATTTGTCTTCGCGGGCTTCCTGCGAGAGGCGTCTGGCCTTTTGTTCCAGCCAGGCGGAGTAATTGCCCTCGTAGGGAATGCCGCGGCCGCGGTCGAGTTCGAGGATCCAGCTGGTGATGTCATCCAGGAAATAGCGGTCGTGGGTGACAATCAGGATGGTGCCCTTGTAATCGATCAGGTGCTGTTGCAGCCAGGCGATGGTTTCCGCGTCCAGGTGGTTGGTCGGCTCATCCAGCAGCAGCATGTCCGGGGCTTGCAGCAGCAGTTTGCAGAGTGCGACGCGGCGGCGTTCCCCACCCGAAAGAGACGCGATGTCGGCGTCATCGGGGGGGCAGCGCAGGGCCTCCATCGAAACGTCGATCTGGCTGTCGAGATCCCAGAGGTTCTCGGCGTCGATCTTGTCTTGCAGCGCGGCCATTTCGTCGGCGGTTTCGTCGCTGTAGTTCATCGCAAGTTCGTTGTAGCGGTCGAGGATCGCCTTTTTCGGTGCTACGCCCAGCATCACGTTTTCGCGCACGGAGAGGGTTTCGTCGAGGCGTGGCTCCTGCGGGAGATAGCCGACCTTGGCGCCCTCGGCGGCCCATGCCTCGCCGCTGAAGTCGGTGTCGATACCCGCCATGATTTTCATGAGGGTCGACTTGCCCGCGCCGTTGACACCGACGACACCGATTTTCACGCCGGGCAGGAAATTCAGGTGAATGTTCTCAAAGCACTTCTTGCCGCCGGGATAGGTCTTGGAGACCCCTTGCATGTGATAGACGTATTGATAGGCAGCCATGTCAGAACTCCGCGTCGGAAATAGGGTTGGGCCTACTTAGACAGTCGGGGTGGCAAGCGCAATCGCCCGCTCGCGTGCCGGCATTTGGGATGCCTCCGGCGGGAGTATTTGTGCAAAGATGAAATGTGGGTGCGCGTTTTTTTGGCTGGCAGGCACGTGACCTGTTTCGCTCGCAACGCGGTGCATGACGCATACGATGATATTTGGAGATATGGCAGCGCGAGAGTGGCTTCTGTTTGACACTTCGGACGTTTTGCGAGCATCTCTGCCACAATGCGCTGTGAGTTTCCCCAAGCCCGACCGGGCCAGAGCATCGGTCTCTTCGGCGGGTCGTTTGATCCGCCCCATGCGGGGCATGTGCATGTCACCCGCGAAGCGCTGAAGCGGTTCGGGTTGGACCGGGTCTGGTGGCTGGTGTCACCGGGCAACGTCCTGAAGACGCGGGGGCCCGCACCCATGAAGCGGCGATTGCAGGCCGCGCGGGAGATCATGGACCATCCGCGGGTGACGGTCACGGGCATCGAAGAACGTCTTGGGACAAGAGCGACAGCGGATACCCTGGCGCGTCTACGGGCGCTCTATCCCGGCGTTCGATTTGTCTGGCTGATGGGAGCGGACAACCTGGCACAGTTTCATCGTTGGAAGGATTGGCAGGACATCATGCAGACGGTGCCGCTGGGTGTTTTGGCGCGCCCGGGTGACCGGATATCGGCGCGGATGTCGCCAGCCGCGCGCATCTATCGCCAGTATCGGATCAGCGGACTCGCGAGCCAGTCGTTGATACATGCCCGTGCGCCAGCCTGGTGTTTCGTGAATGTTCCGATGGTCGACCTGAGTTCGACCGCAATCCGCGCGCAACGACGCAATGACTAACACAGCGGAGCAGGTGACACACGGCTGACTGAGCGTATTTCTTCTCTGGATATTGAGTTGTTTCGGGTCGGTTTCGGGCGATGTGAACTGCAAGTCAGCTGCGTGTTGGCGCTTGTATTCGCGGTTGAACGGGGTTTACTGTCAGAACTGTCCGGCTGTTTGGTGCCGGAACCGAGGCGCTGACGGAAAACACGACTTGATCAGTCAAAACAACGTGACTTGCGGATGAATACAGACAGAACGCGACGCTTTGTTTTGGGCGGCCTCGGGGCGCTCATGCTGCCGGGGTTTGCACAGGCTGCGCCGCCGGAAATGTCCTTGCGCCCACGCGCGCGCAGTGCTGATTTCGCCCGAAAGGCCGGGGGCGGTATCGAGGCCTTGATCGCCCGGTTCGGGCTGAGTGGTGCCGTTGTTTGCGCGGTTGCAGATGTACAGACAGGGCTGGAGCTGGAGGCTGCGGACGGGGCGACGGGCTTGCCGCCCGCCAGCGTGGCCAAGGCACTGACGGCGCTATATGCTCTGGAAACCTTGGGGCCGAGTTATCGTTTAAAGACCCGGCTACTGGCCGCAGGGCCTGTCAGCAACGGCGTGTTGCAGGGGGATTTGATCCTGGCTGGTGGCGGCGACCCTATCCTGACAACCGATGATCTGGCAGTGATGGCGTCGGACCTCAAAAAGGCCGGTATCCGCGAGGTGCGCGGTGCCTTCAAGATCTACGAAGGCGCGTTGCCCTTTGTGAACACGATCGATCCCGGACAGCCCGATCACGTGGGATACAGCCCTGCAGTGAGCGGGATTGCGATGAATTTCAACCGCGTGCATTTTGAGTGGCGTGCGTTGGGCAAGAGCTATCGCGTCGCAATGGATGCCCGCACGGAGCGTTATCGGCCCGAGGTTGCGATGGCGCAGATGAAAGTCGTATCGCGCAGTTTGCCGGTTTACACCTACGAGGATGCGGGCAGCGTCGACCAATGGACGGTTGCACGTGGGGCGTTGGGTGGCGGCGGTGCTCGTTGGCTGCCGGTGCGGCGGCCGGGCCTCTATGCCGGGGATGTGTTTCGGACCATGGCGCGGGCGCAAGGGATCGTTTTGCCTGCGGCCAAGTTGACCGGTGGGGTGCCGCTGGGTGCCGATATGCTGGTGCTTCATGAGAGCGCCCAACTGGTCGCGATCGTCAAGGCAATGCTGAAGTATTCTACCAACCTGACGGCGGAAATGGTCGGGATGACGGCCACGGCGGCACGGGAGGGCAAGCCCGGCTCGTTGCAGGCGTCGGCAGCCGCCATGAGTCGCTGGGCGGCGGAACGGTTCGGGATGACCGGAACGCAGATGGTCGATCATTCGGGACTGGGCGAAGCGTCACGGATGACGCCGCAGGATCTGGTTGGCGCCCTTGTACAAGCGCGCAAGGACGATGCGCTGCGCCCGTTGTTGAAGCCCTTTGTGCTGCGCGATGCAGAGGGGCGTACAAACAAGGAGCATCCGATCAGGGTGAACGCCAAGACCGGTACGCTGAACTATGTGTCGGGACTTGGCGGATACATGACTGCGCCGGACGGAACCGAGCTGGCCTTCGCGATCTTTGCTGCGGATACGCGGGCGCGTGGCCGGATTCGGCGCGCCGACCGGGAACGGCCAAAGGGCGCGCGCAGTTGGAACCGCCGCGCCAAGACATTGCAGCAGCAGTTGATTGAACGATGGGGTGCGCTCTATGGGTCTTGAGGCAGAGCCGTGGGAAATCCAGGGTAATTTGCGTTCGATCTGAATCACCTAACGCTGACTGAATTTATGGATTTCAAGGCGTTAGGCGATACCAGATGACCCAATTTGAACACGAAACGGTTTGGACCACTGGCACTGAACCTTGTCAGGTCACGTGTCGGGCGCGGGAGCCCCGCTCGATTGCGGCCGCATGGAGCCGGTCGATATTTAGTTCGTAGCGAATCTCTTCCAGCAGGCGCAGTTCCGGTTCGTGCAGTGCGCCGTCCGCCGCTGCCACGTCGCAGGCCAATGCATATGCGGTTTCAAACAACCGTTCGGGCAGATTGTCGCGAATGAGACCAAAAAGCGCATCCAGGCCGTCCTCTTGCTCGAACAGGTCAAACACCACTTGTGCGGTTTCCTTGAGGCGGTCGATATCATACTCGGCAAACACCGGGAGCATGTTGATCGAGGACTGGATCTTGACCAGTTCGGAGGTGCGCAGGTTCTCATCGGAAGCGGAGACCGCGATCATCAGCGCGACGAGGCAATCCTGCGAGCTGAGTTGGTTTGGCGGAGAATCTGGCACTGCTGGGCTTCCTTTTGGGTCATGCGGTGATGACGGCAGATTATTGGGCGCGCGCGCGCAGCACAATAGCCAGCGTCGGCAACCTGCCCGCAGGGGCAGCGTATCGGGAAAGCGCGTGCCGTGTTGACGGGACCACGACAGCGCAATAGGGAGTGCACCACTGCTGCGCGGGGTGCGCGGCCCCTGTTCTCGGAGTGTCTCATGTCTGAATTGCGCGAAGCTGCACTGGCGTCCAAGGCCTGGCCTTTCGAGGAAGCCCGCAAGCTGGTGAAACGCTATCAGAAGGCGCCGCCGGAAAAGGGTCACGTCCTTTTTGAAACCGGGTACGGGCCGTCCGGGTTGCCGCATATCGGCACCTTTGGCGAGGTTGCGCGCACGACGATGATCCGCCGGGCCTTTGAGGCGATCAGCGATATTCCGACGCGGCTGATCTGTTTCTCCGACGATCTGGACGGGATGCGCAAGGTGCCCGGAAATGTACCCAACCCGGAGCGGTTGCAGCAGCATTTGCAGCGCCCGCTGACAAGCGTGCCCGATCCGTTCGAGGAATATGACAGCTTTGGTGCGCATAACAACGCGATGCTGCGCCGGTTCCTGGATACGTTCGGGTTTGACTATGAGTTTATCAGCGCGACCGAATACTATCGGTCGGGGCAGTTTGATACGGTTTTGCTGCGTGCCGCCGAACGCTATGATGATATCATGGCAGTGATGCTGAAATCGCTGCGCGAGGAGCGGCGCCAGACCTACTCGATCTTCTTGCCGATCCATCCTGAGAGTGGACGGGTGATGTACGTGCCGATGAAACACGTGGATGCGGATAACGGGACCATCACCTTTGACACCGAGGATGGCGAGGAAATGACGTTGCCTGTGACGGGCGGCAACGTGAAATTGCAATGGAAGCCCGATTTTGGGGCACGCTGGGCGGCTCTGGATGTCGATTTCGAGATGTACGGCAAGGATCACAGTACCAATACGCCGATCTATGACCGGATCTGCGAGATCCTTGGCGGGCGCAAACCAGAGCATTTTACATACGAGTTGTTTCTGGACGAGAACGGGCAGAAGATCTCCAAGTCGAGCGGCAACGGGCTGACAATCGACGAGTGGCTGACCTATGCGAGCACCGAGAGCCTGTCCCACTTCATGTATCAGAAACCCAAGACCGCCAAGCGGATGTATTTTGACGTGATCCCAAAGGCGATGGACGAATACCACCAACAGTTGCGGGCCTATCCGGACCAGGAGCTGAAGGCACAGGTCAACAATCCGGTCTGGCACATCCACGCTGGCGACGTTCCTGTTTCGACTCTGATCGTACCGTTTTCCATGTTGCTGAACCTGGCGTCGGTGTCCGGTGCCGAGGACAAGGAACACCTGTGGGGCTTTATCCGTCGCTACGCGCCCGAGGCGACATCCGAGAGCCATCCTGATTTGGATGCTGCGGCGGGCTATGCGGTGAAATACTTCAATGACTTCGTCAAACCGACGCGCAGCTATCGAGCGCCGACTGAGGCCGAGCGCGAGGCGCTGCTGGACCTGCGCGCACATCTGGCTGCCTATGACGGCCGGATCGAAGACGAAGCGTTGCAATCCATCGTTTACGCGGTCGGACGCGACAGGTTTGATCCGCTCCGGGCTTGGTTCACAACGCTGTACGAAGTGCTGTTGGGGGCAAGCCAGGGGCCAAGATTTGGCGGCTTTATCGCCCTCTATGGCGTGGATGAGACAGTCGCGCTCATCGACAAGGCGTTGGCGGGCGAAATGGTTTGAACCAGCGCAATTGCCGAATATGCCTTGGCATTTGATTGATCGCTGACGATGGTGGGCTAGCTGTGACGCATCACGGAGGAACCTGACATGCGTCAACTGCTATTGAGTTTCATAGTCTGTATCGGACTTGCCGGATCCGCCGTGGCCCAGAGCCGAGAGATTACCGGAACCATTGATGCACAGATCGAAGCGTTTCAGAACGATGATCTCGTCCGCGCGTTTTCCTATGCCAGCCCCGGCATTCGTCAGGTTTTTCAGACCCCCGAGAGTTTTGGCGCAATGGTACGGGGCGGCTTTCCAATGGTCTGGCGGCCCGCCGAAGTGCAATATCTCGAATTGCGTGAGGTCGCAGGAAATCTCTGGCAGAAGGTTCGGATCACTGATGCCGCAGGGCGCGTACATGTGCTGGATTACCAGATGGTGAACCTGGAAAGCATCTGGAAAATCAATGCGGTGCAGATACTTGATGTGCCGGAAAGCACCGTCTGAAGACACCCATCCAAAGGGGCACCGTGACGGTGGTGTGAGCCGGTCTTTACGGTTTTTCAATAGAGCCTTTTCTGCGCGTCCGGGAACGTTCCGGACCTGATGGATTTTGCCGCCAGACGCGAAGCGCCCGGTGGCGATCAATGGGAAAGGGATTTGGATGAACAAGGCAATTACCGATGGTGTTCTGCTGATGCCGCCCGTGTTCAGCAACGGGCTGGACATGTGGTCAAGCGGCAATGGAACGCCCGGATCGGACACCTATGAAGGTGCTCCGAACGCTGCTCTGGTGCCGGCGGATCAGGATTTTGGAGGGTGTCTGGAACTTCAGAAGGTCAATTCCGTCCAAAAACTGCGCTACAAGGGTGAAACGCCGCTCTTGCCCGGCTGCTACCTGCGCATCCGCGCCCGTATCAAGGCGATCGCCGGCACATTGCCGTCGGTTCGGATCGCCGGTTGGGCCGGCGGTGCGGGCGGCACACATATCAATGACAAGGTCGAGGTTGGCCCGACGGTGACGCTGGCTACCTATGGCGATGTGGTCGAAGTGGCCGCCATCGTCGGACCGGGCGCACGCGGTGGCGTAGACATGGCGTGGGGATCGCAGGCCATTTACGGCCATTTCGGGCTGGACCTGACCGGGGCCAATGGCGGCGTGGTGCGCATCGACGATATCGAGATCGAGGATGTCACCCGCTTTTTCCTGCGGGACATGATCAGCATCGTGGATGTGCGCGACTACGGCGCCATCGGAGACGGGCTGACCGACGATTCCGCGGCCTTTATTGCGGCGGATGCCGACGCGCAAGGTCGGAAGATTCTGGTGCCGGGCGGCGTGTTCTTTCTGGGAGACGACGTGACGCTGAATGCTCCCGTGGCGTTTGAAGGCACTGTCACGATGCCTGTGGACAAGATGCTCTTGCTGACCAAGAGTTTCGACTTGCCCACATACATCGACGCGTTTGACGATGAAGAACTGGCCTTTGGCAAGGCGTTTCAGGCGCTCCTGAACAATGCCGATCATGACTCTCTGGATATGTGCGGACGCAAGGTTACGGTGACCAGGCCCCTGGACATGCAGGCGGTGGTGCCAAACAAGACCAGCTATGCAACCCGCCGGGTGATCCGCAATGGCCAGTTCGATGCGGCCAGCGGTCCGGCCTGGGATACCGAGGTAGTGACATCCGAGGCCACCTATTCCGCCAACGACGCGCGCACGCTGACCGAAGTGGTGAACATCGCCAATATCGCGGTGGGCGCGCTGGTGGAAGGCAACGGTGTCGGGCGCGAAATCTATGTGCGTTCAAAAAATGTCGATGCCGGAGAGCTGACCCTGAGCGCACCGCTGTACGATGCGCAAGGTACCCAGAACTATACCTTTTCTGACTTCAAATACATGATGGATTTCAGCGGGTTCGCCGGGCTGAGCAAATTTGTCCTGAGTGATGTCGAATTTCAGTGTGGCCGGTACGCGAGCGGTATCCGCTTGTCGCCGACAGGCAAGGCGTTTCACCTGCGCGACTGCTTTATCAGCCGACCCAAAGATCGCGGTGTGACGTCGATCGGTACAGGGTGCCAGGGCATTCTGGTCGACAGGTGTCAGTTCCTGTCATCCGAGGATTCCGAGGACGTGCCGGATCGCACGTCTGTCGCGCTGAATGTCAATGCCAACGACGCCAAGCTGCGGAACAACCGGTCGACCCGGTTCAAGCATTTTGCCTTGCTGGGCGGATCAAACAGCGTGGTTCTGGGCAACCACTTCTTTCAGGGCGATGGGACAAACGCGGGTGTGCGCACCGCTGGTCTGGTGATTGCGGACAACTATTGCAACGCAACCATCACCGGCAATTACATCGACAATTGCACGATCGAATGGACCAACGAGCGCGACCCGGAGCCTGACTTCGTCAGTGGGTTTTCGTTTGCCGCGATGTGCATCACCGACAACATCATGCTGTGCGGCAATGTTGCACCCTGGTTCAGCTTTGTCGTGGTCAAGCCGCATGGCAGTGGGCATTTCCTGAACGGCGTCACGATCAGCGGAAACCGGTTTCACAGCATCAATGGCAATATTGATCGAGTCGAACGCGTGGATACCAGCTTTTCCGATCTGAATTTCTCCCTGACCAAGAATCTGACCTTTGATGCCAATGCCTTTCACGGGATCGACAAGCAGGCAGCCAACCCACTTCGGATACGCCATGCGGCGGCCAGCGTGGCCCAGTCCTGGACCGTTGGTGTTGATGGAGATCTGCCCTTTGGCGGGCGCGTGCTCTCGGTCGACTCGATCGTGGCGCATGGTCCAATCCTGAACGCGGGTAGCGGAGTGCACTTTGTGACGCCCTATGTTCGATCCGAACAGGGCGCACTTGGCGATCAGGCGACGCTTATCTGGCCAACAGCGGTCCGGGGTGAAGTAAGCCTCATTGCGCGCATGGATAGATAGCAGGTTTCGCACTGATCCCGCTCATGAGGCGCAGCTCGCAAGATCGGCAGAAGACAGGGTGAAGGCCTTGCCAAAGCCGCCGTTGAGATGGCCGATCTTGATCGTGAAGAGCACGAATGAGAAGTCGGCAAAGCCGATATAGAGCTTGGATTTGGGATGGTCGCGCAGGTAATGCGCGACCATTTTTTCGTGTTGGGTTGAGGTCCGGTCGAGAAAACTGGCTGTGGCTTCAAGCGTCAGGCGCGGCTGGTTCAGGGGATCGCCCCTGCCGTTGATCTCACCCACCAACAAGGAGCAGCGCGGGTCAGAGCGCATTGCGATGGTATGGCCAGACAGGTCGGAAACCAGTGTCAGTGGCTGGCCATCGGGCGTACTGCCGAAGGCGATGCGGGTGACCAGTGGCGCGCCGTCCGGAGACAGCACCGCAAGTGCAGCAGTGCGGGCCGATTTCAGCAACGTTCCGGCGAGGGCTCGGGCGTTGTCATCGGACGGGCGGATCGGGTTGAGCATGACGCCAGCATAGAAGCCGACGCGAGCGACGCAATTGTCATTTGATGGATCAGAAGCTGCGCCAGATGTTGAATGTAAGACCGATCGTTCTCTGGGTGGTCGAGCGGCCCTCGACCCCGAGCACCCAGGTGCTTTTGCTGACATCGAACATGATGCCCGGTGTCAGCGCCCAACTCAGGGGCTTGCCTGCCACATGGGCGGTTTCCAGTTTGATAAGCGGTCGGATGCGCGGCCCCGAAGACAGCCCGGCGACGAGATCAAGCTTGACTGTAGGCTCGGGCAGTCCGGTCCGTACTTCGTAGGCCAGTTCGGCTCCCATCCAGCCATTGCCCCAGCGGCTTTCGAACCCGCGACCGATGGCCAGGGTGGCCTTGTACATCGGCGCCCATTGCATCTGGTAGCGATGCTTGCCAATGCCGAGTTCCACGGCGTAGCGTGTGCGGTGTTCTGCGCGGCCCAGCGGGAAGCGGGCAAAGAGCAGTGCGTGCGCGGATTTGGCCCGGATGTCATTGAGATCGAACCCGAGGGTCATGCGGGGCAACAGCCCGTATTCTGCATAGAGCTTGGTTTCGTAGTCGGGCAAAGTCACCCTGTTGCCTCGAATGGTCGAGCCGAAGGACAGGAATACATCCTTGTGCTCGCGCAGCCACGCTCCGGCCTGAACCGGAGGTGCGCAAACCGCGCAAACCAACAAAGCAGCAATCGCGAACCGCATCGCGCACCCTCCGTTCGTCAGCATCGGCAGACTTGGTTAACAGCCCTTTAACATTCGGCACTTCAGGCCCGAACGCCACCAAAATGAAAAAGGCCCCGCCGGGGCGGGGCCTTGGACTATCAGAAATGGTCACCGTGACTATTGCGGGATGTCACCTTCGATGCCTTCGACGTAAAAGTTCATGCCTGCGAGGGTGGCGTCATCAGCGGTGTCGCCTTCGGCCAGCCAGACGCTGCCGTCCTGTTTGTTCAGCGGGCCGGTGAACGGGTGGTGCTCACCGTCGGCAATCGCTGCTTTCAGGGCCAGCGCTTCGGCCTTGAGTTCGGCGGGGACGGCTTCGGAAATTTCGCCGATCCCGACCATACCCTCGGCAATTCCGTGCCATGTGTTCACAGTCTCCCAGGTTCCGTCCATCACGGCCGCGGTCCGGGCGATGTAATAGGGCGCCCAATTGTCGATGATCGAGCTGACCCGCGGCATCGGGGCATACTCGCTCATGTCCGACGCCTGCCCAAAGGTGATCACGTTGCCAGCGGCCTTGGCGGCAGCTTGCGGGGCGGTGGAATCGGTGTGCTGCAGGATCACGTCGGCACCCTGTTCGATCAGCACCTTGGCAGCGTCCGCTTCCTTTGCGGGATCAAACCATGTATAGGCCCAGATGATCTTGAATTCGACATCCGGGTTGACCTTTTTGGCGTGGATAAAGGCCGAGTTGATGCCCCGGATCACTTCGGGAATCGGGTAGGAGCCGATATAGCCGACGATGTTGGATTTTGTCATGCTGCCGGCAATGTGACCCTGCACCGCGCGTCCTTCGTAGAACCGGGCCGAGTAGACCGACACGTTGGGCGCGGTCTTGTAGCCGGTGGCGTGCTCGAATTTCACGTTCGGGAATTTCTTGGCGACGTTGATAGTCTGATCCATGTAGCCGAACGACGTGGTAAAGATCAGGTCGGCTCCGTTCAGCGCCATCTGGGTCATCACCCGTTCGGCGTCAGGACCTTCGGGCACCGATTCGACAAAGGTGGTTTCGACCTTGTCACCGAATTCGGCCGCGACCGCCTGCCGGCCCTTGTCATGTTCATAGGTCCAGCCGCCATCGCCGACCGGCCCGACATAGATAAAGCCGACCTTGGTCTTGTCCTGCGCGACCGCGCCGGTTGCCAGCCCCAGCACCATCGCGGCGCTGGTTAGAAGTGTCGTGAGTTTCATGAGATTCCCCCAAGTTGGTTTTGTTGGCCCCTCAATGAGAGGCATGGAAAATTTTGCCCAGCGAAGCCGGCGCACTGCTTTTGTCTTTTGACAGGATCACCAGCACCAGGATTGTGATGATATAGGGCGACATTGCCAGATACTCGACCGGAATGGCAACGCCTGCTGCCTGTAGGTTGAGCTGCAGAACAGTGATACCGCCGAAGAGATAGGCCCCGAGCAGGACCCGCCAGGGTTTCCAGCTGGCAAAGACCACCAGCGCCAGTGCAATCCAGCCGACTCCGGCGGTCATGCCTTCGGTCCACTGGGGCACCCGCACAAGGCTGATGTAGGCTCCGCCCAGACCGGCGCAGGCGCCGCCGAACAGGATGGCGAGGATACGGATACGCACGACCTTGTAGCCAAGCGCATGGGCGGCATCGTGGCTTTCGCCGACGGCGCGCAGGATCAGCCCGGCGCGGGTGAACTTCAGCGCGACCCAGACCGCCGCGACAATGGCGATGCCGAGGTAGAGCACGAGGTCATGGTTGAACAGGATCGGGCCGATCACCGGTATATCGCTGAGCAGCGGCATCTGCAGCTGCGCGGTGGGCGGTGGTTTGACGCCCACATAATTCTGCCCCATCAGCGCACTGAGCCCGAGGCCGAACAGGGTCAGGGCAAGGCCCGAGGCGACCTGATTGGCGAGCGCAACCTGCGTCAGCAGGATGAACAGCAGGGACAGTGCGGCCCCGCCAAACGCGGCGGCAACAAAGCCAAGGAAGGGCGAGCCGGTTTCCACCGCCACGGCAAAGCCGCTGATCGCGCCGACGATCATCATGCCTTCGACACCAAGGTTCAGAACCCCCGATTTTTCGGCGACCAGTTCACCGATCCCGGCCAGCAGGATTGGAGTTGCCGCGACCATCAGAGAGGCGATCAGCAGGACAGGGTTGATTGCAGACAGGTCCATTTCAGGCCACCTCGCTTTTGCGCAGTCGGATGCGGTAGTTGGTCAGAATGTCCAGCGCCAGCAGGAAGAACAGGAGCATTCCCTGAAACACCTGGATGGCGGCGGCGGGCAGGCCCAGTTGGGATTGTGCGATTTCGCCTCCGATATAGGTCAGCGCCATCAGACCCCCGGCCAGCAGGATGCCCAGCGGGTGCAACCGGCCCAAAAAGGCGACGATGATCGCGGTAAAGCCGTAGCCGATGTTGAAGTCGATGGTGATCTGCCCCGCAGGTCCGGCGACCTCGAACAGCCCGGCCAACCCGGCCAGCGCGCCCGATGTGCCAAGGCAGAACAGGATCAGCCGGGCAGGTTTGACACCCGCGAACCGTGCCGCCCGCGGTGCCTCTCCGGTCAGGCGAATATGAAAGCCCAGCATGTGACGGTTCAGCAGGATGTAGGCAAAGATTACCGCAATAAAGGCGAAGGCCACGCCCCAGTGCATGCCGACATCCTGATTGATCCAGCTTGTTGCACTGGCATATTCGTTCAGGTTGCGGCTGCCGGGAAATCCAAAGCCTTCTGGGTTCTTGAGAAGCCCCAGAGACACAGAGGCCAACATCTGTTCGGCCACGTAGACCAGCATCAGCGAGACGAGGATTTCGTTGGTGCCGAACCGGACCTTGAGCAGAGCCGGGAGCATCGCCCAGGCCCATCCGCCGAGTGCGCCACCGATCACCATCAGCGGAAACACCAGGATCGACTCCATCGGATAGAAGGCCAGCCCGACCCCCGCGCCACAGATTGCACCCATGATGTATTGGCCTTCGGCGCCGATGTTCCAAATCCCGGCCTTGAAGCCGAGAGACAGGCCGATTGCGATCAGCACCAGGGGCGCACCTTTGACCAGCAACTGCGGGCGATAGTAGAAAGCAAACTCGCCAAACAGAGGATCCCAAAAGATCGTGCGGATGGCTTCGACCGGGTTCTTGCCCAGCACCATGAACAGCACGCCGCCAAAGAACATCGTGGCGAGAACCGCTACCAGCGGCGTCGCCAGGGACCAGTTGCGGGACGGCTGTGGCCGTTTTTCCAGAACGATCATACGCCCGTCTCCCGTCTTGACATGTGTGTTGCCTCAGACATGGGCGACCTCCATTCCGTGTGCGCCGCCCATCATCAGGCCGATTTCGTCAATGGTCAGGCCGGTCGTGTCGCGCGGGGTGCTCAGGCGGCCTTCGTTCAGCGCCGCAAAACGGTCGCTGATTTCCATCAGTTCATCCAGATCCTGGCTGATACAGACCACGGCCGCCCCATGGGCCGCGAGATCGAGGATCGATTGGCGGATCGCGGCAGCGGCGCTGGCATCCACACCCCAGGTCGGTTGGTTCACCACCAGCACTTCGGGGCGTTGCAACACCTCGCGGCCGATCACGAATTTCTGCAGGTTGCCACCAGACATTGACCGCGCCGCATTCTCCGGGCCCGGTGTGCGGACGTCGAAATCCGCGATGATTTTCCTGGCAAAGCTCTCGGCCTCGCGCCATTTCAGAAAGCCATTGTTTTCAAGGTTTTCGCGAACCGAACCGGTGAGCATGGCGTTTTCTGTCAGGCTCATGTCCGGGGCGGCGGCGTGACCGAGGCGTTCTTCGGGGGCGGTCAGCAAGCCCAGCTTGCGCCGCGCGGTCGGACCCAGATCGCCGACCGGTTTGCCATTGAGCTTGACCGCGTCCGATGCCGTCGTGACCTCGCCCGACAACACCGACAGCAGTTCATCCTGTCCGTTGCCGGCGACCCCACCGATGCCCAGCACTTCACCTTGCCGGACGGTCATATGAACATTCTTCAGTGCGGTGCCGAAATCCGTTGGCGCAGGCACGGATAGGCCGCTGATATCAAGCGCGATCTCGCCCAACTCGCGACCGGAGCGTTCGGGCGTTTGCAGCACGGTGCCGACCATCAGTTCGGCCATGTCCCGGGCACTGGTCTCGGCAGGCATGCATTCGCCGACGTTCTCGCCCAGCCGGAGCACGGTCGCATGGTCGCAAAGGGTGCGAATTTCCTCGAGCTTGTGGCTGATGTAGAGGATCGCGGTGCCTTCGGATTTCAGCTTGCGCAGGGTTTCAAACAGGATATCGACCTCTTGCGGGGTCAGCACGCTGGTCGGCTCATCCATGATCAGCAGTTTCGGATCCTGCAACAGGCAGCGGATGATCTCGACCCGTTGCCGTTCACCGGCGGAGAGATCTCCAACCGTGCGGAAGGGATCAAGCGGCAGGCCGTAGGTTTCAGAGACCTCCCGGATCCGCGCCGCGAGGTCACGCATCGCAGGCGGGTTTTCCATCCCAAGTGCGATGTTCTCGGCGACGTTCAGCGCGTCAAACAGAGAAAAGTGCTGGAACACCATGGCAATACCATCGGCCCGCGCGGCACGCGGCTCTGGCGGGGCATAGGGCTGACCGTTGAGCAGCATGGCACCGCTGTCCGGCTTGACCAGCCCGTAGATCATCTTGACCAGTGTCGATTTTCCGGCACCGTTTTCGCCCAGCAGGGCATGCACCTGGCCGACGCCGATATCAAAGGACACGTTGTTGTTGGCGATCACGCCGGGATAGGCCTTGGTCAGGCCCTGAAGACTCAGAAGGGGGACTGTCACGCGCGGAGGTCCTTTTTGGTGAGAGTTGCTCGGGCGGGCTGCATCAGAGCGGCCGCCACGCCGACAGCGATCATCTGCGGGTGTTTGCCCAGTGTCGGGTCGCCGATGGGGCAGGTGATGTCGGCGATGCGATCCGGTGGGTGATCCAATGCGCCCAACCGAGACCGGAACCGCGCCCATTTGGTTTTCGACCCGATCAACCCGGCAAAGGCAAAGTCATGGCCCAGCAGCCGGTGGCAAAGGTCGAGATCGAGCGTATGGGAATAGGTCAGGATCAGATGCTCTGCATGTGCCGGGGCATGGCGCACCAGTTCTGCGGGCTTTGCCGCAGGAACGGCGGTGACGTTGGACGGGACGTCGCCGGGAAAGCGGTTGGGGGCAGTATCGACCCAGGTGATCGCAAGATCGGGCATCGGGGCCAGAACCTGCACCAGCGCCCGGCCAACATGACCGGCACCCCAGATCCACAAGGGGCGTGCCGGTTGGTGCACGGGTTCAATCATCCAGCCATCGACGAGTTGCGGCGCGGGAGTGACGCCCTGTGACCGCGCCGTCGCCAGCACCCGGCGGATCGCCATCGGCATGTCCGCAGGGCCCGATACAGGGCGGGCAATCACCTCGGGATCGAGTACGGCTACGGTCTCGGCATCATATGTTTCGGTCAACAGTGTCACCGCGCCGCCGCAGCATTGGCCAAGATCGGGGCCAAGTGCGTGGTGGCTCAGGCCATGGCGAGACGCGGACCGGGCCGCTTGCGCCGCCTCAAACTCCAGTGTGCCGCCTCCAATAGTGCCCGACTGACCAGTTTTCCAAACCAGCATCGCCGCGCCCACTTCACGCGGCGAAGACCCGCGTATGGCGGCAATCACCACCCGCGCGACGCGGCCATGTCCGGCGACAGCAGCGCGCAGATCCTGCAGATCAAACCCCATGACGCACCCGTTGAATTGCGGTCCAGACCTGCTCCGCCGTTGCCGGCGCATCGAGTGCCGGATAGGCATTGCCACAGGCGGCAACCGCGTCGCTCAGCGCCAGAAACGCCGAGATGCCGAGCATGAACGGCGGCTCGCCCACGGCTTTGGAGCGATAGATCGTGTCTTCGCGGTTTTCGCAATCCCAGAGCGCCACGTTGAACACATCCGGGCGGTCGGAACAGGCGGGGATCTTGTAGGTGCTGGGCGCATGGGTGCGCAACCGTCCCGCATCGTCCCAGACCAATTCTTCGGTCGTCAGCCAGCCCGCGCCCTGAACATAGCCGCCTTCGACCTGCCCGATATCCAGTGCCGGGTTCAGCGACGCCCCTGCATCATGCAGAATATCGGCCCGCAGGATACGGTTTTCGCCGGTCAAAGTGTCGACGGCCACTTCGGTGATCGCGGCGCCATGGGCAAAGTAGAAAAACGGCCGCCCCTGTCCCTTGATCCGGTCCCATTCGACCTTGGGTGTCTTGTAAAATCCCGTGGCGCTGAGGCTGACGCGCCCGGCATAGGCCATCCCGGCCACCTCGGCAAAGCTATAGGTCGCGTCCGCCACCTGCACCTGTCCATCCCCAAAGCGAACCGCGCCCGCGTCTGCCTGATGCCGCTCGGCGAGGAATTCGGCGAGGCGGTCACGGATGGTGTCACAGGCAGCCTTGACCGCCATGCCGTTCAGATCGCTGCCGGAGGAGGCCGCCGTGGCAGAGGTATTGGGCACCTTGGCGGTATCGGTCGCAGTGATCTTGACCATATCGAGCGGAATGCCAAAGCGGCTCGCCGCCACCTGCGCCACTTTCTGAAACAGCCCCTGGCCCATTTCGGTGCCGCCGTGGTTCAGGTGGACAGAGCCGTCCTGATAGACATGCACCAGCGCGCCCGCCTGATTGAGATGGGTCAGGGTAAAGGAGATCCCGAATTTCACCGGCGAAAAGGCGATGCCTTTCTTGATGATGTCGTGGGTGGCGTTCCACTCTGCAATGGCCGCGCGCCGCGCTGCATAATCGCTGCTCTTCAGCAATGCGTCGGTCATGCCGTGCAGTTCGAAATCTTCGACCAGTTGACCATAGGGTGTGGTGTTGTCACCCTTCACGTTCGGGGCCTCGGCATAGTAATTCCGCTTGCGCACCTCGACCGGGTCCAGCCCGAGTTCGTGGGCAATATGGTCGATGACCCGTTCGATTCCGACCACGCCTTGCGGGCCGCCGAAACCGCGATAGGCGGTGGCGCTTTGCATGTTGGTCTTGAGCCGGTGACTCTCGATCCGCGCCGTGGGCAACAGATAGGCGTTATCCGCATGCAGCATCGCCCGATCGGCAACCGGCAGCGTCAGATCCTGCGCCCAGCCACCGCGCGTATACTGCATGAACTCGACGCCGGTGATGCGCCCGGTGTCGTCAAATCCGGCGCGATAGGTGATACGGAAATCGTGGCGCTTGCCGGTGATGACCATGTCATCGTCGCGGTCATAGCGCATCTTGCAGGCCTTGCCGGTCCGCTGCGCCGCGACCGCACAGATGCAAGCCAGCGCGTTGCCCTGGCTTTCCTTGCCGCCAAAACCACCACCCATGCGGCGGGTTTCAACGCGAACGCCGTGCATCGGAACGCCGATGGCCTCGGCCACCTTGTGCTGAATCTCGGTCGGGTGCTGGGTCGAGGAGTGCACCAGCATGTCGCCGCCTTCGCCCGGCACCGCGAGGGCGGCCTGACCTTCGAGATAGAAATGCTCCTGGCCGCCGATCTCCATGCTGCCTTCGATGACATGCGGAGCAGCGGCGATGGCGGCGGCGGTGTCGCCTTTCTCATAGATGCGCGGGCCGTCTTCGAACCGGCTGTCTGCTTTCATCGCCTGCTCGACGCTGAGCAATGGTTCATCTTCGTCATAGGTGACCTTGCCCAGTCGCGCGGCCTTGCGGGCGGCGAGATGGGTTCGTGCCACAACGGCAAAGATGGCTTGGCCCACGTGATGCACGGTGCCGCCTGACAGCAACGGTTCGTCATGGGCCGAAGGCGACACATCGTTTGCAAACGGCAGGTCGTCGGCTGTCAGAACCGCGATCACGCCGGGTGCGGAACGCACCGTGGTCAGGTCCATCTCGGTGATCCGCCCGCGGGCGATCTCGCTCTGTCCAAAGGCCAGATGCAGGGTGCCGGTTGGCGTCGGAATATCATCGATATAGCGCGCGCTGCCGGTCACATGCAGGGGCGCCGCATCGTGGGGAAGGGGGGATGTAACGCTCATGCGCTGACCTCCAGAACCGAAACCGTTTGTCCCTGATCCTCGGCAAAATATCGCGCCAGCAGGGCCCGCGCGCTCCCGAGCCGATAGCGGGCAGAGGCGCGCATGTCGCTCATCGGGGTGAAGTCGGCGTCAAAGGCGGCTTGCGCGGTCGCTATGGTGGCCTCGGTCCAGGGATGGCCGACCAGCGCCGCCTCAACCGCATCGGCGCGTTTGGGCACGGCAGCCATCCCGCCGAATGCGATCCGCGCCGCGCTGACCACGCCGTTATCAACCGTGATGTTGAAACATCCGCAGACCGCCGAGATATCCTGATCGAACCGTTTGGACAGCTTGTAGCATTTCAGTCGGTCCTCTTGCCGCGGGAAGCTGACCGCTTCGACGAACTCGCCGGGCGCGCGGTCTTGCTTGCCATAGGCGACAAAGAAATCCTGAAGCGGCAGGGAGCGTCGCCCATCGCCCTTGCGCAGATGCAGCGTGGCACCAAGCGCGATCAGCGCCGGTGGGTTGTCGCCAATCGGCGAACCGTTGGCGATATTGCCCCCGACGGTGGCGGCATTGCGGACCTGCACGCTGGCGTAGCGGCGGATCATTTCGCCAAATGATGGATGCAGATCGGCAATCGCCGCACCCATGGCGTTCATGTCCACCATAGCGCCAAAGCGCACCGCGTCTGGGTCAATGTCGATGGTTTTCAGGTCATCGCAACGATTGAGAAAGATCACCGGATCAAGATCGCGCAGTTGCTTCGTCACCCACAGCCCGACATCGGTCGCGCCAGCGACAAGCGTGGCCTCGGGGTGTTTGGCATAGATTGCGGCGAGGTCATCTGCGTTTTCGGGGATGAAAGGTGAAGAGGGGGCCTTGACGCTCGGATCGTCCCGCACCCACTGCGGCACCGGTTGTTCGGCGGCAGCCTCTGCGGCGCGGATGATCGGCGCATAGCCGGTGCAGCGACACAGGTTGCCCGCCAGTTGATCGTCGTAGTTGGTGGCCCCGTTCAGATGTGCGGTGGTCATCGACATGACAAAACCGGGTGTGCAAAACCCGCACTGGCTGCCGTGATGGGCGACCATCGCCTCCTGAACCGGATGCAGGGTGCCGTCCGGGCCGCTGACCCCTTCGACGGTGCGCACCGATTTGCCCTGTAGTTGCGGCAGGAACAGGATACAGGCGTTCAGCGCCTTGGCTCCGCTGGCATCGGTCACCATCACGGTGCAGGCACCGCAATCACCTTCGTTGCAGCCTTCCTTTGTTCCGGTCAAAAGCCTGTCTTCGCGCAACCAGTCCAGCAGCGTTGTCGTCGGTGATACACCTGACAACGCGACGGTCTCTCCGTTCAGAAGAAACGTGATGTCCATGTTTGAAACCCGTCGCGGTACCCTGTTGTGGCCACCAATGCAGGTATTCGATGCGACGTAGAACATCTGCGGGCCGTTTGTTGTTTTCAGGTTAGAAAGGCAGGAAGCGATCTGGCAAGGAAAACATATGCTGCAACGCAACATGATGCGGTTGTTTTGCCCGGTTTCTGACAGGCGGTCTGCGGTTTAATCACGTTGAATCATGGATTTGCCATGTATCGGACTCAGCCTGCAGTGATAGGACCTTCAAAAAAAACAGAACAATCGCGGGACGGCTTGATGTTTCGCCGTTCGTCCAAAAAAGCACCTTTCCCGTGTCTGCCCGATCAGGGTAGCGTGCGGCATGAGCATCAAACCCCGATTCATTCACCTGCGCGTGCATACCGAATATTCTCTTCTGGAAGGGGCCGTCAGGCTCAAGAAGCTGGCCGGAATGTGCAAGGCAAACGACATGCCCGCCGTGGCGGTCACCGACACCAACAACATGTTTTCCGCACTCGAGTTTTCGGTCGCGGCAAGCGGTGAAGGTCTTCAGCCGATCATCGGCTGCCAGATCGATCTGTCCTACCTCGTGGCCCAGCCGGGTGAAAAACCGCGCGACCCTGCGCCGATCGTTCTGCTGGCGCAGTCCGAAGGGGGGTATGAAAATCTGATGAAGCTGAATTCCTGCCTCTATCTCGACAAGGGGGGGCAGCTACCGCAGATCACTCCCGAGGAACTTGAAAGTCACGCGGAGGGGCTGATTTGCCTGACGGGCGGCCCGGGTGGCCCGGTCGGGATGCTCTTGCAGGCGGGGCAGAGACCCGCCGCCGAGGCGTTGCTTGGTCGGATGGCGCGGGCCTTTCCAGACCGTCTCTATGTCGAGTTGCAGCGCCATCCCGGTGAGGCGGGGCAACCCGAACCAGAGCGCCTGACCGAGCAGGGGCATGTGGAAATGGCCTATGCGATGAACCTGCCGCTGGTGGCCACCAACGATGTCTATTTTCCCGAGACCAAGATGTACGAGGCGCATGATGCGCTGATCTGCATCAGCGACGGCGCCTATGTCGATCAGCAGGAGCCGAGACGACGGCTCACCGCCCAGCACTATTTCAAGAGTCAGCAGGAAATGGTGACCCTGTTTGCCGATCTGCCCGAGGCGGTGGAGAATACCGTCGAGATCGCTCGCCGCTGTGCCTTCATGGCGTATCGCCGTGATCCGATCCTGCCGAAATTTGCCGATGACGAGGTCGCCGAACTGCGCCGGATGGCAAACGATGGCCTGCAAGAGCGGTTGGCGGTGATCCCCCACGCCGTGAGTGTCGAGAAGTATCAGGAGCGATTGGATTTCGAGCTTGGGATCATCGAGGGCATGGGGTTTCCCGGCTACTTCCTAATTGTTGCCGACTTTATCCAGTGGGCCAAGGACAACGACATTCCGGTGGGACCGGGGCGCGGATCGGGTGCGGGCAGTCTCGTGGCTTATGCGCTGACCATCACCGACCTTGATCCGCTGCGCTATTCCTTGCTGTTCGAACGGTTTCTCAATCCCGAACGGGTGTCGATGCCCGACTTTGACATCGACTTTTGCATGGACCGCCGCGAAGAGGTGATCCGCTACGTTCAGGACAAATATGGCCGCGACAAAGTCGGGCAGATCATCACCTTTGGTGCGCTGTTGTCCAAGGCGGCGGTGCGCGACATCGGGCGGGTGTTGCAGATGCCCTATGGCCAGGTGGACCGCCTGTCCAAGATGATTCCGGTTGAGGGGGTCAAGCCGGTCAGCATAGAAAAGGCATTGGCGGACGAACCACGCCTGCGCGAAGAAGCCAAGTCCGAAGAGGTGGTGGATCGGCTGCTGACCTATGGCAAGCAGGTCGAGGGCCTGCTGAGAAACGCGTCGACCCATGCGGCGGGTGTGGTGATCGGAGACCGCCCACTGGATGCGCTGGTGCCGCTCTATCAGGATCCGCGCTCTGACATGCCCGCGACCCAGTTCAACATGAAATGGGTCGAGCAGGCGGGTTTGGTGAAGTTTGACTTTCTGGGCCTGAAGACGCTGACTGTGATCCAGAACGCTGTCGATCAGATCAAGGCCAGCGGGAGACACTTGCATATCGCAGCCGATGGTAGCGAATTGTTCGAGCCGCCAGAGGGCTTGGTTGACGATATCGGCACCATTCCTCTCGATGACGAGGCGTCCTACAAGCTCTATGCAGCAGCCAAGACCGTGGCGGTGTTCCAGGTGGAATCCAGCGGCATGATGGATGCGCTCAAACGCATGAAACCCACCTGTATCGAGGATATCGTGGCGCTGGTGGCGCTGTACCGTCCCGGTCCGATGGAGAACATTCCGACCTATTGCGAGGTCAAGAACGGCTTGCGCGAACGGGAATCGGTTCATCCGCTGATCGACCACATTCTCGAGGAAACCCAGGGCATCATCGTGTACCAGGAACAGGTGATGCAGATCGCCCAGGTCATGGCGGGCTATTCGCTGGGCGGCGCTGACCTTCTGCGCCGGGCCATGGGCAAGAAAATCGCCGAGGAAATGGCCAAGGAACGCCCCAAGTTCGAAAGGGGCGCGATGGAAAACGGGGTTGCCAAGAAAAAGGCCTCCGAGGTTTTCGACCTGCTCGAGAAATTCGCCAATTACGGGTTCAACAAATCCCACGCTGCGGCCTATGCGGTGGTCAGCTATCAGACCGCCTGGCTCAAGGCGAACCATCCGGTGGAGTTCATGGCCGGGGTGATGAACTGCGATATCCACCTGACGGACAAGCTGGCGACCTATTTCGAAGAGGTCAAAAAAGCGCTCGACCTGCCCTGGGTGCCGCCTTGCGTCAACCGGTCCGATGCAACGTTCAAGGTGGCGGACGGGGCGCTGGTCTATGCGCTGGGCGCGCTGAAGAACATCGGCACCGAGGCCATGCGTCTGGTGACCGATGGGCGCAATGTTGATGGCATCGACAAACCCTTTGCGACCCTGTTCGACATGGCCCGTCGGGTTGATCTGAAGCGGGTGGGCAAACGCCCAATGGAAATGCTCGCTCGCGCCGGGGCCTTTGATCAGCTTGATGCGAACAGGCGTCGTGTGTTTGACAGCCTCGATGCGCTGGTTGCCTATTCGGCCGCAGTGCATGAGCAGAAGACGTCGAACCAAGTATCGCTCTTTGGCGAGGCGGGCGATGATCTGCCCGAGCCGCGCCTGTCACCTGCTGCAGACTGGCTCCCCGCCGAACGGCTCGCCGAGGAATTCCGCGCGGTCGGCTTCTACCTCTCGGGGCATCCGCTTGATGACTATTCGGCATTCCTGAAACGCAAAGGGGTTATGACGCTGGAGGAGGTGCAGAAGAAAGCCGCGACCTCTCCCTTGGTTGCAAAGCTGGCCGGCGTCGTCGCGGGCCGCCAGGAACGCAAATCGGCCCGTGGAAACCGGTTTGCCTTTGCTCAGATGTCGGATGCGACCGGCGCATACGAGGTTACGCTGTTCTCGGAAACGCTCGAAAAGTCGCGCGCCTTTCTCGATGCCGGTTCCAAGGTGGTGATCACTGTCGAAGCCAACGTGGAAAGCGAACAGCTGAAATTATTGTGCCGATCAGTTGTGCCGATCGACACCGCCATTGGTAATATGGACGCTGCCGGATTGCTGGTCTTCATTGAAGATGCCTGCGCCGTCGAGACTGTTGCCAGCGTTCTTGAAGATGCACACAACGCCACCCACAGTGCCGCGCGTGGACCTGTGCAACTCTGCCTGATGGATCCGGCGTTACCCGGCGAAGTCGACATGGAACTTGGGCAGGAGTTTTCGATAAGCCCGCAGATCAAGGGAGCGATCAAGAGCCTTCAGGGCGTGATCACCGTCGAAGATCTTTGACTACATGGGGTGAGAAGGGGGCTCTGCCCCCGCCGCCCTTCGGGCGCCTCCCCCGAAGTACTTGCGCAAAGATGAAACCGCGGAAGCGGCTGTTCTTCATCTTTGGCTCAATACTCCGGGGAGTTTGAGGGGCAGCGCCCCTCATCAAGGCCGTATTCAGTAGTGGGGAGGGCGCTCGTCACCCAAGACAATTCCGCCACCCCGTTCCGCTTCCCGTTCGCCCTCGCGCTGCATCAGCATGTGAACCCGCCGGGTCAGCGTATCGATTTCCTGCTGCTGCTGGGCCACGACGTCGCTCAGTTCGTCCAAGGCGCGGACCAGGTGGGCGATCTTTTCTTCCAGTTGTTGCATGGCGAAGCCCCTTGTTGAGTCTTTCGGCTCATACCGTGGCCCGGCGCCAATTCCAACGGCAGAGCGCGGCTCGCCTTGCTCCTGTCATGCCCTTGGGCTAGACCGCGCGGCAACCGGACTGCCCAAGGAGGCCCGACATGGCCAAGACCAAGAAACAGCCTCGCCCCAAGGCCGAAACACCCAAAGGGTTCCGCGACTATTTCGGTGCTGAGGTCACGCAGCGCAACGATATGCTGCAGGCCATTGCAGAGGTCTATCAACGCTATGGTTTTGACGCGCTGGAATCCTCGGCCGTTGAAACC
This sequence comes from Sedimentitalea todarodis, assembly GCF_032595355.1. Classification (NCBI taxonomy): domain Bacteria; kingdom Pseudomonadati; phylum Pseudomonadota; class Alphaproteobacteria; order Rhodobacterales; family Paracoccaceae; genus Sedimentitalea; species Sedimentitalea todarodis. The sequence goes on along the minus strand of NZ_JASMWN010000011.1, from coordinate 7,600 downwards.
GTCGAGGCCCTGGGCAAGTTCCTGCCGGATGTGGACCGCCCCAACGAGGGGGTGTTTGCCTGGCAGGAGGACGAGGCCGACTGGCTGGCGTTGCGCTATGACCTGACCGCGCCGCTGGCGCGGGTGTTTGCACAGCACCGAAATGATCTGCCCACCCCGTACCGCCGTTTTGCGATGGGCCCTGTCTGGCGCAACGAAAAGCCGGGACCCGGGAGGTTTCGCCAGTTTTATCAATGTGATGCGGATACGGTCGGATCGGCGAGCATGGCGGCGGATGCGGAGATTTGCGCGATGCTGAGCGACACGCTGGAAGCCGTCGGTATCGCGCGTGGGGACTATGTGGTGCGGATCAACAACCGCAAGGTGTTGAACGGGGTGATGGAGGTCGCCGGTGTGTTGGACCCGTCCGATCCCGACAAGTTCGCACATGAGCGCGGGATTGTCTTGCGCGCGATCGACAAACTCGACCGGTTGGGCACGGACGGTGTACGCGCGCTTCTCGGCACAGGGCGCAAGGACGCGAGCGGAGATTTCACCGATGGGGCGGGGCTGGGCGATGAGCAAGCCGCGATCATCATGGGATTCATGGAGGCGCGACGGAATACCGGTGCAGAGACGGTCGATCGACTGCGCGATCTGGTCACGGGATCGACAATCGGCGCGCAAGGCGTCAACGAACTTGAGCAGATTGCGGGTTTGCTTGCGGCCCAAGGATATGGCCCCGATCGGATCATCATCGACCCCTCGGTTGTTCGGGGACTTGGATATTACACGGGGCCCGTCTACGAGGCCGAACTCACCTTTGAAATCTTTGACGAAAAAGGCCGTAAACGGCAATTCGGCTCGGTTGCCGGCGGCGGTCGCTATGATGATCTGGTGAAACGCTTCACGGGGCAGGAAGTGCCGGCCACGGGGATCTCGATTGGGGTGGATCGGCTGCTTGCCGCGCTGCGGGAGAAGGGGCGGATCAACGCGGTCGAACACGGCCCTGTCGTCGTCACGGTCATGGATCGGGACCGGATGGCGGATTATCAGGCAATGGTCGCAGAGTTGCGCAATGCGGGTATCCGGGCCGAAGTCTATCTGGGCAACCCGAAGAATTTCGGCAACCAGCTGAAATATGCGGACCGGCGTAACAGCCCGGTGGCGATCATCGAGGGCGGCGACGAAAAGGAACGCGGTGTGGTTCAGATCAAGGACCTGATCCTTGGTGCGCAGATTGCCGAAAACGCCACCTTGGAAGAGTGGAAAGAGCGCCCCAGCCAGTTCGAAGTGGCGCGCGATCAGATGTTGGACAAGGTGTGCGAAATCCTTGCGACCCACGACATCGGTCAAAGCTGATGCCGACCCGAGCCGAGACATTGACCGAGGCCGCGCGTCTGCGTGCGCTATTTCAGGCGGCGGGTGCCTTGCCGATCGAAACGCCGATCCTGCAACCGTCGGAAATCTTGCTTGATCTTTATGGCGAAGATATCCGCGCGCGGGCCTATGTGACCAGTGACGCCTTGCATGGCGAGCAAATGTTGCGCCCGGATTTCACGGTGCCAGTGGTGCAGATGCATATGGAGTTCGGGGCCGAGCCTGCGCGTTACACCTATTCCGGCGAGGTGTTCCGTCACCAGGACGAGCATCCGGATCGGGCGAGCGAATACGTGCAGGTCGGATACGAGCTGTTTGATCGAACGAACGCGGCGGCGGCGGATGCCGAGGTTTTCGCACGCATCGCCGAGGCGGTTGCGGGGCTGAATCTGCGCGCGGCGACCGGTGATATCGGCATTCTGATGGCGGCAGTGTGGGGGCTTGATACAACCGAACGGCGCAAGGCGGCGCTGATGCGGCATATCTGGCGGCCACGGCGGTTCCGGGCCTTGCTTGACCGGTATTCCCGGCGCGCGCCGGTGCCGCCCACCCGCGCGGCGTTGCTCGCGGCAGATGATCCGCTGGCGATCAGCGCCCCTTGGATCGGCAAGCGCGGCCAGACCGAGATTGCGGACCGGATTGACGCGTTGCGCGCCGACGCCGAAACACCGCCGATATCCGCGACTGAAATATCGGCGTTGGACAACCTGCTTTCGGTGCGCGAGACCGCTCCGTTTGCGCTGGCACATCTGCGCGATATTGCTGTTGATTTGCCGTCGATCACCGCATCGCTCTATCTGCTGGAGGCGCGGCTCGGTGCGCTGGATGCCTGTGGGATTGACGTGGAGAACCTTGATTTCGAGGCCAGCTATGGCCGGACGTCGATGGAATACTACGATGGGTTTGTCTTTGGCTTCTATGCCGAGCGTCGCCCGGATCTGCCGCCGATTGCCACCGGTGGGCGCTATGACGCCTTGACCCGGCATCTGGGCGGGGGCAGTGAGATTCCGGCGGTTGGCGGCGTCTTGCGTCCGGGTCTGATGCTCGAACTCGGAGAGGGCGCGACATGAGTGTCAAGCTGGGCGTGCCGTCCAAGGGGCGGCTGATGGAAAAGACCTTTGGCTGGTTCGCCAAGCGGGGCATCACCCTGAGCCGGAGCGGCTCGGAGCGGGAATACGCCGGAACGGTGAGCGGGGTCGATGGCGTCGATCTGGTTCTGCTGTCGGCGGGTGAAATTCCGAGGGAACTGGCTGCGGGGCGCATCCACCTGGGCGTGACCGGCACCGACCTTGTGCAGGAAAAACTCCCGCTGTGGGAGCAGCAGACCGAAGAGGTCAACCCGTTGGGTTTTGGCCATGCCGACCTGATGCTTGCGGTGCCGAAATGCTGGGTCGATGTGGATACGCTGGATGATCTGGATGCGGCTGCGGCGGCGTTTCGCGCTCATCATGGCCATCGCTTGCGGATTGCGACCAAGTATCACCGGCTGGTGCATGGGTTCCTGCGGGACGCCGGGGTGGCGGATTATCAACTGGTCGATAGCCAGGGGGCGACCGAGGGCACCGTGATGAACGAGACCGCCGAGGCGATTGCCGATATCACGTCTACCGGCGATACCCTGCGGGCCAATCACCTGAAACTGCTTGCCGATGGGCTGGTCCTGCGCAGCCAGGCAACGCTTTGGCGCAGCCGATCCGCGCCGGTTTCGGACGCGGATCGCACGACGCTTAAGGCGTTGATCAGGCAGGTCGGCTGAGCCGGAGCGCACGTTAGCGCGACCAGCGCAGCCATGCTTCGGGTGAGGACCGGAACACGTTCAGATCGACCGGCCCGGTGACGCCCGGAACGATACCGGTGCCGGTGTATTGCCAGAACGTCCAGAACGCACCGGGGTAGACCGTGCGTGGGTGCCCTGCGACCGAGCGCAGCCAGAACTCGGTGTTGCGCAGCCTGTTGATGCCGGTCTCGCGGAAGAAATCAACAGTGGTGTAGACCACGGGGCGGCGACCGTAATGCGCTTCGAGCATGTCCAGGAAAATCTTGGCCTCGGATTGGACGGTTGCCCCGTCCGGGCGAAGGCGGCAGGTGCGCGACTGGTGGTTCCATTCCATGTCCAGAACATGAGGCAGATCCGAGGTGCTGCGCGGGACATTCTGAATGAACCAGATCGCCTGCTCATGGGCCGGTCGGCAGAAATAGTAAAAGTGATAGGCACCATGGCGTACGCCTGCACGGCGCGCGCCGTTCCAGTGTTCCTGGAACATGGGGTCCATATGGTCGCCGCCCTCGGTTGCCTTGATGTAGGCAAAGTTGATCCCGGCGGATTTCACTCGCGGCCAGTCGATATCCCCCTGGTACCGGGCGACATCGATGCCGTGGATCGGATAGGAATAGGGGTCGCGGCCTTTCCAGGCGTGCGGTTTGGAATCACCGAAACGCGGATACACCAGCAAGTTCGTTTCCGGGTCCAGCTTGGCGGGAACGACGGGCGCGGTCCGTTCGACGCGGCCGCCGCAGCTGGCAAGGATGGCCGCCGCCAGCAGGGCCAGCAGAATTCTGTACATTTTCGTTCTCCTGCTCGATGCCGTTTCTGTGTCCGGCTTTGGTGTTGGAGTTTTTTTGCGTTTTACCCGATATCTGCGTCCTGCGACAGTGATATGTTGGTGATCTTCGTCAGATCACACCGATTTCGGCGAGGGCTCGATTGAGTTCCACCGGCAGGGCATCATCGTTTTCGCGACTCTCGGGCAGGTCGGGCGGGGCATCTTCGGGTGCCAGATACCGCCAACCCTGAAACGGGCGTTTCAGCACGGACTGGGTGCGATGCAACTGTGGATCCAATACGATGGCACAGCGCCGGATACCATCGCTGCCGATCACTTCATCCAACCGCAAAACGCGTTGCCGGCACTGAACCAGCCCCTTGATGACCCAGAAGATCGAACCGCCGTTCAGGATTTCAGCCTGACGCTTTGGCCACATCCGCGTGACGTGCCGGGGCAGCCCGTCCTCGGCCTGAGCGCGGCGGGTCTGGTGCCAGCGGGCAAGGTCCTCGACACTCTCGGTGCCGACGGACAGTTTGATCAGATTGACGGTCTTATCCACAGAGTCGTCCCCAAGGGAAGGCCTATATGGTAGTGGAAATTGCTCGGGCTTCAAGCTATTGTGGAATCTCCGAGAGCATGGCACTGCTCTCGGAGATTGTCGCGATGTAGCTCAATGGATAGAGCGTCTCGCTGTCTGTTAGTCTCACTCTACCAAGTTTGAGTCTACGGCGAGAAGGTTGCGGGTTCAAGTCCCGCCGTCTTGCCCACCCTCTATTGATCTGACCAGACCAGGAAAATACATGAGCCGATTTGCCGCCCCCATAGCCGAACAGATCTGGGACATGAAATACCGTTTCAAAGAGGCCGATGGAACGCCCATTGACCTGAGTGTCGAGGATACGTGGCGGCGCATTGCGCGCGATCTTGCGCAGCGCGAAGAGAACCCGGCGGAATGGGAAGACCGTTTCTATGACGCGCTGTCCGATTTCCGGTACCTGCCTGCCGGACGCATCACCGCCGGAGCGGGGACCGCGCGGCAGGTGACGCTGTTCAACTGTTTTGTCATGGGCACCATCCCCGACAGCATGGGCGGAATATTCGAGATGCTCAAGGAGGCGGCGCTGACCATGCAGCAGGGCGGCGGCATCGGTTATGACTTCAGCACCATCCGTCCGCGTGGCGCTGATGTGAAAGGGGTGGCGGCGGATGCCAGCGGGCCGCTGTCGTTCATGGATGTCTGGGACGCGATGTGCCGAACCATCATGTCGGCGGGATCACGCCGCGGTGCGATGATGGCGACAATGCGCTGTGACCACCCGGATATCGAAGATTTCATCTCCGCCAAATCCGATTCCGCACGGCTCAGGATGTTCAACCTGTCGGTTCTGGTCAGCGATGCGTTCATGGAGGCGGTCAAGGCCGACGGACCGTGGGAGCTGACATTTGGCGACACGGTCTATCACACGCTCCAGGCCCGCGATCTGTGGAACAAGATGATGCGCGCGACCTATGATTATGCCGAACCGGGTGTGATCTTCATCGACCGGATCAATGCCGCCAACAACCTTGCCTATTGCGAGACTATCGCCGCCACCAACCCCTGCGGAGAACAACCGCTGCCGCCCTATGGCGCGTGCCTGTTGGGGTCGATCAATCTGGCGCGGTTGGTATCCGACCCATTCGACGACGCCGCACATCTGGATGAGGACGCATTGGGCGAGTTGGTCACCACAGCTGTCCGGATGATGGACAACGTGGTGGACGTGTCGAAATTCCCGCTGCCCGAACAGGCCGCCGAGGCACAGGCCAAGCGGCGGATCGGACTGGGTGTGACCGGGCTTGCCGATGCGCTCTTGATGGTCGGGCTGCGCTATGGATCGGAGGAGGCGGCGCGTCAGACGTCGCGCTGGCTGCGCGCGATCGCCCGCGCCGCGTATCTGGCGTCGGTGCAATTGGCGAAGGAGAAGGGCGCCTTTCCATTGTTTGACGCCGAGAAATTCCTCGCCAGCGGGACGATGCAGCAGATGGATGAGGACGTGCGCGACGCCATTCGTGAGCACGGCATCCGCAATGCGCTTTTGACCAGCATCGCGCCGACCGGCACGATCAGCCTGTATGCGGGCAATGTCTCGTCCGGGATCGAGCCGGTCTTTGCATACGCGTATACGCGCAAGGTTCTGCAAAAAGACGGCAGCCGAACCGAGGAAGAGGTCGTGGACTATGCCGTGCAGATGTGGCGCGACAAGTTTGGCGACAAGGAACTGCCCGACTATTTCGTGAACGCGCAAACCCTGACGCCGACCGAGCATGTTCGAATGCAGGCGGCGGCACAGGAATGGGTGGATTCGTCGATTTCCAAGACCATCAACTGCCCCGAGGATATCGGTTTCGGTGACTTCAAGGACGTTTATATGCAGGCCTGGGACTTGGGCTGTAAGGGCTGCACGACCTACCGGCCGAATGACGTGACGGGGAGTGTGCTGAGCGTGGCGGAGGAGCGGCCGTCAAACACACTCAATACACCAGGCAAGCGTTTGACGCATGCTCGTAAAAGGGCAGGTCTCACGCTTAGAGAACTAGCTGAAAAGGTCGAATGGAGCCTCTCCTATGTGACTGAAATGGGACTTGATCAGAAAGAGATGCAACGCAAACACGCAGACGCATTCTCAGACTGTCTTTCAGTCAATCCTGCTTGGTTGCTTTTCGGAAGCGAGGATTCTAATCCCGAAGTCGTCGCCACGACCGACGCCGAACCGCAAACGCCCCATGGCGACGTCATCTACATGTCCGAACCGCTGGACCGACCCTCAGAACTGGAAGGCAATACCTACAAGGTCAAATGGCCCGACAGCGAACATGCGCTCTATATTACCGTGAACGACATCGTCATCGGCGGGCGCCGCCGTCCGTTCGAGGTGTTCATCAATTCCAAGAACATGGAGCATTTTGCCTGGACCGTGGCCCTGACCCGGATGATCAGCGCAGTGTTCCGACGCGGCGGTGATGTGAGTTTCGTGGTCGAAGAGCTCAAAGCCGTGTTCGACCCCCGCGGTGGCGCATGGGTGCAGGGCAAATACATCCCCTCGATCCTTGCAGCGATCGGCGGCGTGATAGAGCGTCATATGGTTGCGATCGGTTTCCTTGAAGGCGAGGGGATGGGGCTGAAATCCGACCCACAGGCGCAGGTCGTCAACCTCGACGCACCACGCGGCAAAGCCTGCCCTAGCTGCGGCCAATTCGAATTGCGCATGATCGAGGGCTGCATGACCTGCGGGAGTTGTGGCCATTCAAAGTGTTCAGGATGATTTGTTCTGCTTTTGTGTCAGCACCAGCATATTATGACCATTCCACAGCTTAAGGCTGCCATTTTACAAGCAATTGGCGGCCAGTGGCTGCTTTCGGTCCTTTTGGCGACTGCGGCGAATTCAAAACGCGAGATCGCAATTCTTTGCTACAATGAAAATGCGTGAACCCAGCCGACCATTTTGTGAGGGAGCCTGACATTCACCCCACCGAACGGCCTGTCGCGAAAGTGCTGATGCACTAAATCGCTTCGCGATATGGGCGCTTGTGACGTGGGTTGCGCGTAGTCGGGATTTGTTTCGCGGATTGTGAAGTTGAGAGTTTGCTGTTGATCGAGGTGATTTTGCCTCGGTTGACAGAGGGTTTTCCCATGAACATTCAGCATTCCACAC
>NZ_JASMWN010000010.1:0-165761 GCF_032595355.1 Sedimentitalea todarodis | reverse complement strand
TCAACCGAGGCAAAATCACCTCGATCAACAGCAAACTCTCAACTTCACAATCCGCGAAACAAATCCCGACTACGCGCAACCCACGTCACAAGCGCCCATATCGCGAAGCGATTTAGTGCATGCGGGTCAAAGCAGCCTGCTGCGCAAACGCAGCTAATTCACACATCGTCCCGCACAGCAGACATCCCCCATTCGCACTGGACTCAGGCCGCCAGCCCCTTGGTGCCCATGTCGAGATACTTGTTCCGGCGGTCGGCGATCAGGGCTGCACGATCCTTTTTCTTGAGATCGTCGAGCATCGACGCGATGGCCTTTTCGACCGCCGCCATGGCCGTTTGCTTGTCCCGATGTGCACCGCCTCTGGGTTCGGGAATGATGCGGTCGATCACGCCCAGCTTTTTCAGATCCTGTGCGGTGAGGCGCAAGGCTTCGGCAGCTTCGCGCATCTTTTCGGAGTTCTTCCAGAGGATCGAGGCGCAGCCTTCGGGCGAAATCACCGAATAGACGGAATGTTCCAGCATCGCGACGCGATTGGCCGTGGCAAAGGCAACCGCCCCGCCCGATCCGCCTTCGCCGATGATCACGCTGACCAGCGGCACGCCGATTTGCAGGCAGGCTTCGGTCGAGCGGGCGATCGCTTCGGACTGGCCGCGCTCTTCGGCACCTTTGCCGGGATAGGCACCGGCGGTGTCCACAAGCGTCACGACCGGCAGGTTGAACCGGTCGGCGATGTTCATCAGCCGCACCGCCTTGCGATACCCTTCGGGACGGGCCATGCCAAAGTTGCGTTCGATACGAGATTTGGTGTCACTGCCCTTTTCGTGGCCGATCACCACCACCGGCTGATCCCTGAACCGGGCAAGACCGCCCATCACCGCCAGATCGTCGGCAAAGTTCCGATCACCGGCAAGCGGGGTAAATTCGGTGAACAGCGCCTTGAGGTAGTCCTTGCAATGGGGCCGTTCGGGATGGCGGGCGACCTGGCATCGGCGCCAGGGGGTCAGTTCCGCATAAAGATCGTCGAGCAACTTGGCCGCTTTCTGATCCAGCGCTGCCGCTTCGTCCGCAACGTCCATCTCTTCGTTCGCGCGCGCGAGCGCACGCAATTCCTCTGCCTTGCCTTCGATTTCAGCGAGGGGTTTTTCGAAATCCAGATACTGGGTCATCGTCGCGCTCCCGTGATTGATGCGTATATGGCCAATGGCGCGGGCGTTTGCAATTGCCGCCGGTGCCGAATTCTGGTCCTGCGACATCCTCAACCGCCAGATCTCGGCGCGAATGGACTTGGTGCAGGTGAGAGCGAAGCCTTGCGCAGACCGCGTGCGCGCCCAGAACACGTGCCTCCGGCGCTGTTTGCTGTTCCGCTTTGCCTGCCGTCCGTTCCGGTCAGGACCAGATCACCGGATAGAGCGACGCCACCAGCAAAGCCGCCATCGTCCAGTTGAACGCGACCAACCGGGTGCGATTGGTGAGGATCCGCGCGAGTTGCTGCCCCAGCAGGGTCCAACTCCCGACCGAAGGCAGATTGATCGCACCGAACACCGCGCCCACCAGAAGGACCGAGCCGAAACTCTGCGACGGGGTGTACGCGCTGATCGCGGTCAGGGCCATCGCCCAGGCCTTGGGGTTGACCCACTGAAAGGCCGCGGCCTGCAGGAATGTCATGGGCTTCCCCACGTCCGCTGACTTGCTGACCGGGGCTGCGGTTGCGATCTTGTAGGCGAGGAACAACAGGTAAACGACGCTGATCGCCTTGAGCAGGTCATAGGCGACCGGATAGGCATCAAAGAGGCGCACCAGCCCCGCCCCGAGCAGCAGGATCATCAGCACGAAACCCAGCCCGACGCCCAGCATGTGCGGAATGGTCCGGCGAAAGCCGAAATTGGCGCCAGACGTCATCAGCATCAGGTTGTTCGGCCCCGGCGTGATTGACGAAACAAAGGCGAAGAGCGCAAGCGCCAGAAACAGGTCCATGTCCATGACTGCTGAATAACCCGAAATGGCATGGATGTGGAATTCGCATTTGTGCCGGCGATCATCATCATTCGAGATGGGCGGCGCAAACCCGAAGCGCCCGGTTGACCGGGGCACGGAGAGGAAGGGAGAAGCGATCACCGACCTGCCCATCTGATCGGTGCAACTCCATGGGGGATAGACCGGACAATGTCACAGGCCAATGCACGATCGGTGCTGATCGGGGTCTGACCGTTGTTTGCGCCAGCGCAAAGAATGCCGCGCCTGCCGGTGACACCATGTCCCTAACTAGTGGGGAGCACCATGCACCGCCCGGATTTCGATGATCCCGATTTGCCCCTGTCAGAGCTCTTCGCGCGCTGGCCCGACCTGGCAGCGGTGTTTCTGGATCACCGGATGCTCTGCCCGGGCTGTCCGATCACGCCGTTTCACACGATCGCGGAGGCCTGCGCGCGCTACAAGCTGGATGAGGAGGTGTTCCGCGGCGAACTGCATGCCAGGCTGGCGCATGGCAAATCGGCATGATTGGAAACCGAAACACCATGGCCCTCGCGCCAGATCAGCCGACACCGCCGGTCAGTTCCAGCAGCCGGTAGGGGTCGGTGACGACGATGTGCTTGCGGCTGGTCTGCACGATCCCGTCCCTTTCCCAGGCCGACAGCAGGCGACTGACCGTATGCAGCGTTGTCCCGGTCATGTCCGAAATATTCTGGCGCGTGACCGGAAAGGCGATTTCAATTCCGGCGTCGGTCTTTCGCCCACTCTGATTGACCATCCGCAACACCGCGGCCGCGACCCGTTTCTCGACGGCCTGCGTCGCCATTTCGATCAGGGTATCCTGAACCTGACCCAGACGCTGACTCAGAATCTTGTAGGTTTCAGTCGCAAAGCTGTCGTATTTCGCAGTGAATTCCGGCCATAGGCGCACTGGCCATGACAACGCGATAGACTCGACTGCCGCGATGGCCGTTCCCGGATAGGTATCGCGGTGCAGAGCCGGGGCGATCCCGAACAATTGTCCGGGCGAGATGTGCAGGACGATGATCTGATCTCCACCCGGTGTCGTACGAACCACCCGCAGATAGCCGTCCAGCAGCAAATAGAACCGTTCGGCGTCATGCCCCTCGCTGAAGATCACCGTACCTTCCTCATAGCGGCGCGATGCCGCCCTCTCGAGGATTTCTCGGATCTGCGAGCGCTCCAAGCGAGAAAAGGGCGGTAACCCGTCCAGAAGGCTTTCGTCTAGTTTCGGCACAATTCGATCCGGATGTTTGTTTCAAGTCATCGTTGACCTTTTTGCTCTTAGGGCAAAGCGAGGTCCGTGGAAACAACAGCGCACCGATGTTCCGATAGCAAACCGATGTCGATGCGAGCCCCCGGGAGCAACCAGCCGCAGGCGGAGCGTCTATGTCGACGTAAGACAGCATCCCGGCAAAGTGCGGCAAGGCGGCACCGTTCAATGCAATTCGCGTTGAACCTGACTCGCCGAACGCTGCCTGAATTCTTGGGTTTTTACGTGTCAGGCGATACCAGATGGCCCAAGTCAGACGCGAAACGCTCTGGGTCACTTAACCCGAATGCACGCAGCGCCAGCGGGGGGGAGTCAGCGCCTCTCTCCGGCTCGCCAAGTTTCAAGATTCTTCTCCGTGCCAACCGAGCCGCGATCGAATTGACCCGGCATTCAGCCGCTGTAGGTGCGCTCCGAGAGCGGCACTGCGTCCAGTTCGGCGTTCAACATGTCGAGCAAGGCCTGTTCTGCGCGGTTCATGCTGCGCCTCGCATTGGTGAGCATGTGGATATCCACGGCGGGCAATGCTTTGTATGGCGGAACCTGCCACAGCAGCCCAGATTGCACATCCTTGCGCGCCACATGGACAGGCAGGGCGCCGATGCCGATGTTGGTGACGATCATGCGTCGAACCTCGGGCAGGTTCGCAGACAGCCCTTTGAGTTCCGCCCGCATACCCAGACGGCTGCGCAATTGCGAAACGGCGAACAGCGGGCCATCAAGTTCGTCGGTCTGGAACGAGACCGCGTTTTCGCCCTCGAGTTCGGACAGGTCGATATCTTCGCGACCATACAACCGGTGCGAGGGGCCGCAGAAGAGCCCGAAATACTCGCGATAAAGGACCCTCGCCTCTAACCTGACTGGTCGATGCCGCAACAGGCAAACGCCAAAGGTAACGCGATTTTGCTCGAGATGCGCGACCACTTCGGTGCTGTCCATGGTCGAGATCGTGAAGCTCGCCTTTGGATATCGCGCGTTGAAGCGCTCAAGAACCGCATCGAAGTGTGGTGAGACAACGTGGCTGGCGACGGCCATGCTGACTTGCCCGGTCACTTCGTCTTCCAGTCCCGCCATCAGGTCCGGCAACTGCGCGACCGCGCCAAAAATTGTGCTGGCTTCTGCATAAAGCACCCGCCCCCATGGCGTGACGCTGAAGTGCTTGGGTGAACGATTGATCAGTTTGCGCCCTGTGATGTCCTCAAGCCGTTTCAGTGCTGCACTGATCGTTGGCTGTTTCAGTCCCAGGAAATGGGCGGCCGGGGTGATTCCGCCTTCGTCCACCACAACCATGAAAGTACGGAGCAGGTTCCAGTCCAATTTCCAGGGAAAACGTTGTTCGTATGGTTTTAACATCAATCAGATCTATTTTTGAGATTTGAATTATCTATTTGCCCTATGCAATATCACGACGCAACCTGTAACTCACGATGCCTCTGGGCTGCGACTCGGTGTGCGCAGGGCAGCAGGGCGTCGACAACAACAGGGAATCTGACATGAAATACTCAATGAACGTCCTGCGCCGCAGTGTCTTGATGGGTGGCGTTGCACTGATGGGACTCGGCGTGGCTCCAATGAAGGCGAGCGCTGATGAACTGGCCGACATAAAGGAACGCGGCGTGCTCAGCATCGCCATGAGCGGGCAGTATCCCCCGTTCAACTTTGTGAACGAGCAAAACGAAGTGGTCGGCTTTGACCCTGCCATCGGCACCGAAATCGCCAAGCGCATGGGACTTGAGGTCGAGATTGTCACAACGGCATGGGATGGGATCATCGGCGGGTTGCTGGCCAAGAAGTATGACGCGGTCGTCGGCTCGATGTCGATCACCGAAGAGCGAGACAAGGTGATTGATTTCGTCGGTCCCTATTACAACACCAAGCGGGCAATCTTTACCAAGGCGGGGTCCGTCGTCACCAGCGTCGATCAGCTGGCCGATGTGAAGGTCGGCGTGACGCTGGGCGAAACACACGAGCAATGGGCCCGCGACCAGGGCTATGACATCAACACCTACAAGGGCCTGCCCGAACTTCTGCTCGAGCTGGACAATGGCCGGGTCGATGCCATCGTGAACGACTCGATCCCGGTGATGCTGGCGATGAAGGCGGGCCAGTACGATCTGGCGATGATCGACGATCCGGCGGCCGAGCCGATCGGGGCGGGCATTGCGATCCGCGAAAACAACCCTGATCTCGCGGCCGCCATGCAGGACGCGCTCGACGGCATGATGGAGGATGGTACATATCTTGCCATTGCCGAGGAATGGGTCGGCGGCGACATTCGCTGACCCCTCTGACCTGCCGGGGCCTTTCCCGGCAGGCACCACCCTTGCGAGAGTCACGGCATGACACCGACTTATGGCCATCTGACCTGGGAAGACGTACGCGACGCCGACAAGGATCGCGTGGTGATCCTGAACGTGTCAGCCACCGAAGATCACGGCCCTCACATGCCGCTGGACACCGACACGGTGCTGGGCATGGCGGTGGCCGAAGGCGTGGCGACCGCCTGTCCGGATGAGGTGTTTGTCATGCCGCCTGTTCCTTACGGGTTCAACGAGCATCACAAGGACTTTCCCGGTGTTATCTGGATTCAGCCGGAAACGCTCATTGCCTTTGTCACCGACATTACCAAATCTCTGGCCCACCACGGGTTTCGCCGCATCCTGCTGCTCAATTCGCACGGATCGAACCATCCCTGCCTTGATCTCGCCGCGCGCAAGACGGTGATCGAGACCGGCATCATCTGTGTTTCGGCCTCGTACTGGAACCTGATGTCCGACCGCATCAATGCCGAGCGCAAATCCGCGATTGGCGGCATTGCCCATGCCGGAGAGTTCGAGGCCGCGATGTACATGCACCTGCACCCCGAACGCGTTCATGTCGAAAAGTCGACCGAGCAGAACCTGCACAACCCGGACAGTAAATTCTTCAATCTGGATCTCGCAGGCAAAGGCGGTGGCGCGATGCTGATGCGATGGTGGTCCGAAATCTCGCCTGATGGAACAATGGGTGATCCGACCGTCGCAGATCCCGAGACGGGCAGGCGGTTTCTGGACGCCGCGATCGAGGAAACCACGGCCCTGATCCGCGAAATTCGCGCGCTACCGATCTTGCAACGCCGCGACCATCATTGAAAGGCGGATGAATGGACACTGACCTGATCCTGCGCGTCTACCCATTCTTTCTGGAAGCGGCATGGGTCACGATCCAATTGTCGATCCTGACGGCAGGTCTGGGTTTGATCTGCGGTGCATTTGGCGCCGCAGCGCGGATGTCTCGTATGTCGGTTTTCCGTGCCATCGGAGCGACCTATGTCAGTGTCATCAGGGGAACCCCGGCGCTGATCCAGGTCTTTATCCTGTATTTCGGCGGCCCGCAGATCGGCATCCAGCTTGACAGCTTTGCCGCCGGGACCATTGCACTTGGCGTGAACATCGGCGCCTACATGACCGAAACCATCCGCGGCGCGATCCAGTCCGTCGATAAGGGCCAGACCGAGGCCGCGCGCACGCTGGGCATGAGCCGGTGGGAGACCATGCGCAAGGTGGTCTTGCCACAAGCCGCGCGCATGATGATCCGCCCGCTCGGGGTAAACATCAATGCGCTGATCAAGGGCACCGCGCTTGTCGCCCCTATCTCGGTGGTCGAACTGACCTATACCGCACAGCGCTTTATCGGATCGACCTACAAGCCCTTCGAAATGTTCCTGCTCGCAGGGGTTCTGTACATGGTGATCATCTACGTGGTGGGCCAGGGCATCAACTGGCTTGACCGCCGGGCGCGGATCACATGAGCGCGCCTGCCGGCCTGACAGGAGGCTGCCATGGGGCTTGATTTCAGCGTCGTGCCTGGCTACTTTGGCGTGCTCGCGATGGGGGCTGGCTGGACCATTGCCATCACGGTTTGCGCCGGAGTTCTCAGTTTTTTCGGCGGTATCGTATTCGCTGTCATCGCGCTCTATGGCCATTGGGCGCTGCGCCTGCCGGTACGGGCCTTTGCCTTCCTGTTCATGGGCACGCCGCTGCTGTTGCAGCTTTTCCTGATCTATTTCGGACTGATCCAGATCGGCATAGACCTGCCCGCCTTTGTCGCCGGGGTCATCGGGTTGGGGCTGCATTTCGCGGTCTATAACTCCGAGCTGATCCAGGCCTCGATCCTTGCCGTCGACAAGGGGCAATACGAAGGCGCGCGCACCTTGGGCCTGTCGCGCGGCCAGACGTTGCGACGGGTCGTGATCCCCCAGGCCGTGCGCGCCGTGATCCCGCCGATGGGCAACAACATGATTGCGCTCCTCAAGGATTCCGCGCTGGTCTCGGTGATCGGGGTCATGGAACTGACGCTGGCGGCACAGCAGGCGATCAGCCGCACCTACCGCCCGTTCGAGTTCTACCTCGCCGCCGCCTTTTGCTACTACATCATCAACCTCGCGCTGGAGGCCGGACTGCGCCGACTGGAGCGCCGTATCGCCGCGTCACGCTGAGAAGGAAATCCGATAATGACCGATCAGGCCTTTGTCACGATCAAGAACGCCGCCAAGAGTTTCGGCACACTTCAGGTGCTGAAGGACATCAACCTGACCGTGCAACGCGGCCAGATCGTCGCGATCATCGGCCCGTCCGGGTCCGGCAAGTCGACCTTGCTGCGCGCGATAAACGAGCTTGATCCCCTGACCTCGGGCGAGGTCTGGCTCGAAGATGTCCGGATCAATGAAAAGCTGCCGTTCCGCCAGTACGAGGCACACGTCAATCAGGTGCGGCAGGACATCGGCATGGTGTTCCAGCACTTCAACCTGTTCCCGCATCTGACGGTGCGCGGCAACATCACCCTGGCCCCGCGAATGCTCAAGGGGCTGTCCGAGGCCGAGGCGAACAAGCTGGCAGAAGAGCAATTGGCCAAGGTTGGTCTCTCCGAAAAGATCGACGAATACCCGTCACGCCTGTCCGGCGGGCAGAAACAGCGCGTCGCCATCGCCCGCGCGCTGGCGATGAAACCCAAGGTGATGCTGTTTGACGAGGCGACATCCGCGCTCGACCCGGAACTGGTCGAAGAGGTGAACCTCGTGATGAAGCAACTCGCCGAAGAACACATGACGATGATCATCGTCACGCATGAGATGGATTTCGCGGCCTCGGTCTGCGACCGCGTGCTGTTCATGGATCAGGGTGTGGTTGTCGAGGAAGGCCCGCCATCGGAGATCTTCGAAAACCCCAGGCATGAACGCACCCGCAATTTCCTGCGCAAACACCTGAGCCGGAAACAGTAGACCGAACATGAGCAACCTGTTTTATCAGACCAAATCGCCCCGCCCCATGCTCGACCGCGCCGAAGGGATCTATATGTGGGACAGCACGGGCAAGCGCTATATCGATGGCTCAAGCGGCGCGATGGTCAGCAACATTGGCCATTCGAATCCGGCTGTTCTGGCCGCGATGCGCGCGCAGATGGACAGGTCGACCTTCGGCTATCGGCTACATTTTCAGACCGAAAGTTCGGAAAGGCTGGCGGCAAAGACTGCCGCATTGGCTCCCGAAGGTCTGAACAGGGTCTTCTTCGTTTCGGGCGGGTCGGAGGCGGTCGAAAGCACCCTCAAAATGGCGCGGCAATACACGCTGACCCACGGAGATCCACAGCGTTTCAAGGTGATCTCGCGCTACCCCGGCTATCACGGCTGCACTCTGGGGGCGCTTGCGATCACCGGATACGCGCCGATGACAGCGCCGTTTGACCCGATGATGCAGCGGATGCCCAAGATCCCCGCGCCGCGCGCCTATCTGGACGGACTGGATGCAGACGACCCCGCAACGGGAGGCCACTACGCCGACATGCTGGAAGCGAAGATTCTCGAAGAAGGTCCAGAGACCGTGCTGGCCTTTATCGTTGAACCTGTCGGCGGAGCCTCGACCGGCGCGCTGGTGCCTCCTGCCGGCTACATGCAGCGCGTCCGCGAGATTTGCACCCAGTACGGCGTCCTGCTGATCCACGACGAAGTCATGACCGGCGGCGGGCGCACCGGTCGGTTCTTTGGAGCCGAACACTGGGATGTGAGCCCCGATCTCATTTCGATCTCAAAAGGGTTCGGCGGCGGCTATGTCCCTCTTGGCGCGATGATCGCGCGGGATGACATTGTCGAGGCCGTGATCGGGTCCGGAGGGTTCATTCACGGTTTTACCTATGCCGGAAATCCGCTGGCCTGTGCGGCAGGATGCGCGGTGCTGGATCAGATCGCGGAACATGATCTGATCGGAAACGCGGCACGGATGGGCGACAGGCTCCGCGACCGCCTGCGCGGCCTGATGCAGCGCTATCCGCTGATTGGCGATGTGCGTGGCAAGGGATTGCTGATGGCATTCGAACTGATGGCCGACCGCCACACCAAGGCGCCGTTGCCCACCGAACTCAACGCCCATGCGCGGCTGGTCGACATTGCCTATGAGAACGGATTGATCATCTATTCGCGCCGCACAAGGGGCGGCACCTCGGGTGATCACTTTCTGGTCTGTCCACCGATGATCGTGGACGAGGCTCAACTGGACGACCTCACCGAACGGCTGGACCGCTCGCTTGCCAGCTACATGGCTGAAATTCCGCAATTTTCCGGCGCTGCGTAGGGAGCAACCATGACCAAGATCATCATCACCTGTGCCGTGACCGGGTCGATCCATACCCCGTCGATGTCGCCCCATCTGCCCGTGACAGCGCAAGAGATCACCGACAATGCCATCGGGGCCGCCGAAGCGGGCGCGACAATACTGCACCTGCATGCGCGCGATCCCGAAAACGGCCGCCCCTCGGCGGATCCTGCCCATTTCATGGCCTTCCTGCCACAGATCAAGCAACGCTGTGACGCCGTGCTCAACATCTCGACCGGGGGCAGCGCCACGATGACGCTGGACCAACGCCTTGCCGCGCCGAAGCTCGCCGAACCTGAGATGTGTTCCCTCAACATGGGCACGATGAACTTTGCGCTCTACCCGGCGGCCGAACGGGTCACGGAATGGAAATACGATTGGGAGAAACCTTTTCTTGAAGGCTCGGACGATTTGGTCTTCAAGAACACACCACGGGACATGGAGCATATCCTGCTGGAACTGGGCGAAAAGCGCGGTGCCCGGTTCGAGTTTGAATGCTATGATGTCAGCCATCTTTACATGCTGAAACATTTCGTTGACCGCGGGCTGGTGCGCGGCAAGCTGTTCATCCAGTTCGTATTCGGGGTACTGGGCGGCATCGGGCCGGACCCTGAAAACCTGACCCATATGAAGCTGATCGCCGACAAGCTGTTTGGCGATGAGTATGCGTTTTCGGTGCTGGCGGCGGGGCGGCACCAGATGCCGCTGATCACGATGTCTGCCATCTTGGGCGGGCATGTGCGGGTCGGGCTGGAAGACAGCCTGATGATTTCACGCGGCGTGCTGGCGCGCGATAACGCCGAGCAGGTGGCCAAGATTCGTCGAATTGTTGAAGAGCTTGGCCGCAATGTCGCCTCCGCCGAAGACGCGCGCCAGATGCTTGATCTCAAGGGGGCGGACCGGACCGCGATCTGAAACATGGACAATCTCACCATAGCGCCGGTTCAAGAGGACGAGATCGCCCTGCTGGAAATTGCATTGCGCCAGCTCGCCTCGGATCTGGACGACCCCTACCGGGTCAAGATCAAGACACTTGCGGATACTGTTTGCGGTCCGACGGCCCCCTGTCTCGCGATGCTCGCGACGCGCGATGCCAAACCGCTGGCCGCGACACTGGCAGCGCCGGTATTGTCAACGACGCTGGGCGGCGCGGGCCTCTTCGTCAGTGATCTCTGGGTCACGCAGAGCGTCCGGGGCCGGGGCCTCGCGCGGCGGATGTTGGCCGCAACGCTTGACGAAGGATCGCGCCGGGGGATCGGGCATTTCCTCAAACTCACCGTGTATCACGACAACCCAGGCGCGCGCGCCGCCTATGACCGGCTTGGATTTTCCACGCATGCCGATGAAACGAACATGTTCCTGACCGGCACTGCGCTAGAGACCTTGAGAGGGAGTACATGAAAGCCATATTCGACGACCGCCAGTGGAAACATCAACCATGCCATTTCATGGCCAACGGAGCGATCCTGCCCAACCCGGAACAGCCGGAGCGGATCGACCGCCTGCTGGCGGGCTCGCGGGCAGCGGGGTGCAGTGTCCAAGCTCCACAGGATGCGGGCATCGGGCCAATTGCCGCGCTGCACGCGCCGGAGTATCTGATGTTTCTGGAGACCATCCACACCCGCTGGAAACGCATTGACGGTGCGGGCGAAGAGGTCATCCCGAACATCCATCCCGCCAACCGCAGCGACAGCTACCCCAAATCCGCCGTCGGGCAGGCAGGCTTTCATCAGGCCGACACCGCCTGCCCGATCGCAGACGGCACCTGGGAGGCCGCCTATTGGTCTGCGCAGACCGCCATCGCCGGGGCTGATCTGATCATCGCGGGCGAACACGCCGCCTATGCCCTGGCGCGGCCTCCGGGACATCATGCCTTTGGAGATCTGGCGGGTGGGTTTTGCTTCCTGAA
Organism: Sedimentitalea todarodis; assembly: GCF_032595355.1. Lineage (NCBI taxonomy): Bacteria > Pseudomonadati > Pseudomonadota > Alphaproteobacteria > Rhodobacterales > Paracoccaceae > Sedimentitalea > Sedimentitalea todarodis. The sequence goes on along the minus strand of NZ_JASMWN010000010.1, from coordinate 153,964 downwards.
CAATTCCGCCATCGCCGCCGAACGCTTGCGCGTCAGCGGCCTGCGCGCCGCGATCCTTGATGTGGATGTGCATCATGGAAATGGCACGCAAGGCATATTCTATGACCGAAGCGACGTGTTGACGGTATCGCTTCACGCAGATCCCGAGCGCTTCTATCCGTTCTTCTGGGGACAGGCACATGAACGGGGCACGGGCGACGGGCTTGGCTACAACCTGAATTTGCCATTGGCGCGTGGCACAGCGAATGATGATTTCCTTGCGGCGCTTGATGTCGCGCTTCGCCGGATCAGCGCCTTTGGCGCAGACGTGGTTGTCGTGGCCCTGGGTTTGGATGCCTTCGTGGGCGACCCGTTCAAGGGCCTTGCGGTCACCACGACCGGCTTTGCGCGGATTGGGGCCGCGATTGCCGGGCTGAACCGGCCGTGCCTGTTCGTTCAGGAAGGCGGCTATCTCTGCGACGAGCTTGGCGAAAACCTGACATCTGCGCTTGGAGGATATCAGGACGCCGCAGGATAAGCCGTCTGGGCCGCGCCATATTCGAGATGCCCGTCAACGCCCCCAGACATCACCTCTGCAAACAGGTTCTCACGTGCCTGTGAGAACCGGGGATTTCTTGCCGAGCGAAGGCCTGCGGACTTTCATTGCCAAGACTGCCGGGCTATGATGCCGAAAATGGCGGTTTGCGCCAAAGCAGTGGGACCGGAAAACCGGCCAGGGGCGCAAAAAACGCCTGTCTACAGGCAAGGAACTTGGCATGATCCGAATGAGAACTGGCAACGGGCTTTCCTTTCGTTTGACCGGCGCTGTGCTGTTCGCCGCTGCGCTGGCCGCTTGCGATGATGGCGACCTGCGTCCCACGACCGCAAAACCGGAAACGACCAGCGGCACCGCTACCCAGAGCGACAGGGGCGAGCGGCGTGATATCGAGGCACCCGAGGTCTATGATATCTCAGAAGCCGGGCTTTGGGATGGGCGCCCTTCGCTTGGAGGCATCTGGGTAGCGCATCCGGATGTGACAGACCCGCACCGCGTGATTATCCGCAACACCGCCAACGACACATCGGTCGTCGGCGCATTGTTCCGTCGCGAACGCGACATCCCCGGTCCGCGCATCCAGGCCTCGTCCGAAGCGGCGGAAGCCTTGGCCATGCTGCCCGGCGCGCCCGTCAACCTGCATGTGACGGCGCTGGTCCGGGAACCGGCCACCGAAGAACCCGAGACCGAGGAAGCCACAGGTGAAGACAGCGATACCGCCACGGTCGCCGCCGAAGCAGGCACGGCCCTCGCGACGGATACCGCCGCACCGAAGGAAAAGAAGTTCCGCTGGCCCTGGGCGAAATCCAAGGACGACGCGGCCATCGAGGGCGCGATCAAACCGCTCGAAACCCCATCTGACATCTCTGAAACGACGCTTGCGCCGCTCGACGAGTCGGCGGCGCTTTGGGATCGCGACCATCATCCTGCACAAACGGCACCTGAACGGATCGCGGCGCTGGACCACGCCGGACAGATCGGGCGGTTCAGCGCCAAGCCCCCTATCACCTGACCAGGGAGAACGTCCCGTGAAACTCTCACTCAACTCCATTGTCGCCGCGGTGATGCTTTGCATCGTGCCGCTGGCCGCTGGTGCATTCGATACATCGGCCAAGGCCGCCTATGTGCTGGATCAGACCACCGGCACTGTATTGCTCTCCAAGAACGCAGATGAGCCTCTGCCGCCGGCATCGATGTCGAAACTGATGACGCTCTATGTCGCGTTCGAGGCCGTCCGCGACGGGCGCCTGACACTGGATGAACGCCTGCCGGTGTCTTCTCATGCCATGAGCTACAAGGGCTCGACCATGTTTCTGGACACCAACGACCGGGTGCGTGTCGAGGATCTGCTGCGCGGCATCATCGTGTTGTCGGGCAATGACGCCTGTGCAGTCATTGCCGAGGCGCTCAGCCCCGATGGAACCGAGCCGGGCTTTGCCCGCTACATGACCGAACGCGCGCAGCAAATCGGCATGACAAACTCCAGCTTCACCAATTCGAACGGCTGGCCACAGGCAGGTCACCGCATGTCGGTGCATGATCTCGCCGTGCTGGCAAACCGCCTGATCACCGACTTCCCCGAGTTCTACCCGCTGTTTGCCGAGCGCGAGTTCGCCTTCGACGGGCGCGCGCCGTCCAACATCCGCAACCGCAATCCGCTGCTCAATCTCGATATCGGGGCTGACGGGCTCAAGACCGGTCATACGCAAGAGGCTGGCTATGGTCTTGTCGGCTCGGCCAAACAGGGTGATCGCCGGGTGATCTTCGTGATATCGGGGCTCGAAAGCGAAGCGCGTCGTGCAGAGGAGGCCGAGGCCATTGTTAACTGGTCGTTTCGTCAATTTGCCGAAAAAACCATCGCCAAAGCCGGATCGCCCGTCACGCAAGCCGACGTCTGGATGGGCGGACAGCCCACGGTAGGGCTGGTGCCCGCCAGAGACCTGACGATCCTGTTGCCGGTGCTGAGCGGCAGGAAGCTTACGGCCGAAGTGGTTTACACCGGCCCGATCAAGGCTCCGATCGCCGAGGGCCAGGAACTTGCCGAACTGGTGATTTCACCCGAGGGCCTGCCGGAAACACGTCTGCCCCTGGTGGCTGGTCACGCAGTGGGCAACGGTGGGTTCCTGGTCCGCGTCAAGACCGCTGCGCAATACCTGATCACGCAGTTCCTCAACGGTCCTCCGACGGAGGCAATGTGAGCGATCCGCAGCCCGGTAGCGGCACATTTCTGACTTTTGAAGGCATCGACGGGTCCGGCAAGTCCACGCAGGCAAGTCTGTTGGCGGACAGGCTACGGGCAAACGGGCGCGACGTTGTTCTCACCCGCGAACCCGGCGGCTCGACCGGCGCCGAGGAAATCCGGCGCCTTGTGCTCGAAGGCGATCCCGACCGCTGGTCGGCGGAAACCGAGATCCTGCTGTTCACCGCAGCCCGCCGCGACCATATGGAACGCACTATCCTGCCGGCCCTTGCGGCAGGAAAAGTCGTGATCTGTGATCGGTTTGCCGACAGCACCCGAATGTACCAAGGACTGTCGCGCGGCGACCTGCGTGGATTGGTCGATGCGCTCCACGATCTGATGATCGGACGCGAGCCTGACATCACGGTGCTGATCGACATGGACCCCGAGATCGGGTTGCAACGCGCACTGGCGCGCCAGGGCAGCGAAGAGCGGTTCGAGGATTTCGGCCCCGAACTCCAGCAACAGATGCGCGCCGGGTTCCTCGCGCTTGCCCATGATTTCGCCGACCGTTTCCGTGTCATCGACGGCAACCGCCCGGTTGAGGCCGTGGCCGACGACGTATTCGCAATCGCTGCCCCGGCGCTGACATGAACGATGCCCCCCCTCCTGCCGATCAGGCCCCGGGCGCGCCACATCCGCGCGACTGCCCACGGCTGATCGGGCAGGACGCAGCAGAAGCGGCGTTTCTCGAGGCCTTTGCCGCCGATCGCCTGCATCATGCATGGCTTCTGACCGGTCCGCGCGGCGTCGGCAAGGCGACGCTTGCCTGGCGCATTGCGCGCTTCCTGCTGGCGACCCCATCCGCAGGAAACGACGGTCTCTTTGATGCTCCGCCGCCGCCCGGGTCGCTTGATATCGACCCAGAGCATCCGGTTGCACGGCGCATGCTGGCGGGTGGCGAGCCTGGGCTTGTTTCGATCACCCGCAGCGTCAACGAGAAGACCAACCGTATACGGGATGCCATCGTCGTGGACGATATCCGCAAACTCAATCGGTTCTTCGGCCTCTCGGCGACCGATGGCGGGCGGCGGGTGGTCATCGTCGACACTGCCGACGACATGAATATCTCCGCCGCCAACGCGCTACTCAAGATGCTCGAAGAGCCGCCCGCACGCACGACACTGCTGCTGATCTCGCACCAACCGTCGGCCCTGCTGCCCACGATCCGCTCTCGCTGCCGGACCCTGCGACTGTCTCCGCTCAACCCGGCCGACATGCAGGTCGCGCTGTCCCAAACCGGCGCGGAAATACCGACCGACCCGGATCTGGCAACGCACCTAGCAGCCCTTGCCTCGGGCTCGGTAGGGGCGGCCCTGCGCCTGATATCACTTGACGGTCTGCGCCTTTATGCGGAGGTGGTCGCAATCCTGAATTCGCTACCCAAACTCGACCGGCAACGCGCGCTGGCCCTCGCTGAAACCGCCGCGCAACGTGGGGCGGCGGAGCGGTACGAACTGCTGCTGATCCTGATCGACATTGCCCTCGCCCGGCTTGCGCGGACCGGTGCAACCGGCACCCCGCCAGCGCCAGAGGCCGCCCCGAACGAGGCACAAGTTCTTTCCCGCCTCGCAGCCGATGCCCGAAGAGGGCGGGCCTGGGCTGAAATCGCGGCCTCCATCACCAGCCGCTCGCGGCACGGGCAGGCAGTCAACCTTGACCCTGCCGCGCTTGTCCTAGATACGGTTTTCAAAATGCAGGAAACCGCAGCGGGCTAGGCCCGGACCAAGGGCCATGACACACACACTCCAGATCACCGACAGCCATTGCCACCTCGATTTCCCTGATTTTGAGGGGCAGCTTGATGATATCGTCGCCAATGCCGCGGCAGCAGGTGTCACACGCATGGTGACCATCTGCACCAAGCTTGCCAACGAACCCACAGTTCGCGCCATTGCCGAAGCCCATGCGCCAGTGTTCTACGCCGCAGGCACCCACCCGATGAGCGCGGCACGGGAACCTCTGGTCACTGTCGACGATCTCACCGCGCTGGCCCGACACCCGAAATTCGTCGGCATCGGCGAAACCGGGCTTGATTATCATTACACCGCCGACAGCGCCCGGATACAACAGGACAGCCTGCGCATCCATATCGCCGCCGCCCGCGACACCGGTCTGCCGCTGATCATCCATGCCCGCGCGGCGGATGACGACATGGCCGAAATCCTCACCGAAGAGTTTCGGAACGGTGCCTACAGCTGTGTGATGCACTGCTTTTCCTCCTCCGCAGATCTCGCCCGCGCGGCGCTTGACCTTGGTTTTTATCTGTCCATGTCCGGCATTGCCGCCTTTCCCAAGAGCCAGGAATTGCGCGAGATATTCGCTGCCGCCCCGCTCGACCGGATATTGGTAGAGACTGATGCGCCCTACCTCGCGCCGCCGCCGTACCGGGGCAGGAGAAACGAACCGGCCTACACGGCCCATACCGCGCGCAAAGGGGCCGAAGTCTTTGGCCTCGACTACGCCGAGTTCGCCGCCCGGACAGAGGAGAACTTCGACCGTCTGTTCGCCAAGGCCGCTCGCTGCGAGGCCGCCGCCTGATGGAAGACCTTCGTTTCACCATCCTTGGCTGCGGATCCTCGGGTGGCGTCCCCCGGCTGGGTGGCCACTGGGGCGATTGCGACCCGACCAACCCGAAGAACAGGCGCCGCCGCTGCTCGATGCTGGTCGAGCGCGATGGCCCGGATGGGACGACCTCGGTCCTGATCGACACCTCTCCCGACCTGCGCAGCCAGCTTCTCGACACCAATACCGGTCGATTGGACGGCGTGGTTTACACCCACTCCCATGCAGATCATGTGCACGGTATCGACGATTTGCGAATGATCGTCTTCAACATGCGCACGCGGCTTCCGGTCTGGGCAGATGGCGACACCCAGAACGCGTTATTGTCCCGCTTCGGCTATGCTTTCGCGCAACCCGAAGGCTCCCCCTATCCGCCGATCCTCGAGATGAAAACCATCGACGGTCGGTTTGAAATCGACGGCGCCGGCGGCCCCATTCCGTTCTTGCCGTTCCGCGTCGGGCACGGCTCGATCGACTCGCTGGGGTTTCGCATCGGCCGCGTGGCCTATCTCCCGGATGTCGCCAAGATCTATGACGAGTCCTGGGATGTGCTTCAGGGACTCGATTGCTGGATCGTCGACGCGCTCCGCCGCGCGCCGCACCCCACCCATACCCACCTGGAACAGACCCTGGGCTGGATCGGGCGCGTGCGCGCCAAACAGGCAGTCCTGACCAACATGCATATCGACATGGATTACGACACGGTCATGGCCGAAACGCCCGAGAACGTCATCGCCGCCTATGATGGGCTGACCCTCCGGTTCCCATTGTGACCGCCCTGCATTTCATCTTTGCCAAAATACTCCCGCCGGAGGCATCCAACCTCGCCCACAGACAAGCCGGCCGCGCATGTTCCAGACGCTGATTACCGTCATCCTGCCGGTCTTTCTGGTCATCGGTGCAGGCTATCTGACAACCCGGCATCGCTATTTCTCGATCGATCAGATGGAGGCGCTGATGCGGTTCGCGCAGGGGTTTGCGATCCCTTGCTTGCTGTTTCGTGCCATCGCGACGCTGGATCTCTCCGCAGGCTTTGATCCGAGCCTGCTGATCAGCTTTTACAGCGGGGCAACCATCTGCTTCCTGCTCGGCGTTTACGGCGCGCGGTTCATTTTCAAACGGGACTGGGAAGACTGCATCGCCATCGGCTTTTGCTGTCTCTTCTCGAACTCGGTTCTGCTCGGCCTTCCCATCACCGAACGGGCCTACGGTACGGAGAACCTCGCCGGGAACTACGCGATCATCGCCTTTCACGCCCCTTTCTGCTACGGGCTCGGCATCACCGCGATGGAGATCGTCTCCAATCGCGGCGGCCGTACAATCGATGCGGCCCGCGCCACGCTGACGGCGATGTTCAAGAACGTGCTGATCCTCGGCATTGCACTTGGCTTCCTGTTCAACCTCAGCGGCCTGACCATTCCCGACGTGGCCGATGACGCCCTGTCGATCATCACCCGCTCCGCCCTGCCCTGCGCTCTCTTTGCTCTCGGCGGTCTCCTGGTACAATACCGCCCCGAAGGCGACCTGCGCACCATTGCCTATGTTTGCATCATCGCGTTGATGATCCACCCGGCGCTGGTCTGGCTGTTGGGTCGGGCGTTCTCGCTGCCTCAGGATCTCTTCCGCTCGGGCGTGCTGAACGCGGCCATGGCTCCGGGGGTCAATGCCTATATCTTCGCCAACATGTATGGCCGGGCCAAGCGGGTGGCGGCGTCTTCGGTGCTGATCGCGACCGGCACCTCGCTGCTCAGCATCTGGATGTGGCTGACGCTGCTGGGCTAGCGCCGGCCTGCAACCCGCCATGCCCTGACCGCAATGCGATTGCCACCTTCGCCCTTCCCCATCGCCCGCCAACTTGCCATAATGCCCCAAAACAACAATAGAGCAGCGGTATGAACGATCTCCTGACGCCCTCGGGCCCATCCGACTACGACGCCTCCTCGATCGAGGTGCTCGAAGGTCTGGAACCGGTCCGCAAACGCCCCGGAATGTACATCGGCGGCACCGACGAACGCGCGCTGCATCACCTTGTCGCCGAAGTGCTCGACAACTCGATGGACGAAGCGGTCGCGGGGCACGCCAACCGGATCGAAGTCGAACTGCACGAGGACTATGCCGTGACCATCCGCGACAACGGCCGCGGCATCCCCATCGACCCGCACCCGAAATTCCCCGACAAGTCCGCGCTCGAAGTCATTCTCTGCACCCTGCACGCGGGCGGCAAATTCTCGGGCAAGGCCTATGAAACCTCCGGCGGCCTGCACGGGGTTGGCGCGTCGGTCGTCAATGCACTGTCGGATTCCATGGTCGTGCAGGTCGCCCGCAACAAGGAACTTTACGAACAGCGCTTTTCGCGCGGTGTCCCGCTTGACCCGATCGCAAAGATCGGCAGCGCCCCCAACCGGCGCGGCACCACCGTCACCTTTCACGCCGATGCCGAGATATTCGGCCACCACAAATTCAAACCCGCCCGGCTGTTCAAATCCATCCGCTCCAAGGCCTACCTGTTCTCGGGCGTCGAAATCCGCTGGAAATCCGCCATCGACGATGGCGAGACCCCGACTGAGGCCAGTTTTCACTTTCCCGGTGGCCTCTCGGACTATTTGACCGAAACGCTGGGCAGCGCGTCGGTCTATGCCGAAAAACCCTTTGCAGGCACCGTCGAATTCCGCGAGAAATTCAACGCGGCGGGCAAGGTCGAATGGGCGATCAACTGGACACCCTCGCGCGATGGGTTCATTCAATCCTACTGTAACACCGTGCCCACACCCGAGGGCGGCACCCATGTTGCCGGCTTCTGGGCCGCGATCCTCAAGGGGATCAAGGCCTATGGCGAGTTGGTCAACAACAAGAAGGCCACCCAGATCACCCGCGATGACCTGATCACCGGCGGCTGTGCGCTGGTCTCCTGTTTTATCAGCGAACCGGAATTCGTCGGCCAGACCAAGGATCGTCTCGCCACGGTCGAGGCACAGCGGCTGGTGGAAAACTCGGTCCGCGACCATTTTGACAACTGGCTGGCGGCCGATACCAAATCTGCCGGCGCGATTCTCGATTTCGTCGTGCTGCGCGCCGAGGAACGCCTGCGCCGCCGTCAGGAAAAGGAAACCCAACGCAAGAGCGCAACCAAGAAACTGCGCCTGCCCGGCAAGCTGACGGATTGTTCCTCAAATACCCGCGAGGGCACCGAACTGTTTATCGTCGAAGGCGATTCTGCGGGTGGCTCGGCCAAGATGGCGCGCAACCGCAAGACCCAGGCGCTGCTGCCTCTGCGCGGCAAGATCCTGAACGTGCTGGGGGCAGCCAGTTCCAAGCTCGGCTCCAACGCGGAAATCAACGACCTGACTCAGGCGCTTGGCGTCGGGCTGGGCAGCCGGTTCAACGTCGACGATCTGCGCTATGACAAGATCATCATCATGACCGACGCCGATGTGGACGGTGCCCATATCGCAGCACTCCTGATGACCTTCTTCTTTACCCAGATGCGCCCGATGATCGACACCGGCCACCTCTACCTCGCCTGCCCGCCGCTGTTCCGCCTGACCCAGGGGGCCAAACGCGTCTATTGCACTGACGAGGACGAACGCGACGTGTGGCTGGAAAAAGGTCTCGGCGGCAAGGGCAAGATCGACGTGTCCCGCTTCAAGGGTCTGGGTGAAATGGACGCCAAGGACCTGAAGGAAACCACCATGGACCCGGCGTCCCGCAAGCTGATCCGGGTGACGATTGACGAGGACGAGCCGGGAGAGACCGGAGATCTGGTGGAACGCCTGATGGGCAAGAAGCCGGAACTGCGGTTCCAGTATATTCAGGAGAATGCGCGGTTTGTGGAGGAGTTGGATGTTTAGGGAAAGTATCCCAAATTACAGACTATCCTTCTTAAACTGGCAATTTATAAAACCCTTCCTTTCCGGGAAAACCGCACAAGCAATGCCTTTAATACCGATTATTGGCTATGTCGTTCTGTTTAATGATACTATTGCACGGCATTTGAACTTTGAGGAGATAACAGATGGCAGCGGGACGCTTTTCATAGGTTCGCAAACTAGAATTCAACTAATTTACTTCGGTCTTGTCTTTCTTGGGGCGGCCTCTTTTTGGTTTAGATGCAGCTGTCCTAGCACAATCAAAATTGCATCTGATGAGTACGAGTACCGCGACTTTGCATTTTTAAAATATTCTATCCGAGAGTTTTTCACCATCTATCTGATGATAGAGGGAAAATCAGGCTTCGGTAAGTACGACGACACAAGTTTCGACCGTGACAATCTCTCAGATTTCGTTGACTCTGCAATGGATGGGTCGATGACAGCCGTGGCCACTATGTCAGATGAAGAAATCTTTTTCGCTCTCAAGAACATCCGTAATCGCGATAAGGCTACAGCGGTTCATAGTGAGATGCTTTCCGCGGTATTAGATAGATTTTATTTGATAGAGAATATCCGATATCCGGTCCAAGTTACTGCATTGTCCATTTTTCTCGCAATCTCATCAATTTGTCTTCTGTTACCTTCGGTTGATGTGTTCGTATCCGTCCTGTTTCATATTGTTTCTGCTCTATAGCTCCCGCCCGGGACCCCGTCCCGGGCCGCGCCCGACCTCCCCCACGGGGAGGGCGCGGCTCTCATGTTGCTCTCGGGTTAGATACAAACTGAAATCTTGCGTCCCGCGTTTTGCACCGTACACTCCGCCGGATGGCTTTTGTTCTGGATCATCAACTGGCTCTGCTGTTCGCCTGCTTTGTCGCGGGCTGTATCGGCGTGGCGATGATCTTTCGCCGGCCCGCCGGATCAAAGGCATGGAGACTGGCCGATCTGCTCTGGGTCGTGCTGGGCGGCATCGGTGGGGTGACCGCCGTTCTGGCCGGGATCTACAAATCCGACAGTTCCCTGCTCGACCGGCAAATCGACATCGCCTATGCGCTTACGGATGCGTTTGACCGCGACGCTGCGCGCTTCCGGTTGCGCTATTGCGAGACCGGAAGCGATGCCGACCTGCGGATCCTCTGTGACAAGGTCGAGTTTCTGTCGGCCTCCACCGCCGGTAATGCCGACCTGCCGTTGTTTCTCGCGATCACCGAATCCAGCGGAACGCTGCGGGCCTTGCCACTGTTCTCGAACCAGACCGTGCCAGACCGGATGAGCGACACCGATGCCTTTGGCGAGGCGGCGTTTCTCGCGTTTGTCGCACTGGATGACACCACCCGCCCGGCGCTGGCCAGTCTGCGCACGGAGCAGCCCGAAATCGCCGCCGATTTCCAGATCCTCGCCAGCACCTATGACGAGTTGATCGCCCAGATCCGCAGGCTGATCGCGGAATGGGAGTTTCTCCGGGCCAGCGCCGCCATCCTTGTCTTGCAGACGCTCGCGCTCTGCCTCGTTTCCTTCGCGGCACCGTTCCGACTCGGCAAGTCCGTGGCAGAACTGAGATGAAACCTCTCCGCGTATTCTTGTCCCTGTGCGCCGCAGCACTGCTTGCCACGGCCACCGCCGCCCAGCCGGTCGATTGGGCCAACATCAATGGCTGGGACGTCGCCTATTACCCCGGCTCCAAAGGCTGTCAGGCGTTTGCGTTGTTTGACGAAGAGACCGCCTTTTTCATCGGGTATGATGGCAAGGGCGAAAAGCCTGCGCTCGATGTCACGGTGCTGAACACCAGCTGGGACATGATCGAGCATGGCGAGGAATACCCGGTGCGCCTGCGCTTTGGTGATCAGGCCGCGTGGACGCTGAACATGGATGGTGTGGTTCTGAACGGCTTTCCCGGCCTGCACATCCTGATCGATGCGGGAACCTCCTCTGCTCAACAGTTCACCCGCGAATTCAAACGCGAACGCATCATGGCCTGGCGCCGGGCCGACCAGACGCTGGGGCGGTTTCCGCTGACGGGATCGAACAACGCCTTCAAGGCCGTGCACAATTGCCACGCGTTCCACCGCGAGGCGCGGGCCGTGCGGGCAAAGACATCGCGTGTGCGTAGCCCCAAGACAGACGATCCTTTCGCAAACTGAACCCGGTGCAACAGGACCAACGTGCAATGGACGCCCACCGCGCAAGGCATGATAGTCGAGGGTGGAGGTCGCCCCGGATGAAAACCCATCTCGTCACCCTCGCCCTGACGGGCGCGCTGGTCATGGCCCAGAGTGGTTCGGCGCAAACGAACGCGCGCTGTAACACGGACCCGATGCTGGTTTTCGACGCATCGGGGTCGATGGCGGAGATGGGCCACAATGGCATCGACTCACTGCGGATCATCGATGCCCGCGCCGCCCTGCACGCCGCCTTGCCGCAAATCACCCCGCTGCGCGATGTCGGGCTGATCACCTACGGACCGGGTGGCGACGACGACTCCTGCAGCCACGTTGCCTTGCGCCGCGCCCCTGCCCCGGATGCCTCCGCAGAAATTCTCGCCGAGATCGACGGGATCGAGCCGGACGGCAACACCGCCTTGACCCGGGCGGTGGGCGATGCCGCGCGGGTACTCGGCGCGCCCGGCCAAGCGGGGGTTGTCGTGCTGATCAGTGACGGCAACGAGACCTGCGGCGGCGCGCCCTGCCAATTGGCCGCCGAACTTGCCGCCACCGCGCCATCGCTGGTCGTGCATGTGATCGGGTTCAAGGTGAGCGGCAAGTTCTTTGGCTGGGAAGGTGGCGATTGCAATCCGGTTTTCGAGGTGCCCGCAAGCCCGGCACGTTGTCTCGCCGATCGCACTGGCGGGCTCTATGTCTCGACCGAAACCGTCGATGATCTGGTTCAGGCCCTGAAGCAGACGCTGGGCTGCCCGCTGTTCAGCGATGCAGGCCAAGCGCATTGGCGGGGCTGAATTCCCCTGCGGTCAAAATGCCTTGAAGGTCATCGTCGTCAGGGACCGTTCGATCCCCGGAATATCCAACAGGTGATCGTTGATGTACTTTCCGACGTCTTCGCTTTCCGGAATGTAAAGCTTCATCAAGAGGTCGAAATCGCCGCTGGTAGAGTAGAGCTCGGAGTGGATTTCCCGCAAGGCAATTTCTTCGGCTACCTTATAGGTGGTTCCGGGTTTGCAACGGATTTGGATGTAGAGACAGGTAGACATGGGCGGCCCTTGCTTGATGATGCCGGCAGGCTGGCACGGGGCGCGGACGGGCGCAATCCCCCTTGTATGGACCCCGGCCAGCGTACCGGCCGGGGCCGGGTCTTCAGGTGCAGCGGAACTGATATGTTCCCGTCGTGCGGAACGTGCCATCGGCCTGCTTCACGGTGCGAAGCCGTCCGATGAATATCAACCGTGGCGGGCAATTGCGCGGGCAGGCGAATGCGGCGAGCGCCATTGCGTTCTGGCGGGCCTTGCCGATCGAATCGACGGGGTTGGGATCATCGCCAATGGCCGTCACCGTGAAAATGTCACCGCAATTGGTCTGTCCATCACCGCCGCCCCCGTTGCCGCCTCCGTTGCCGGCGCCGTCACCATCGCCGTTCTTGTAGCAAGGGCACTTCTTGCCATCCCCCTGTGCGGCGTCGTCGATCCGCAGCACCACGATGATCACTGCGATCAGAGTGGCCGACAGGTCAGGGCGGGTACGAATGATCAGTACCAGGATGATCAGGATCAGGATCTTGATTGTCCCCGGTCCACCATAGTCAATCGCCTCGATCGGCACACCCAGATCCGACAGGCATTCGGCATAGGTGGTGCGATCCCGCCCGACCCAGGGGCGCGACGCGATCAGGCGGCCCAGCTCTGCCACCTGCTCCGGCGGCTGGCTGAGCAATTCCATACCGATTTCAAGGTCGTTCTGGTGGGGCAACACGGCAACACCCGCCGCAGCGTCCCGACAGAACCCATCGGTCAGATCCGCAAAGGCATGAATAGCCGGCGCGACCTGTTTCGCAAGCTCGGTCACCGAGCCAACCGGCACGTCCTTGACCGGTGGCTGCGCCAGCGCATCGACCGATGCCGCGATCAGTGCCGAGAGCCGCAAAGCCTCGGTTGACACCGCGACACCGCGATCATAGGGGAACACAATGCTTGTCAGACCTGACGAAAATCGCCGGGAGTTCTGGGCAAAAAAGGTCAAATTCCGGGGGAATGGTCATATCTGTCTTGGAGGTCATCTTTCAATTTCCTTATTAAATAGTTCACTTGGAAAACCAGAGGCGAGTAATTTCGCTTCTGTACTTCCCGTACGTGTGCATCCGGTATTTGGATCAATTTTTCAAAGGGCCGTTTGATCGGTGACGCCTTTACCTGACCGGCCCAGCATCTATAAGGGCCGGGCAACCGGCAGCGAGGACCAAGGATGCGAAACGCGACCGTCACCCGTAAAACAGCCGAGACCGATATCTCGGTCACCGTCGATCTGGATGGCTCGGGAAGCTATGACAATCAAACCGGTGTCGGATTTTTCGATCACATGCTGGACCAGCTCGCCCGGCACTCGCTGATCGACATGACGATACGCGCCAAGGGGGATTATCACATCGACGATCACCACACGGTCGAGGATGTCGGGATTGCCCTCGGTCAGGCGCTGGCCGAGGCGCTTGGCGACAAGCGCGGGATCCGGCGTTATGGTGCCTGTCTTCTGCCGATGGATGACGCGCTGGTCCGCACAGCGCTGGATCTTTCGGCGCGCCCATACCTGGTGTGGAATGTCGATCTGCCCACGGCCAAGATCGGCAGCTTCGACACCGAACTGGTGCGCGAGTTCTTTCAGGCGCTTTCCACGCATGGCGGTATCACGTTGCACGTCGCTTCCTTGCACGGCCTGAACAGCCACCACATCGCCGAGGCCGCTTTCAAATCCGTCGCCCGCGCCCTGCGCGAGGCGGTCGAGGTTGACGCCCGCAAGGCGGACGCGGTGCCATCGACCAAGGGCGCGCTCTAGGCCCCCGATGGCAGCGCCTGCGGGCGCGGCCCCACCCTGCGCAACAGCCACTCGGCCACCAGCAGGTTGGGCACCCAGCACATCCACGCCACCACCATGTACCCGGTGTCAAACCCGAGCGTTCCAGTGAGAACCGGCAGGTATAGACGCAGCGTCACTGCCGCCCAGGTCAACGCCGCCGACCGGATCATCCATTTTCGATGCGACAGGAAATTGCGTTGGCGCGCTTGCCAGATTCCGATTGTAGTCGTTGCCAACCACAGGACCGCCAAGAGGAAAAAGCCGGTCTGTCCAACGACGCCGCCCCCCGCATTCGGCGCGATCATGAGCCCGGACACACCGCCAAGAAGGATCGCCACGCCATAGGTTCGTCCAAGCCAACGATGCAGGCGCGGTCGGGACTGTCGCAACCGGCTGCTGAACTGGACAGGCACCAGCGCCAGAGCGAGCGGAGAGATCAGGATATGCACATAAAGAAGCAACGGCGATCGAACGAACTGGTGCCACATATGCTCAAGCCCGATCTCCTGCGGCAACAGCGGAAACCGCACAGAGGCGAGCGCGACGGAGAGTGACAGAAACCAGAACAGACCCTGGCGCATCCATCGGACATATGACATGGAACTCTCCCGAAAACTCGAATTTGACACTGTCAAGATAAGCTCAAACTTGACAGTGTCAACCATGGCTGAGTAACTACATCTCAAATGACTGACCTGAAACAGAAAAAGCCACATCATCACGGGGATCTCCGCAATGCGCTGATCCGCGCCGGGATCGACATTCTGGAGGAAAGCGGTCTTGAGTCGCTTACCCTTCGCAAATGCGCCGCCCGCGCGGGTGTTTCGCATGCCGCCCCGGCACATCACTTTGACGGGCTCGCCGGCCTGAAGGCCGCGATTGCCGAAGAAGGATATCGCGTGTTCCGCAACTACATGCTGGATGCGCGGATGATCGGCCCTGACACGCCCCATGCCCGGCTGCGCAGCATCTGTCGCGGCTACGTCAGCTTTGCCGTCGACAACCCGGCCCTGTTTGAACTGGTGTTCAGCTTTGATGCACAGGCATCCGAGCAACATGGCCTGAACAGGGATGGTTCCGCATCTTATCAGGTGCTGCGCGAAACCTGTGCGCCCTTTGTTGCCGCGGGTCAGGACCCGACCCCGGTTGAGCTTCAGGTCTGGTCGCTCATCCACGGGTTCACGGTTCTCTATCTCGCCGGCCGGTTCGGACCGGTGGACCGGGATCTTCGTCAATTCGGACCTTACGAGGAGGTCATGGCGATTCTTGATGCCCTGCCCCTCGCGCCACAGGCTTGACCCCGTACTGAATTCACGACAGGTGAAACGCAAGAGGCACCAGTGACAAGGACCGCAAAATGCTGACAGCGATCGTCGACTACGAGAGCGGCAACCTGCATTCCGCCGAAAAGGCGTTTCAACGCATGGCGCGCGAGGGTGATGCCGGGACGGTCGTGGTGACCTCGGACGCGGAAGTCGTCGCGCGCGCCGACCGCGTGGTGTTGCCCGGAGATGGCGCGTTTCCGGCCTGCGCCGCCGCATTGCGCGGCCATTCCGGCCTGTTTGACGCGATGGTCGAAGCGGTGGAGGTGCGCGGCCGACCGTTCCTTGGCATCTGCGTCGGCATGCAGCTCATGGCGAGTTGGGGCCGCGAATACGAAGACACGCGCGGGCTTGGCTGGATCGAAGGCGAAGTCGTGAAAATCGCGCCCGCAGACCCTGCACTGAAAGTGCCCCATATGGGTTGGAATGATCTCGTGATCGACGCCCAGCACCCGGTGTTTGAAGGCGCCACCACAGGCGAACATGCCTATTTCGTGCATTCCTACCAGTTTCATGTCACGGACCCGGCGGAGAGGTTGGCGCATGTCGATTATGGCGGCGACGTCACCGCCGTGATCGGCAAGGGCACCATGCTGGGCATGCAGTTCCACCCGGAAAAGAGCCAGGCCACCGGGCTCCGCCTGATCGCCAATTTCCTGCGCTGGACACCGTAGGCGTTCGACTCAGTTGACCCGGCTCCATGTCTGTTTGGAACAGATCAGACCGCCCGCAACGCAGCCACGCAGCGCCAGAGAATTGCCGTTTAGGTCCATCTTGCCGATGTAGATCTTGTCGTTCGAAGGCCGCCAGACCTTGCCCGCATAGGACCCATCACCAGCCGGCACCATGTCGATCACAAGTGTCTTGCCAATGTTGGGAGACGCGTATTCGCCATCGGTGTTGAATGTGCGGGCAATCACCCCGCAAACCGCTGCACCGCACATACTCAGATCGACATGGGCGTAGGCACCATCGTCAGCTTCGGTTTTCCAGGTGCCTTCCGCAGGATCGGCCAACGCCGCCCCCGCCAGGCCAAGCGCGATCGCCGTGCTCAGGAACAGTTTCTTCATCTCGTCATCCTCCGCTTTGCGGTCACTCTGGGGCACCGCGCGCGCGTCTGGCAAGACTGACCTCGGGTCGCGTTGCATTCCCGCCCCACGCCGTGCCATATCCCGCCGACATCACACCGAAAGGCCGCGACATGATCCTCTATCCCGCAATTGACCTCAAAGACGGACAAGCCGTGCGGCTGCTGCGCGGAGAGATGGACAAGGCCACCGTGTTCAATGACGATCCGACCGCACAGGCGCGCGCCTTTGTCGAGGCGGGTTGCGAATGGCTGCATCTCGTGGACCTGAACGGGGCATTTGCGGGCACGCCGGTCAATGCCGCCCCGGTCGAGGCGATTCTCGCGGCCTGCGATATCCCGGCGCAATTGGGCGGCGGTATCCGCGATATGGCCACCATCGAGGGATGGTTGACCAAGGGGCTTTCCCGCGTGATCCTGGGAACGGTCGCCGTTGAAAACCCCGATCTTGTGCGTGACGCCGCGCGGGAGTTTCCCGGTCACGTCGCCGTCGGCATCGACGCACGTAACGGGATGGTGGCGACAAAGGGCTGGGCCGAGGAAACCGATGTGCAGGTCACCGATCTGGCCCGCTCGTTTGAAGACGCGGGCGTTGCCGCGATCGTCTATACCGACATCAACCGCGATGGCGCGATGCAGGGGCCGAACATCGACGCCACCGCCGCCCTCGCCCATGCGGTGTCAATTCCGGTCATCGCCTCCGGCGGCGTCAGTTCTCTGGAAGACCTGATCGCCCTGCGCGACTGTGGCGCGCAATTGAACGGCGCCATCTCGGGCCGTGCGCTCTATGACGGAGCGCTTGACCTGAAACAGGCGCTAACGGTCTTGCGCGGTTGATCTACTCACCCGCAGCCTTTGCGGTCAGCTTGCCCAACGCGCCCTGCATCTTGCCAATGGCGGGCAGGTCGGCGGCGACATCAAGATCATCCAGCATGTCCTGCGGGTCTTCATAGGCCAGCCAGACCTGGCCGTCGCCATCCGCATAAGCCAGTACCTTGAGCGGCAGGAACAACCCTGCCAGCGGGTCGGCCTGCATCACCGGCGTACCCAGCTTGGGATTGCCGAAAATCAGAACCTGGGCATCGTCCAGTTCCATCTCGACTTTCTGCGCCCCGGCAGCGTGATCGACGCGGGCAAACACCGTCGCTCCGGCCCCTTCGACGGCCGCCTGCAGCGCGTCCATCGCCGCGTTTACCGTCTTGTCAGTCTTGACCCGCACCAAGTCATCCGCCACCGCCTGCCCTGCACCCGTCACGGCAAGTGCCGCTGCCAGAATGATATGTCCACGCATTTCGATCCCCCTTTTTGGATGGTCCTTACGCTTGCATGTCTTCACGACAGGACGCAATGGTCCAATCACATATCTGGTATCGGCGCGGCTTTGCCATTAGGACATGGGCCAAAAGGATCGGACATGCTCAAGACCCGCATCATACCCTGTCTCGACGTCGCCGATGGCCGCGTGGTCAAGGGGGTCAATTTCGTCGATCTCGTCGATGCCGGCGACCCCGTCGAATCGGCCCGTGCCTATGACGCTGCGGGTGCTGACGAATTGTGTTTCCTGGACATCCACGCCACCCACGAAAACCGGGGCACCATGTTCGACGTGGTCCGGCGCACCGCGGAACAATGCTATATTCCGCTGACTGTCGGCGGTGGCGTGCGCAGCCGGGAGGATGTGCGCGATCTGCTTCTGGCGGGCGCGGATAAGGTCAGCTTCAATTCCGCCGCTGTGGCCCGCCCTGATGTGGTGGCCGAAGCGGCGGACCAGTTTGGCAGCCAATGCATTGTCGTCGCCATAGACGCCAAGACCGTCAGCCCCGGCAAATGGGAGATCTTCACCCATGGGGGGCGCAAACCTACCGGTATCGACGCGGTGGCGTTTGCCCGCACCGTCACTGCCAAGGGGGCGGGCGAGATCCTTTTGACCAGCATGGACCGCGATGGCACCCGCGCCGGCTTCAACCTGCCACTGACCCGCGCAATCTCTGACGCGGTCGATGTGCCGGTGATTGCCTCCGGCGGGGTTGGGACACTTGATCATCTCGTCGAAGGCGTGACCCAAGGCGGTGCGAGCGCCGTGCTCGCCGCCTCGATTTTTCACTTTGGCGACTATACCATTCGCGAGGCCAAGCAGCACATGGCCGCCGCAGGCATTCCCATGAGGATAGCATGACCGTTCTGAGCGATCTCGCCGCCACCATTTCCGCCCGCAAAGGGGCTGACCCGGACAGCAGTTGGACGGCAAAGCTGTTGGCAAAGGGGCCGGAGAAATGCGCCGAGAAGTTCGGTGAAGAGGCCATAGAAGCCATCATCGAAGCGATCAAAGGCGACCAAAGCGCCCTCGCCAGCGAGGCGGCGGATGTTCTCTTTCACCTGCTGGTGATGCTGGAGTCACGCGATGTCGCGTTCGATGACGTGCTGGCGGAGCTGGCTCGCCGTCAAGGCACCAGCGGGATTGCAGAAAAAGCGTCGAGACCGTCGAAGTAGCCTCACCCGCCGTGCCCAGTAGCCACGGTTCATCGGCAAGAAAATGGCCATTGCAGGAATGCCCGCAATGGCCAGATCGTATTCAGGTTCTGATCGGGTCGTCAGATCAGAAGCGGTATGCCGCCTTGACGTAGATCGAGTTCAGGTCGACGTCGCCACCGGTCGCACCGGCGCCGCTGAACGTCTGGTACATGTATTCCGCACCGACGGTCCAGTTGTCGCCAACGCGCCAGTCGTATCCGAGACCGACGACATAGCTGTCCGAATCAAAGTCGAGAACGTTGTCGACGCTGTCGAAATCCGCATAGGCGAAACCGGCGCTGCCGTAGAGCATTCCGTTGCCCAGTTCGTAGCCGGCGATCAGTTTCAGGCGTGCGACGGCGTCAAGCGACGTGGTGTTGCCGGTGGCCGCATCGGTCACGGAAATGTCCGTAAAGTCGTACTGGAATTCCGGTCCGAGATACCAGCCATTTCCGAGCGACCAGAGGTAACCAGCGGTGATACCGCCAATCACGTTGTCTTCGTCGAAATTGCTGATGGTGTTGGAGTCGATGTTGAAGTCGCTGAAGGCATAGCCCAGCTGACCACCAAGATAGAAACCTTCCCAGAAAGGCGCTTCGACAACCGGTGCCACGATCACCGGATCGACCGGTGCGGGTGCTGTGTTGCCGGCAACCGCAACTCCTGCGGCGGTGGAAAGCAACATCGCGAGTGCTGTGGTTCTAATCATATCTGTTTGCTCCTAGAGAGTAGCGATTGTTCTAACATATAACCGATCCGAAGACCTTCTTCGTAAATCCCGGGTCGATTTAGAAGCCGTACATATGCCGATGCAGGGCTTATACAAGCTCGACTTCCGGACCGCAAATAGCATGTGTCATTTTTGACGCACCGAGTGGCGATTTCCAGCCGACCGCTCATGAAACAAGTCAATTCTCGATCAGATTTGGTTGTCAAATCCGACGAACACACAGCACCGCTGAACGCTCACCGGAGCGGCCTCAAGTATCGGCCATTTATCAACTACGGCGTTGATGGTGGCCTTTTTTGATCGACGATTTCCGCAACCGCTCTCGCCCAGTTTCTTGCGCGCATGGGCATCGTAGGCGCAGAACCCGCCGATCTGGGGCAGCGCGCTCAGTCAGGCGTTCAGGCGATCTTGGTGTTAACGTGCATGGCGCCGCCAACGACTCAGATTACGGCCCTTTCGATGATCGGGCGGTTCGCAAGGATGCGCTCGTATTTGAACGGGCTCAGGTCCAGCGCACGGTATTCGCCATAGGTCAGCCATTCGGCTGTCCCCCGCCCCATTGCCGGGGATTGCTGCAAGCCGTGACCGGAAAACCCGTTCTGAAAGATGAAATTCGACAGCTCCGGGTGCGGTCCGATGATTGCGTTGTGATCAAAGGTGTTCATGGCGTAATGCCCGGCCCATTCCGATTGCACCTTGATCGCTTCGAACTGCGGAATGCGACTCGCGAGGATTGGCCAGACATGGTTTTCCCAGAATGCGTAGTCCATGGTGAAATCGTCGTAAGCCACGGCCGGATCGATGTCGGAATGGCCGCCGCACTGGTAGGTGCCGCCACCGCTTTCGCGTACGTGGATACCCGACGGATCGATCGTCAGCGGCAGGTCCCGGTCCAGCGGCTTGTCTGCCTTGAAGACCCAGGAATAACGCTTGCGCGGCTCGACGGGCACATCGATGCCCGCCATCCGGGCGGTGGCCGCCGCGCGCGGGCCCGAGGCATTGACCAACTGACCACAGGCGATCACCTCGCCCGATTTCAACGTGACACTTTCAACCAGGGTACCGGCGGCGTTACGGTTGATCGCGACGACCTCGTTCTCGACGTATTCGATGCCACGTTCCCGCGACTGGCGACGCCACCAATCAAACACGGTCGCACCATCCCAATATCCCTCGTCCACAAGGTTGATCGAGCCCAGAACGATGTCATCTACATTGTAGAACGGGTAAGCGGCCTTGATTTGCTCCGGACCCATCAGCTGCGTCGCGGCCCCCGCCGCCAGCTGCACCTTCTGGTTCTGGCGCAGCACGTCGGCGAAAGACTCGCTGTCGGCCAGGTACATGTACCCGAACGACCGGATCGACAGATCCGGCACCCGTGCGTCGCCACCCATGTAGCTGCGGAGATTCTTGACAAATTCGGCGGCGAACTGGCTGATCCGCACATTCAACTCGGCCGAGAATTGCTGGCGCATGCAGCTGTTGGTATGCGCAGTCGAGCAGTATTCGTAGGTCGTGTCGCGCTCGACCACCAGAACCTTGCCGTTGAAGTCTTTGTTCTCGCTCAGAAACCACGCCGTGGACGCCCCCATGATGGCCCCACCCACGATGACCACGTCATAGAATGCGCGCGCTGGTGCTTCGGTCTTTCCGGCCATCACACGACCTCCCCTTTTCTGACTGCGATCTGAACCGTTGATATGTCTTCCTGGCTCAGCCCATAGTCACGCGCGGCGGTTTCGGCGGAGATATAGCCACGGGCAAGATCCCTCTTTACCAGCGCGGTGTCACGCTCGGACGGATCACCGTAGCCAGCGCCGCCGGGGAAGGCCATGACCACCTTGCGCCCGTGCGGTACGAACTGCTTGCCCTTGACGCGCATCGGCGTTCCGTCGTCCTGCGCGATGGTGGTGGGGGCGCCGTCAAGCCCGCCGCGACTGCCCCGCGCCGGGTGGTCGCCACGGTCGAACATCGCCTGGATGTCGAACTCGTGCCCCTCCATCGCCCCGACCTCCATGTATTGCCCAAGTCCGCCGCGCGTCTTGCCCGCGCCGCCACTGTCCGGGCGCAACTCCTTGCGCCAGATAATGACCGGGCCGGCATGTTCGGTTGCCTCGATCGGCATGGTCATGACGCCCGACGGAAAGGCCGTCGCGTTCAGCCCGTCGAACTCGGGTCGCGCGCCTGAGCCGCCCGAATTGAATGTCAGCACCTCGGACCGCCGCGCATGCGCCGGGGCCGGTGCATCCGTACGCGGCCGCAGCGAAACCTGGAAATTGCACAGGCAGCCTGCCCCCTCAGCAGGCACAAGGCCCGGCACGATCTTGTCAAAGGCGTTGAAGACCGTATCGGGCACGAAATGACCAACGATATGGCGCAACGCGACGGGTGCCGGGTGCAGCGCATTGACGATGGTATTCTCCGGCGCTTCGATCTCGAACGGCAGCAAGGACGCGTGATTGTTCGGGATTTCGGGCGCAATCGCCACCTTGAGCGCATAGCAGGCATATGCCTTTGTGTAGACCAGCGGGCAATTGATGCCCTTCTTGTCCACCATCGACGTGCCCGCGAAATCCGAGATGATCCGGTCTTCCTTCACAGTGATCCTGACCTTCAGCGTGATCGGCACGTCAAAGCCGTCCACTGTCATCTCGCCCGAGGCCGACGTCCGAGGCAGTGCCGCGATCCGTTCCAGCGTCGCGCGGCGTGAGTTTTCAAGAATGAACTCGGCTATGCCCTGCAGATCATCCAGATCAAACTCCGTCATCATCTCGACCAAACGGCGATGGCCAATCTCGTTGCAGGTGGTCAGCGCATACATGTCGCCGATCAGCTGATCGGGTTCGCGCACGTTGCCACGCACGATGCGGACAAGGGTTTCATCCACGTCGCCCCGTTCCGCGAACTTCATGATCGGTAGGTACAGCCCCTCTTCATACA
Organism: Sedimentitalea todarodis; assembly: GCF_032595355.1. NCBI lineage: Bacteria > Pseudomonadati > Pseudomonadota > Alphaproteobacteria > Rhodobacterales > Paracoccaceae > Sedimentitalea > Sedimentitalea todarodis. The sequence continues at coordinate 131,148 of NZ_JASMWN010000010.1, read as the reverse complement.
CGCTTGCCGCGTCGGCCCCGAACCCACGGCCGCCGATGTCGACAATGTGGGCGGTACAGGCAAAGAAGCCGACCAGCACACCCTTGTGGAACGAGGGCGTGACCATGGTGATGTCGTGCAGGTGCCCGGTGCCCTCCCAAGGGTCGTTTGTGACATAGACGTCACCCTCATACATGTTCTGCCGCCCGATCCGGCGAATGAAGTGCGCCACCGCATCGGCCATGGCGTTGACGTGCCCTGGCGTTCCCGTCACCGCCTGCGCCAGCATCCTGCCTTGCGTGTCATAGACCCCAGCCGACAGATCGCCGGCCTCGCGAACGCTCGTCGAAAAGGCCGTGCGCACCAGCGCCTGTGCCTGTTCCTCGACAACAGAGATCAATCTGTTCCACATCACCTGATAGGAAACCCTGGACTGTTCTTTGGCCATGGCTCAGGCCCCCTTCTGGATGATGTCGATGCAGCCGTCGGGCTGTCGGATGGCGTCGAGGCTGGACGGAATAATGATGGTGGTTTCATCCTCGGTCATCGCCGCCGGGCCCGAGACCCGATGCCCCGCTTCAAGGCTCGAGCGTTCCATCACATGTGCCGTCGCGAATTCGCCTGTCGCCGCGTCAAAGAGTTCCCGCGTGCCGTTCGGTATCGCAGCGAAATCGCCATTTGTGACCGCAACCGGCGCGACCTGTTCCGGCGGTGTGGTGGCGTTGACCGACCAGACGGTGATTTCCACGTCCATGCCCGCCACGGTGCGCCCGAAAAGCTTGGCGTAATCCTCTTCGAACCGCGCCAGGAAGGTCGCGGCGTCGGGGGCCATCGCCTGCTCTCGTGTCAGGCCGATCGGAATCTCCCAGCCCTGACCCGAATAGCGCATGTAGACCTTGAATTCGCTCAGGATCGGGCTGATTTCGTCGCAGGTGCGCACAAAGCCTGTGGCCTCGTCCTTCAACTCTGTCAGCAGGTCGCGGATCAGGTCGCCGTCGAAGTCCGAGAGCTTCATGTAGACGGAACGGTTGGCTTCGAAACTGAAAGGTGCGCGCAGAAACCCGATGGCCGATCCGACTCCGGCCCCCGGCGGAACGATCAAACGTCTGACGCCCAGCTTTTCACTCAACCGCCCCGCATGCAGCGGAGCCGCGCCGCCAAAGGCGATCATGGTGTATTCCGACAGATCTTCGCCATTTTCGACGGCATGAACGCGCGCGGCATTCGCCATGTTCTCATCGACCATTTCGGCCACTCCAAAGGCGGCCTCGACCGCACCCATGTCCAGAGTCTTGCCGATATGGGCGGTCAGGGCGTCCTTCGACTTGCCGGGGTGCAGCCTGATCGACCCACCGGCAAAATTGTCGGGATCAAGCTTGCCCAGAACGAGGTCGGCATCGGTGACACCGGGGCGCTCGCCCCCTCTTCCGTAGCAGGCCGGACCGGGTTCGGAACCGGCACTTTCCGGACCAACCCGAATCTGACGCAGACTGTCGACATGGGCCAGCGATCCGCCGCCTGCGCCGATCTCGACCATGTCGATCACCGGGATCGAAATCGGCATGCCCGATCCTTTCTTGAACCGGTAGGTGCGCGCCACTTCGAACACGCGGCTGGTCGTGGGGGTCTGGTTCTTGATCAGACAGATCTTGGCCGTCGTGCCCCCCATGTCAAAGGACAGCACCTTGTCCAGCCCATAGCGCGTGGCGATATGCGCTGCGAAAACCGCACCACCGGCAGGCCCGCTTTCGACCAGGCGCACCGGGAAATCGGCGGCGTTGCGGAGCGAAATGATCCCGCCGCCCGAATGCATCAGGAAAATCCGGCAATCGACACCCTCGCCGCGCAGGCGTTCCTCGAGCCGACCCAGATATGAGGCCATCAGCGGCTTGATATAGGCATTGGCGACCACGGTGTTGAAACGTTCGTACTCGCGCATCTGCGGCGAAACCTCGGATGAAATCGAAACCGTCACATCAGGCAGACGTTCGGCAAGCACATCGCGGATCAACTGTTCATGGCCCGGATTCAGATAGGAGTGGATCAAGCCCACCGCCACGCTTTCAAAACCGGCTTCTGCGATACGTTCCACGACGGTCTCGACGGCGGCAGGGTCCAGCGGGATCATGACCTCGCCCCGAGCGTTGATGCGCTCGGACACGGTGAACCGCATCTGGCGCGGCAAGAGCGGCTCGGGCAGGGTCAGGTTCAGATCATATTGCTCGAACCGGCTCTCGGTGCGCATCTCGATCACGTCACGAAACCCTTCGGTGGTGATCAGCGCGGTCTTTGCCCCACGCCGCTCGATCAGCGCATTGGTCGCCAGAGTTGTGCCGTGGATGATCTGGCCGATCTCGCCCGGTGCGACCCCGGCCTTGTCGCAGACCTGATGTATGCCGTCGATGATCGCATCTTCGGGTGCCGCATAGGTTGTCAGCACCTTGGTCGAGAACTGTTTGTCGCCCTTCTCGAGGACGACATCGGTGAATGTGCCACCGATATCAACACCAAGACGTATAGCAGCTGACTTCATTCCGTCGTTCTCCATTACATGTTCGATTGTTCGGGCTGAACCGTCGCATCCACCTGCCCATCAAACCTGTTGGTCGCCGCCGTCGGGAAACCGCAAAGATTCGATTGGCCCGATGAGAGTTGCAAGCCTTCTGGATCAATGCAAATTCTTACGGCATGCGGGCGATAGATTTACCCGCGCCCAGAAATCAACAGAACGGGGCGTTTTCGCCAAGCAATCTCGTTTCACGCCAAACAAGGGCCTGATCCTTCCCCACTGAATTGGTCCACCCCGATGGTTAGATAACGGACGATCGGTGCGGCTGCAGTCGGGCAACGAACAAGGAAGGAGGAGCGCATGTTTCTGCAAGAACATCCCGCTACGCGATCACAATCGCAAGGTATTCAATAACTCGCTGAATGGTTCCGCAAATGGGAGCCAGAGAACAGTATTCTTGGGGATAACTGGGGCCGCACTTCCAGAAAAAGACAGACTGGAGGATCAAAACTCACTCGCGATGGAGTTATTGCAAAACCCTTAGATCATATCAGAAATGAGACCTGACTCTGAAGAGAACCGTGCTCAGAACGGCATTCTCGAAGCCACTGGCATATCGTCGGCACTCAGATTATCGCCCCCCCTGAAACTGCCATTTTCGAGTCGCTAAGCGGTTGCTCGTCCAGAAAAATTGAGATGGTGCGGTCGAGAAGACTCGAACTTCCACGGGTGTTACCCCACAGCGACCTCAACGCTGCGCGTCTACCAATTCCGCCACGACCGCACGTCAGGGCTGGTGCGCCGGGCTATAGACCAAGGCCTGCGCCTTGTGAAGAGGCAATTGCCGTGTTTTTTTGCGGTTTGCCGATCTCCGTTTCCCCTTCCCTCCCGGTCGCCCCCGCGCTAATGCGTTGCCATGGTGGAATGGATCACATCTGACGGGCTGACGGACTATGACGAGGCCGTCTCGTTTATGGAGCAACGGGCGGCTGACATTGCTGCGGGCAAGGCTGACGAATGCATCTGGTTGCTTGAACATCCGCCGCTTTACACCGCTGGCACCAGCGCCCGGCGACAAGATCTCACCGATCCCGACCGCTTTCCGGTCCATGCCTCCAAACGTGGCGGGCAATACACCTATCACGGCCCTGGTCAGCGGGTCATCTATGTGATGCTCGATGTCGGCAATCGTGGACGTGACGTGCGCCGCTTCGTTCAACAGCTGGAAACCTGGGTGATCGCGACACTTGCCGAATTCAACGTTACCGGTCACATCCGCGAGGGCCGCGTCGGCGTCTGGGTCGTCCGCGACGACAAGCCCCTGACGGCGACCGGTCAAAAACCCGAGGACAAGATCGCGGCGATCGGCATACGTCTGCGCAAGTGGATCAGCTTTCACGGCATTTCGATCAACATCGAACCGGACCTTGACCATTTCACCGGCATCGTACCCTGCGGCATCAGCGACCACGGGGTCACCAGCCTTGTTGATCTCGGCCATCCGGTGGCGATGGCGGACGTGGACGTTGCCCTGAGATGCACCTTTGCACATGTGTTCGAAAATCAAACCGCTTCGGCACTTTCCCAACCCACCTGAAAACGCCACCATCCCGCGCGTTCATGGAATGGGTGGATCAACGTCATCCCCCAGACGCTCACCCCCCGCTCGCGACCCATCCTTCTGCGCCGCGGCATCGGAAAGAGTGTGAAGTGCGTCGGCGATCAATGTCCGCTATCCCGAAAGCAAACTGCGGACCATCTGCTACAGCGTCAACCCAACATTCACCGCCACGGCCCAGGCGACGCGCTCATCCTTGGCGGTCGGATCGAGATGATCGTAATGCACTCATGAGGCATTGCCAGTCATCTCTTACTGACTGTGGCACTCAATGCAGATCCTCTCGTGACGAGAGGCCCAAGAGGTCTTTCCCTGTCTTCAGTTGGAGAGATGTCGCGCCGCACCCACGTCAAGATGCCGGCCAACCGGTCTTACGAAGAAATGGGACTGTCGCCAGAACCCGAACGCACGGCAGGCAACCAACGCCGCTATGACGTGGCAGCACCTACGCGGCTGGGTCCTATGCGCCACGCGCGCGTGCTGGGCCAGCCTCTGGACGATGTCGCGGCGCTGATCTCGCTTGAAGGCGCGCGGGAAAACACCTCGACGCCGCGCATGAATTTGCGCTGAAACAGCAACGGCAAATCAGGGCGCGGATCGCGAAGTTGCATGACCTTGCGAGAGAGCTCGACGGTATCGCCACGGAACCCACGATCACGTCTGCGCGGTCCTGCACGCGTTCGGCGTCCCTGAGAATGTCCAAGGCCAGCGCCAACCCAAACCGGTGCGGCCCTACCCTGCAAGCACCGCGCGAATCCGGTCTGCGTGGACCCGGATCGCCTCCATGTCTCCCATCCTGCCCGGCGGGCGCAGGCTTACATCGGCATGACGGGGCAGAATATGGAAATGCAGGTGAAAGACCTCCTGCCCGCCATCGGCCTCATTGAATTGCTGCACGGTCACACCAGTTGCATCAAACGCGACCATCACGGCCCGTGCCAGCTTCTGAACCGTTCGCATCACCGCTGCCAGTTGCGCCTCGCTGGCATCCAGAACGTTGCGGCAAGGTGTCTTGGGAATGACAAGGCAATGGCCATCGGTGCGCGGCATGATATCCATGAACACCAGTGTTTCATCGTCCTCAAAGACCCGGATTGACGGGATCTCTTCGCGCAGGATCTTTGCAAAGATATTGTCGTCATCATAGGGCATCGGCTCGCTCCCTCGTTTCCAGGTCTCTTTCCAAGTGTTCCGCGCTTTGTGCGGAGCCTCGGCGGGCAGGTCAACCCACACAGCCGCCTGCGGGCCCTGATTTCATCTTTGTCCATACACTCCGGGGTCCGGGGCAGCGCCCCGGGACGGCGCACAAAACAAGGGGGCGCGGCAATTTATCTTGATCCAAATCAAACTCCGCCATTGAAGCCCACCTGTAGTCATTCTAAAACCTGAATAGATTTTCGCACGCGCCAGTTTCTCTGCGCGTGTTCATATGTAACAGGAGGCGCCAAATGGCCGACGCAGCCATTCATGGTCACGAGCACGCGGACGAGCGCAATTTCTTCACGCGTTGGTTCATGTCCACCAACCACAAAGACATCGGTATTCTGTATCTTGTGGTGTCCGCATTCGCCGGCTTTATCTCTGTCGCTTTCACCGTCTACATGCGGATTGAACTCATGGAGCCCGGTGTTCAGCACATGTGCATGGAAGGTGCCCGGCTCTTCGCCGATTCATCGAGCCCCTGCACTCCCAACGGCCACCTCTGGAACGTTCTGATTACCGCGCACGGCATCCTGATGATGTTCTTTGTCGTAATCCCCGCGCTGTTCGGCGGATTCGGCAACTATTTCATGCCCTTGCAGATTGGCGCGCCCGACATGGCGTTCCCGCGCATGAACAACCTGTCGTTCTGGCTCTACGTGTTCGGCACCACCCTGGCGGTCTGCTCGGTGCTGGCCCCCGGCGGTAACGACCAGGCCGGGTCCGGCGTCGGCTGGGTGCTCTACCCACCGCTCTCGGTCAATGAAGGCGGCATGTCGATGGATTTCGCGATCTTCGCGGTGCACGTCTCCGGTGCCTCGTCGATCCTTGGCGCGATCAACATGATCACCACCTTCCTGAACATGCGTGCCCCCGGCATGACCCTGTTCAAGGTGCCACTGTTTGCCTGGTCGATCTTTGTCACCGCCTGGCTGATCCTGCTTTCCCTGCCCGTTCTGGCGGGTGCGATCACCATGCTGCTGATGGATCGGAACTTCGGTTTCACTTTCTTTGATCCGGCCGGTGGCGGCGATCCGATCCTCTACCAGCACATCCTGTGGTTCTTTGGCCACCCGGAAGTGTACATCGTGATCCTGCCCGGGTTCGGCATCATCAGCCACGTCATCGCCACTTTCTCGCGCAAGCCGGTCTTCGGCTACCTGCCGATGGTCTGGGCGCTGATCGCGATCGGTTTCCTCGGCTTCGTTGTCTGGGCGCACCACATGTACACCGTGGGTCTGACCCTGAACCAGCAGGCCTATTTCATGCTGGCCACGATGACCATCGCGGTGCCCACCGGCGTCAAGATCTTCAGCTGGATCGCGACGATGTGGGGCGGTTCGATCGAATTCAAGACACCGATGCTCTTTGCCTTCGGTTTCCTGTTCCTGTTCACCGTCGGCGGCGTCACCGGCATCGTCCTGTCTCAGGCTGCCGTGGATCGTTACTATCACGATACCTACTATGTGGTGGCGCATTTCCACTATGTGATGAGCCTCGGCGCGGTGTTCGCGATCTTTGCCGGCATGTATTTCTACCTGCCAAAAATGTCTGGCCGGATGTATAGCGAAACGCTGGGTAAGATACATTTCTGGATGTTCTTCATCGGCGCGAATCTGACCTTCTTCCCGCAGCACTTCCTCGGGCGTCAGGGCATGCCGCGCCGCTATATCGACTATCCCGAAGCCTTTGCCTATTGGAACTGGTGGTCGAGCATGGGCGCATTCCTGTCCTTCGCCTCGTTCCTGCTGTTCTTCGGGATCATCTGGCACACGCTGAGACGCGGGGCCAAGGTGACGGAAAACAATCCGTGGAACGAATACGCCGATACGCTGGAATGGACCCTGCCCAGCCCGCCGCCCGAACACACGTTCGAGCAGCTGCCCAAGCAGGAAGACTGGGACAAGGGCCACGCCCACTGATCCCGACCACAGATGAACGACAAAGGCCCCGGAAACCCCGGGGCCTTTCTTGTTTGAGGGCCATCCCACCTCCAGTCAGCCAATTGTCAGGGAAGCCTGCCTGCCTCTTGTGGGCAACCCGGCAGCGCCTTACCTCTTGGTGATGAAACATACAGGAGATTTCCGATGATCACTGTCACCCCCGTTACCCCGGAGGGGATTCTCGAGATCCAGTTGAGTGGCACACTTACCGCCGATGACTATGCCGACACGCTGACACCTGCGATGGATGAGGCCGCCGCAGATCAGGGACGCCTGCGCCTGCTTCTCCGAATGGGTCCCGACTTTGAAGGTTTCACGGCCAAGGCCGCCTGGGCAGACGCCAAGCTGGGAATGCGCCACTGGTCAGGGTTTGAGAGAATCGCCGTTGTCACCGATGCCGACTGGATCGAAAACATGGTGCAGGTGATGGGCTTTGCCATGCCAGGCGCGGTGGAAACCTTCGACCTGGACGAACTGGACGATGCCCGCCGCTGGCTGACCGAATCCCTCGGCAGCCTGCACATGACGGATCTGGGCAACAACATTCTGCAAGTCCAGTTGCTGGGCAAACTCGATGCCGCAGCCTATGCCAACGCCGATGACAAGCTGGATGCCTATGTACGTGACCATGGCAGGTTCAAACTGTTGCTGGACTTACGCGAATTTGATGGCTGGCATGGTCTGGCGGCGCTAGGCGATCACCTGAAGCTCGTACGCGACCACCGCCACATCCCCACCAAGGTCGCGATCCTCGGCGATGAAGGCTGGCAGAAACTGGCCCAGAAACTGATGCGCCACTTCATCTCGGCAGAGACCAGATATTTTGATGAAAAGGATGCCGGCGCGGCAAATGCCTGGCTCGCGTGATGTCGTGACGCGATCACAATGGGCGGACGGGGTGTCAAATCCCGTTCACCCATAGCGCTGTACTTGCTAGTATGGCTTGAAAGTCATGCCCGAACCTTGCGATGCCCTATAACTGGTCGAAATCTGACGCAAACGCCCCGGCGCAAGAGCTTCAGCTCTGGCCGCACCAGTCGCTGCCACCCAAGGGCTATGCCGGCTTTATTCTTGCCACGTTCATACTGATCCTGATTCCGCTTGTGCCGCTTCTGGGCAGCGTGCTGCTCTGGGGCCTGCTACCGTTCCTGCTGCTTGCCGTCGGCGGGCTCTGGTATGCGCTGGACCGCAACCATCACAATGCACAAGTGCTGGAAATCCTCACGCTCACTGACAAGGACGCGCACCTCATTCGTCATAATCCCAATGGAGCGGCGCAGGAATGGCAATGCAATCGCTACTGGACCACGACTCAGATGCACGAAACCGACGGTCCGGTGCCCCATTACGTGACCCTGAAAGGCGGGGGTCGCGAGGTCGAAATCGGCGCCTTTCTCTCCGAGGACGAGCGCATTGCACTCTTTGAAGAGCTGAACCGCGCGTTGCGCAAGTGATCAGCCAGACCATTGTGGCCGCCAGGCATCGGTTTGTGAGCGTCACCCGCACGAGTCATCCCGATTCGCGCGCGTTCCGTCCAACGTTCCAAGGCTTCATGGCGCTAAAATCTTGCGGCCTGACGCAGGTTAATCTGAGCGGCCTAACCGGTGCACAGCCTGTCCTTGACCAGCGGGCCGACCTTGCCGAAATCCATCTGACCGGTGTACTTGCCCTTGAGTTCGGCCATCACCTTGCCCATGTCGCGGATCGAGGTGGCACCGGTTTTTTCAACGGCCGAGCGGACGGCCTTCGCAATCTCATCCTCGCCCAGTTGTTTGGGCAAGAACTCTTCAATGATCTCAATCTCTTGCCGCTCTCTCTCGGCAAGATCGATCCGCCCACCTTCTTCGTAGGCACGGGCGCTTTCCTGTCGTTGCTTGGTCATCTTGCTCAGGATCGCCAGCACATCGGCGTCACCGACACCACTGTCCGGCCCCTCGCCACGCACGGCGATGTCCTGATCCTTGATCGCCGCACAGATCAATCTCAATGTCGAAAGGCGCATCTTGGCCTTGTCGCGCATCGCCTGTTTGAGGGCGTCATTCACCCGCGTTCGCATGCTCATATCGCTTGTTCCATCCCCATGGAGTTCGAAACCCAGACACTACAGAAGGAAAATGCGCGATACAACCATGCCGTCATTACGTAACCCATTGAAATTGCAATGGGTCCCAAATCGTGACCGGGCTTGACCTGTGCCCGTGTGCCGCTTAGGTATCCGTGAATTCAGCACATCAGAGAGTCGCGCCATGGCCACATCCGCCCTGCCAAAGCCCACCGCCTGCCTGGCACTTGCGGATGGTACTGTTTTCTACGGCACCGGTTTCGGCGCGACCGGGCAGACCACTGCCGAGCTTTGCTTCAACACCGCGATGACCGGGTATCAGGAAATCATGACCGATCCGTCCTATGCGGGCCAGATCGTCACCTTCACCTTCCCCCATATCGGCAATGTCGGGGTTAATCCGGATGACGATGAAACCGCCGACCCGGTTGCCTCGGGCATGGTGGTGAAATGGGATCCGACCATGCCCAGCAACTGGCGCGCTACGGAGCGCCTGCAGGATTGGCTGACCCGGCGCGGGCGCATCGCCATCGGCGGTGTCGATACCCGCCGCCTGACCCGCGCGATCCGCCAGCAGGGCGCGCCGCATGTGGCGCTGGCGCATGACCCGGACGGAAACTTTGATCTGGAAGCGCTCGTTGCGGCGGCACGCGAGTTTGCGGGCCTGGAGGGGATGGACCTCGCCAAGGAGGTCACCTGCGCACAATCCTATCGCTGGAACGAAATGCGGTGGGCCTGGCCGGACGGCTACGCCCACCAGAAAGCACCCAGATTCAAGGTGGTGGCCATCGACTATGGCGCCAAGCGCAATATTCTTCGTTGCCTGGCCAGTGCGGGATGCGATGTGACGGTGTTGCCCGCAACCGCAACCTCGGACGACGTCCTGGCCCATCAACCGGATGGTGTGTTCCTGTCCAACGGCCCCGGCGACCCGGCCGCCACAGGCACCTATGCAGTGCCGATGATCCGCGACGTATTGGACAAGACCGATATCCCGGTTTTCGGCATCTGCCTCGGACATCAGATGCTTGCCCTCGCGCTCGGCGCGAAGACCGTCAAGATGAATCACGGCCACCACGGCGCAAACCATCCGGTCAAGGACATGGAAACCGGAAAGGTGGAAATAACCTCGATGAATCATGGCTTTGCCGTTGATGCTCAAACGCTGCCGGACGGCATCATCGAAACCCATAGGTCCCTCTTTGACGGCTCCAATTGCGGGATTCGCATGACCGACCGCCCTGTCTATTCCGTCCAGTACCATCCGGAAGCCAGCCCGGGACCGCAGGACAGTTTCTATTTGTTCGAACGTTTTGCAGAGGCGATGAACGCGCAACAAACTTAGAGATTCTCGAAAACTCTCCTAACATTATTAATAAGTTCCAGCAACTTAACCGATTGTTAACTCTACGAGGTTCACGCTGATCCCCGACTTTCACAGCGGGTTGGGCGACCGGGATGAACACTCAAAACCTGCGGCTTCTGATGTCACGCCCGGCCCCGATCGAGCCTGGCCGTGGCCGATTGCGCCTGGGCAAGTATCTGGTCGACAACGGGTCGATCACCTTGGATCAATTGATCCGCGCCCTGCATATGCAGTTGACGTTGGGTGCGCCGATTGGCGAAATCCTGGTATCCGAAGGGTGGGCCAGCCCGGCCGATATCCGTGATGCGCTCGCACAACAGTATCATATCCGCGAAGTTGATCTGACGCTTGAACCTCCGGATGAGGACCTCTGTCATCGCATGCCGCACGGGTTTTGGCTGAGACATCGCGTCATTCCATGGAAACGCGAAAACGGGACGGTGCTGATAGCCACGGACAGGCCGGATCGCTTTGAAGCGGTGCGCATGGCACTCGGCGATACCTACGCTGACGTCCGGCCAATCCTTGCCAGCGGCGCCCAGATCGAGGCCTCCATCGCCGATAGGTTCACGATGGCGATGGCCAAGGCGGCGGGGGCCCGCGTTGCGTCCCGCTACAGTTGCCGCACCTGGCAATCCGGGAATCGTGCGGTACTTCCTGCCATCCTGTTCTTGCTGGCGGTCGCGCTGATCTTCGCACCCGTGACGGTCCTCGCAGCGCTCAGCATCATGGCGATCGCCACGCTTATCATGTTTGCGTCCCTCAAGCTGGCGGCCCTCGCTGCGTTTCTCTTTCATCCCCGGCACGCAATCGCATCCAAAGAGAAACCGCTCACAGGGCGGCCTCCCGCCCGACGCCCCAAGATTTCAGTGCTTGTGCCGCTGTTTCGCGAAAAGGAAATTGCCGGTGCCCTGATCCGCCGGCTGGAGCGACTGACCTATCCCAAGACACTGCTGGATGTGATCCTCGTGCTGGAGGAACATGACGAAGTCACGCGCCAGACATTGGCCCAAACCCGGTTGCCCGCATGGATGCGGGTGATCCGCGTCCCGGCCCATGAGGGGCTGACAACCAAGCCCCGGGCAATGAACTATGCGCTCGATTTCTGTCGCGGCGATATCATCGGCGTCTGGGATGCCGAAGACGCCCCGGCCCCGGATCAACTCGAAGCCGTTGCGGCCCGATTTGCCGATGCGCCGGAAGATGTGGTTTGTTTTCAAGGGGTTCTGGACTATTACAACCCGCGCACGAACTGGCTCGCGCGGTGTTTCACCATCGAGTATGCAAGCTGGTTCCGGGTGGTTCTGCCCGGTATCGCGCGTCTGGGACTGGTGATTCCCCTTGGCGGGACGACCCTGTTCTTTCGGCGTGACAAGCTTGAGGAATTGGGCGGATGGGACGCCCATAACGTGACCGAGGATGCAGATCTCGGGGTGCGACTTTGTCGGGCAGGCTATCGCACCGAATTGATCGATACCGTGACGTTTGAAGAGGCGAACTGCCGCCCCTGGCCGTGGATCAAGCAACGCTCGCGCTGGCTCAAGGGGTTCATGGTCACCTACCTCGTGCATATGCAAAGCCCGCGTCGGTTGCTCTCCGATCTTGGCCTGACACGGTTTCTCGGCCTGCAGGCGTTTTTCATCGGCACCCTGTGCCAGTTCCTGCTTGCGCCGGTGCTCTGGTCGTTCTGGCTGGTGCTTCTGGGCTGGTTCCATCCAGTGCACACGCTGGTGTCGACATCAACCGCCACCGTGATCGCGGGGTTGTTCATCTGCGCGGAACTGTTGGTGTTTGCCATCGGGATTACGTCCGTCGCCGCTCCCGAACGGCGGTTCCTGCTGCGTTGGGTTCCAACGATGCCGCTCTATTTTCCGCTGGCGGCCATCGCGGCCTACAAGGCGCTCTACGAGTTGGTTTTTCGCCCCTATTACTGGGACAAGACCCAGCACGGTCACGCGCCTTCAGAGCTGGGCACCGATTGAGCCGGGTGTTCTGCGTCCGCGCGCTCAAGGGTGTCAAATCAGCGAAACACTACGCCAATTGGGTGAATGACCTGGCGCTTCATTCGGCGCGCTCGCGCGCGTCCGCGTCCTGTTTCAGCCGGGTCATGAACGCAACCGAAATATGTTCTTTCAGAGCGGCTTCGGCCCTGCCCTCGTCTCGCGCTTCTATCGCGCTGACGATGCCATCATGTTCTCCCTGCGCGATTTCACCCCGTCCCTGCGCGGCAAGCGAAGTGGTCGCCATCAGGGCCATCGTCCGATGGACCAGATCAAGTTGCTGCACGAGATAGCGATTGTGCGAGGCAAGATGGATCTGCTTGTGAAACCGCCTGTTCGCCCGCGCCAGCGCCGCCGGGTCGTTGATCAGCGCGTCATCCGCTGACACCATGGCACGCAAGACCGCGATCTCCTCTTCCGTGGCATGTTGCGCAGCCAGCCGCGCGGCCAACCCTTCCAACTCGCGCCGGACCACGTACAGCTCTGACATCTGGTTGTGCGTGAGCGACGCCACGATGAGCGACCGACCGTCGCGTTCCAGAAGCGACTGGGTTTCCAACCGCTGCAGCGCCTCGCGGATCGGCGTACGCGATACGCCAAAGCGCTCGGCAAGATCGCTCTCCACCAAGCGGTCGCCCGGCTTGTATATGCCGACATCTATGGCTTCGAGGATCAGACTATAGGCATCGGTCTGCGGCTGTTTGGTATAGGTCATCCGATCCTTTCCGGCCTTGGGGTCTGTCCTGTCTACAGGCGCGCGGCCTTGACGATCAACCCCACCGTTGATTTGCATCTCCCCGTGCCCTAGATCACGGGCATGGTCAAAGCCGCGTTTTCCCACGTCACCACCTGGGTGTTCGATCTGGACAACACCCTGTATCCGCCCCAGGCCCGCCTGTTCGATCAGATCGAAGTGCGGATGACGCAATTCGTGATGGATGCGCTTGGAGTCGACCGGGCGCAAGCCGACCGGTTGCGCAAACAATACTGGCACCAATACGGCACCACGCTGGCCGGTTTGATGCGCGAACATGATGTCGATCCCGGCCCCTATCTGACCGATGTACACGACATTTCGCTCGATCATCTTGAACAGGATGCTGACCTGCGTGCCCGGATCGCGGACCTGCCGGGCCGGCGGATCGTCTATACCAATGGCTGCGCCCCCTATGCCGAACGCGTGCTGGGCGCACGCGGTCTCGCGGGGCTGTTTGATGCGGTCTATGGCGTCGAGCATGCGGGCTTTCTGCCCAAACCGGAACGGGCTGCATTTGAGACCGTGTTCGCCAGCGACGGAACCGATACCCTCCGCGCGGCCATGTTCGAGGATGATCAGCGCAATCTTGCCGCGCCGCATGCGATGGGGATGCGCACGGTGCACGTGGCACCGGAACCGCACGGTGCGGACCATATTCACCATCACACGGACGACCTTGGCGCATTTCTGAAAACAGTGGCCTAGGATGACCAGGGCCCGGTCGCCGGGACGGGACAGGATGTCGCTTGGTCTCTGCCCTGACGCTGACCTACGCTGAATGGACAAGAAGGACCGATCCGATGGCTGACTCCTGCGACATCCTGATTTCCGGTGGCGGCGTTGCGGGGCTGACCGCAGCCGTCGTGTTCGGCAATGGCGGTTTCGATGTGATCTGTGTCGATCCTGCTCCGCCCATCACCAGCCGCGACACCGAGGGATCAGACCTGCGCACCACCGCGATCCTTCAGCCCGCGCGCAACCTCCTGGAACCTTGCGGCCTTTGGAGCCGGTTTGCCCCCTTCGCCGCACCACTTCAGGTCATGCGCATCGTCGATGCAGGTGGCGCGCGTCCGCAACCACGTATCATACGCGATTTCAATGCCGCGGATGTTTCGGATCAACCGTTTGGCTGGAACCTACCCAACTGGCTGCTGCGCCGTGAACTGGTGGCGCGGCTTGGCGACCTGCCAAACGTTGATTTCCGTCCGGGTACCGGCACCACCAGCCTGTTCACCCGCCAGAGTGAAGCCCGCGTTGGCCTTGGCGATGGCAGTCGGATCCGGGCGCGGCTGGTGATTGCTGCAGACGGGCGCGACTCGCCCATGCGGCAGGCAGCCGGCATAGAAGTGCACACCACGCGTTATGGGCAAAAGGCACTGGCCTTTGCGGTCACCCACCCTGTGCCACATGAGAACGTCTCGACCGAAATTCACCGCAGCGGCGGGCCCTTTACGCTGGTGCCGCTGCCTGACTACGAGGGACAGCCGTCGTCAGCGGTGGTCTGGATGGAGCATGGTCCCCGCGCCGCGACCCTGTACGGGATGGATCAATCCGACTTTGAAGCCGCTATGACAGAACGGTCATGCGGGCTTTTTGGTGCGCTGACACTTGCCTCGCGCAGGACGATCTGGCCGATCATCACGCAGAAAGCCGACCGCATGTCAGGCGAGCGAATTGCGCTGATGGCCGAGGCCGCGCATGTGGTGCCGCCGATTGGCGCACAGGGACTGAACATGTCGCTGGCCGATTTGCGCACCCTGCTCGACCTTGCACTGGCGCGTCCGGACGAGTTGGGCGATGCACAGATGCTCGATGCCTATCACGACGCCCGCATCCGGGATGTCACGTTGCGGGCACAGGGGATCGATCTGCTGAACCGCGCGTCGATGATGGAGGCCCGCCCGCTGCGCGACGCGCGTGCGGCAGGTTTGAATGCCCTCTACTCGCTGCCGCCTGTCCGCCGCACGCTGATGCAGATGGGACTGGGCGTCAGGTAGCGTGACGTCCGGTCGTTCTGCTGCAAGGCCTCAGAGGACCTGCTCTAGCGCGCCTTTGAGACGCCCGATGGTGCCATCCACGTCATAGAGCTTGTCCAGACCGAAGAGACCGAGCCGGAAGGTGCTGAAATCCGAAGGCTCATCACATTGCAGCGGCACACCTGCGGCGATCTGCATTCCGATCGCGGCAAACTTCTTGCCAGTCTTGATATCCGGGTCGCTGGTATAGCTGACCACAACGCCCGGTGCGCCAAAGCCATCGGCGGCGACTGATGTCATGCCCATGTCCCTGAGCATCGCGCGCACCCCATCGCCAAGCGCCCATTGCGCGGTACGCAGGCGATCAAACCCATAGTCGCGGGTTTCAAGCATCGTGTCGCGGAAATCGCGCAACGCATCGGTGGGCATCGTGGCGTGATAGGCATGGCCGCCAGTCTCGTAGGCCACCATGATCTGCCGCCACTTGCCAAGATCGATCGCAAAGCTGTCGGATGTCGTTTCCTGCAACTTTGCCTCGGCCCGCTCTGACATCATGACCAGACCAGCACAGGGTGACGCACTCCAGCCCTTTTGCGGGGCGGAAATCAGCACATCGACACCGGTCGTCCGCATGTCGACCCAGACACATCCCGAGGCAATGCAGTCCAGCACCATCAGCGCGCCGACCTCATGTGCGGCGGCGGCCATCGCTGTGATATAGTCGTCCGGCAGGATCACACCCGCCGATGTTTCAACATGCGGAGCAAACACAACGTCCGGGCGGCTCGAGCGGATTTCGGCAACAACCTCGTCAATCGGCGCCGGGGCAAAGGGCGACGGGCTGGTGTTGGCGGTCTGCCGCGCTTTCATCACCGTGGTCTGGGCCGTCAGACCACCGGTTTCGAAAATCTGGCTCCAACGGTAGGAAAACCATCCGTTGCGCACCACCAACACGTTGGCATCGCGGGTAAACTGTCGGGCGACGGCTTCCATCCCATAGGTGCCGCCGCCGGGAATCACGGCAACCGCGTCCGCATTGTAGACGTCTTTCAACATCTCGGAGATGTCGCGCATCACCTGCTGGAACATAGCGGACATGTGGTTGAGCGAACGGTCTGTAAAGACAACGGAAAATTCCTGAAGTCCTTCCGGGTCAACGGTATCAAGCAGCGCGGGCATTGGTATCCTCCGTGGCAATCAGAGCCTTTCCATAGCCCGAGGGACGCAGGTTTGGCAAACTGGCATTTCTTTGTTGTTGTGAACTAGCCGATCGGTCCTGGACGGCGCTCCTCACTGAGCAGGACATTGGCCTCGACATCGCCTGCGCCGGGCAAGGTCATGATGCGCCGTCGGAGGACACGCTCAAAATCGGAAAGATCGCGGGCAACCACGCGCAGACGGAAGTCATAGAGACCCAGAACATGCTCGACGGTCTGCACTTCGGGGATCGCGCTGACCGCGCGTTCAAAGTCATCGAGGCTGACTTGGCCCTTGCGGGCGAGCTTGACCCCGAGAAAGACCGTGACTCCAAAACCAAGCGCCTCGGCATTCAATCGAAGGCGTATTCCCTTGATCACACCCTCCGTTTCCAGCCGCCGGATTCGCCGCCAAACCGCAGGTTGCGACAAGCCGAGTTGTCGGCCAATGGCGCCCGCACTTTGGCTGGCATCACGGAGCAGCGCGCGAAGAATGAACCGGTCGGTGTCGTCAAGTTCGATCACAGCGGCAGCGCCTCGTTGCTCTTGATACGGGCCAGATGCATCAGCGCTTCGATGTCGGCGATGTGCGGCAGGGTCAGGATGCGCTTGCGATAGACCTGCTGATATTCCGTCATATCCCGTGCAATCACCGCCAAGCGTACGTCAACGCGGCCCAGAAACGTTTGTATTTCGAGAACTTCCGGCACCTCGCGGGCTGCGGCGATAAAATCGTCAAACGCGCGGGGCTGTGTCTTGTCCAGCGTGATCCTGAGGCTGACCTCAACCGCATAGCCAAGTGCGGACCAATCGATCACCGCCTCCTTCCCGAGGGTCAATCCCTGGGCCTGCATCTTTTCAATGCGTCGAAAGACTCGTGACGGGGTGAGATTTGCAGACGCCGCGAGTTCGGCATTCGTCAAAGTCGGCTCTGCCTGAAGCAGGCGCAAGAGGCGGCGGTCTGTGTCGTCAAGCATGATCTATTCATCTATTGAAGAATTCGCGAATAGATATGCCGGAATTATCGCACAATATCCACCCTGTACCACTCCCAATCCGGTTCAAGCCCGGATACACCCGGCAAAGGAAATCTGACAGCGAAAGGAACGCCAAGATGCGCGTCTATTATGATCGCGATTGCGATATCAACCTGATCAAAGACAAGAAAGTGGCCATTCTGGGCTATGGCAGCCAGGGCCACGCCCATGCACTGAACCTGCGCGATTCAGGGGCAAAGAACCTCGTTGTTGCATTGCGCGAAGGCTCTGCCAGCGCCGCAAAGGCCGAAGGCGAAGGCCTGAAGGTCATGGGGATTGCCGAGGCCGCGGCCTGGGCCGACCTGATCATGTTCACCATGCCCGACGAATTGCAGGCCGAAACCTACAAGAAATATGTGCATGACAACATCCGCGAAGGGGCCGCGATTGCCTTTGCCCACGGGTTGAACGTGCATTTCGGCCTGATCGAAGCCAAACCGGGCGTCGATGTCATCATGATGGCCCCAAAGGGCCCCGGCCACACGGTGCGCGGCGAATATACCAAAGGCGGCGGCGTGCCCTGCCTGGTTGCCGTGGATCAGGATGCCAGCGGCAAGGCGCTGGAAATCGGCCTGTCCTATTGCTCGGCCATTGGCGGCGGGCGATCGGGCATCATCGAAACCAACTTCCGCGAAGAATGCGAAACAGATCTGTTCGGCGAGCAGGCCGTGCTCTGTGGCGGACTGGTTGAACTGATCCGCATGGGTTTCGAAACCCTGGTCGAAGCCGGCTATGCACCCGAAATGGCCTATTTCGAATGCCTGCACGAAGTGAAGCTGATCGTGGATCTGATCTATGAAGGCGGCATCGCCAACATGAACTACTCGATCTCCAACACGGCGGAGTACGGCGAATACGTCAGCGGCCCGCGGATCTTGCCATATGACGAAACCAAGGCACGGATGAAGGCTGTTCTAAGCGACATCCAGACCGGCAAGTTCGTGCGCGACTTCATGGCCGAAAACCAGGTTGGCCAACCGTCGTTCAAGGCAACCCGGCGGATCAACGACGAGCACCAGATCGAAGCCACCGGCGAAAAGCTGCGCGGCATGATGCCGTGGATTTCCGCTGGCAAGATGGTCGACAAAGAAAAGAACTGACTTAGGCAGGGTGCGTCTCGGCGCACCCTTCGATCCCTATCGAAGTGTTCCTTCTTGACCCCGGCCAACTGCCGGGGTCTTGTCGTTCCAAGGTGATGCAACGCTTCAATATTCCACAACAGGCCCTTGATAAATATGGATACCCGCCCCGAAATCACTGCCAAGAGCTGGACCATGATATCGATCCTGGGAGTAGTCTGGGGCGGCACATTTCTGGTGATCGAACTGGCGCTTGCCGGGATCACTCCGTTTTGGCTGGCCGCCTGCCGGATCGGGTTCGGAGCGCTGTTGACCGGTGCTGTCTGGGGCTTGCGTGGTGGACGCCTGTTTGCAACACCGCCGAACGGTGGCGAACGGATCAACCTTTGCGTGATTGCCGCGCTCAGTTCGGCGATGCCCTTCATGCTACTGTCCTGGGGCCAGCAATATGTCACCTCGGGCTTTGCCGGGGTGTCGATGGCAAGCGTGGCCTTGATGGTCTTGCCGCTGGCGCATTTCCTTGTGCCGGGTGAACGCATCACCCTGCGTCGGGCCATCGGGTTCGTCATCGGATTTACCGGAATCACGATGCTGATCGGCGGACAGGCCTTTGAAAGCACAGGCGTTGCGCTGGAAATGCCGGGGCGGATCGCCTGTGTCGGGGCGGCAGGATGCTATGCGGTGAGTTCGGTGTTGATGCGTCGCCTGCCCCCGGTCGATCCGGTCGGATTGTCGGCAATGTTGCTGATCCTTGGCGCGCTTCTGGTGATCCCGATGGCGTGGATCGTTGAAGGGCCACCCCCGATGCCGGATGCGCGCACGCTGTGGTTGGTTGCCTTTCTGGGCTTGCTGCCGACGGCGGCCGCCAACCTGCTGCGGGTCACCGTCGTGCGCACGGCGGGGCCGGTGTTCATGAGTCTTGTGAACTACCAGGTTCCGGTGTGGTCCGTGCTGATGGGTGTGGCCATTCTGGGTGAACCATTGCCCTCGTCGCTGATCTGGGCGATGGCGCTGATCCTGTCAGGAGTCGCGCTTAGCCAGATTGGCGCCCTGCGGCGGCTGTTCGGCAGTTGAACGGCTCACCCCAGCCATCGATCAGATGGTAACGGCCTCTGTCACCGCCTGTACGATGCTGTTGACCGCACGATCGAGGATCGCCGGATCCTCGCATTCGGCCATGACCCGGATCAACGGCTCGGTACCTGATTTGCGGATCAGCAGCCGCCCCTTGCCGTTCAATTCAGTTTCCGCATCGGCAATGGCAGTCTGGACCATCGGCAATTCAAGCGGCTGCTGCCCGTCGCCGTAGCGCACGTTTTTCAACAGCTGCGGCACCGGTTCGAACTGGCGGGCAAGCTGGCTGGCGGGCGTGTCGGAATGGACCATTTCCGCAAGAAAATGCAGCCCGGCCATCAAGCCGTCACCTGTTGTGGCGTAATCGGTCATCACGATGTGACCGGATTGCTCGCCGCCAAGGTTGTAGCCCCCTTCGCGCATGCGTTCGACGACATACCGATCGCCAACGCCGGTGCGTTCAAGCCGCAGACCCTCTGATTGAAGGTGCCGTTCCAGCCCGAGATTGGACATCACGGTCGCAACCAGCGCACCTCCGGCAAGTTGGCCTTCGGCGGCGCGGCGCGTGGCCAGCAGCGCCATCAGCTGATCGCCATCCGCTATGGTGCCGGTTTCATCAATCATGATGACCCGGTCCGCGTCCCCATCCAGACAGATGCCAACATCCGCTCCGTGGGCAACAACGGTTTCGGCAGCCGCGCGGGGTTTGGTCGATCCACAGTCGCGGTTGATGTTGTGTCCGTCCGGCGAAACACCCACAGGAATCACATCCGCGCCAAGTTCCCAGAGCGTTTCCGGCGCGGTACGATAGGCCGCGCCATTTGCGCAATCGATCACCACCTTCAACCCGTCAAGCCGAAGGTCACGGGGCAGAGAGGACTTTACCCGCTCGCCATAGCGGAACCGGGCGTCATCAATACGTTTGGCGCGACCGATATTCATGGCCTGCGCGGGTTCAACGCCGGAGTCGATCAACGCCTCGATCTCGGCTTCGACCTGGTCGGAGAGCTTATAGCCATCGGGACCGAAGAATTTGATGCCGTTGTCCGCTGCGGGATTGTGACTGGCCGAAATCATGACGCCCAGATCGGCCCGCATGGAGCGGGTCATCAGACCGACGGCAGGCGTCGGCACCGGACCAAGCAGCAGCACGTTCATTCCCGTAGAGGTCAGACCCGCAGTCAGGGCGTTCTCGAACATATAGCCGGAGAGCCGCGTGTCCTTGCCGATCACCACCCGATGCACACCGCCGGCATCGCGCCGGAAATAGCGTCCAACCGCGGCCCCGATGCGCAGTGCCATATCGGCGGTCATGGGATGCACATTGGCCGTTCCACGCACGCCGTCGGTTCCAAAAAGTTCTCGCATCAGATGTCCTTGCTCCTATCTCGCCGCTGCCCAGAGGCGCAGCGCCTGCGCAGTGTCGTCTACGTCATGTACCCGCAGGATTTGCACACCCTGGGCCAGCGCGGCAAGTCCTACGGCAATCGAACCGGGCGCGCGGGTGGCGGGATCGGGGGCCTGCCCGATGGTGCCGATGAACCGTTTGCGCGACACACCGAGCAGGATCGGGCACCCGAGGCCGTGAAACAGGCTGAGGTTGCGCAGAAGCGCGAGGTTGTGCGCCTCGGTCTTGCCAAAACCGATTCCGGGATCGATCACCATGCGGTCGCGCGGGATCCCGATCGCCGAAAGGGACGCAACACGGGTCTGCAGGTAGGCAAAAACATCCAGAACCACGTCGTCATAGTGCGGATTCTGCTGCATCGTCGCAGGGTCCCCAAGCGCATGCATGATGCAGACCGGCACACCTGCTGCGGCGCAGAGAGGGGCGAGATCCGGATCATAGGTAAAACCTGCAACGTCGTTGACCAGTGACGCACCCGCGTCCAGCGCGGCACGGGCAACGGTCGATTTGCGGGTGTCGATCGAGATCGGCAGGTCGGTTTCCTGCCTGAGCGCCGCGATCACCGGAGCGGTGCGGATTGTTTCAACCTCGCAATCAATCGTGTCGGCTCCTGGTCGAGTCGATTCGCCACCGATGTCGATAATCGTCGCCCCTGCCCGGATCATCGAAAGCGCGGCATTGCGGGCTGTCCCGGGGTCGAAATGCACGCCTCCATCGGAAAAACTGTCCGGTGTGACGTTGAGAATGCCCATGAGTTGCGGCACGCTCATGTCGAGCCCCATGAGATCCTTGCGCGGCGCGGTGAGGTTTTCCAGCAGGTCGGCGGGCAACTCAGACGCAGGCACCAGCCGGGGCGGTGCAGTGCGATCAAGTATCTCGGCATGAGTGAACCACAGGCTCTCACTGCCCGCGAGGGGCAGCGCCCCCTTTGGCCGGGTTGCCCCGTGCTGGACCAGCGGTCTTACGGCCGGGCTCACAGGATTTGCTGCTCCACGGAGACAGCGCGCAAGGACACGCCGGAATCCTTTGGCAGGTCAGAGCCGATCACCAGCATTTCATCGGCGGCAAAGGTCGCGGCAAACCAGGCCGCCAGCGCCACCGAGTCAGATGGTGCGGCAGATGGTCCGTCAACGGCATCCAGCACGATCTTGGACGGGGCCCAGACCGAAATCTGGCCGTTCTTCATGGCCCAATCGAGTTCGGTTCGCGTTGCCACGACCTTGCACCGCAGATCGCGTGCCGCCAGCGCCCAGGCGTTCTGTTCGATGGCCAGAAGGTCGATTCGCCGCTGCGTCATCTTGTGTCCAGTCATCGGGCGCGGCTGTTCATGCGCGCCAACGCAGAGCACAAGTGGTCGATCCCCCCCGGCAAGCTGGTCGATCCAGCCGGAGAGGTTGTCTGATGCTATCGCGCGGTTGGAAAGATAGGTCAGGCGCGGATGCGGCCGATCATCATCATGCACCGGGCTTTCCAGCACCTCTTGCGCGATCTGGTCGCGGCCGCGCACGATTTCGACTCCAAGCGCACCCGGCCCCCGGTCGAGCTTTTCCACGCGCACGAAAACCCGGATCGCCTGCGGCTCCAGCAGGATGCGCTCGGCAATGCGAGCCGCGAGGGTTTCCAGCAGGTTCAGCCGTTCCTCAGCCAACTCGTAGGTGATGGCCTCGGTCACCTTGTCATAGGACAGGATGCGGTCCACATCGTCGTCGATCGGGCCGGTGAGCGGCTGCACTTCGACAACGACATTGAAGCATATCCGCTGGGTCTTGCCCCGTTCGGCCTGAAACGCGCCGATATCGACGGCGACGATGTGATCTCGCAACGATATCCGGTCAAGCGGCTCCTGCGGGGCGGTGGCCTCGGCACGTTCGGAGGGATGCGCAAAGGCGAGACGGATTTCAGAGGTCATCTAGGAACCTTTGGTTGGGGCCTGGGGCGATGGCACGCCAAATGTAATATTCAGACTAGCAGCGCGAGGGGTGCGCGACCAGCCGACAATCGTTTCCATCGACACGTCAGAACCCAATGTCTTAGAAAAATGTGGGCCAGCGACCACGAACCCTCCCAAGTTCATTGTCGCTGGCCCTTGACCGTCCGGCATCACCAAAGTGGCGGTCGGTATAGTGCGTCAGATCAGAAATGCTGCGAACCATCGCCATGTTTCCCTGCGGAAACCCCCTCCTGGATGGTCGCTTCTGCTGACGCCGATTGGTTTCTCCCGGCTTTGAAACGTCTATTCGCTGCTCGCGGTACGAACCTCCGGGCGATAGAACACATGCACGCCGATACGGGCGGTTTCCTGAAAGCGGCGAGACCAGGACGGACGCACCGCAACGGTGTGGTAATACGTGGCCCCGTCGGTCAGATCGACACCGGTTCCGTCGATTGCGGCACGCGCAACCTTGGCGACACGGCGGAACGCGCCCGGTTCCGCAATCACCTCGTCGCGGCCGTCGCAGGTATAGGTGAACTGGCACTGGTAGCGACGGCCGGTCCCTTGGTTGATCACGCTGCACAGCGAGCCCGGAAAGCGGCTGCTCTTGACTCGGTTCAGAATGACTTCGGCAACGGCAAACTGGCCCTTGATGGTTTCCCCGCGCGCTTCAAAGTACAGCGCCTCGGACAGGCAACGCCATTGCTCGCCACCGCTGGCAGGCGGTTGACTGTCAAGCCAGGTCTTGGAGAGGGTCGCCCTGATCGGCTTGACCTCGGCGCGTGGCTGGGATGCGGTCAGCAGCGATTTCAGGTATGGTCCCAGACCCAACTTCTTGGATTGGGTGCGTTCCTGCGCTTCTTCGACAGAGTCGGATAGTTTGGCATCAGCCTTGGCCATGTCAGGAGCCAGACCGGATGCAAATACAAAAAGGCAGACGACCGCTAGAGCGGTTTTCGAGCGAAACATTTTCTTCAATTCCCCAAAGAACGATCCGCGCTGGACCCTCCCGCGACAAGCGCAGGGCAGGCCATAGACAAATTTTCGCACAAGATCCAGTTTTGTGGATTTTGCAAGCGGATTTTCGCGTATGGAACGCGCTAATTTGAGTCAACCGCGCTGCGGGGTGTCACAATTTGTAGCAGAGTCCGCGTCTGCCCCGGATATTTTGTCAGCGATGGCAAGCTGTGCAGCGGCCAGACGCGCCACGGGGACCCGGAATGGGGAACAAGACACATAGTCGAACCCGGCCGTCCGGCAAAAGGCGATGGATTCAGGATTGCCGCCGTGTTCACCACAGATCGACAGGGTGATTCCCGGATTGCTTGCCCGACCCCGGGCGGCCCCGAGTTGCACCAGTTCACCCACTCCATCTGTATCGAGCACATGAAAAGGGTCTTCGGGAAAGACATGCTGTTGTACATAGTCGGACATGAACCGTCCGGCGTCGTCGCGGGACAGACCATAGGTCATCTGGGTCAGGTCGTTGGTGCCAAAGCTGAGAAACGAGGTATCAGGCGCGAATTCCGCAGCGCGCAGGCAGGCGCGCGGGGTCTCGACCATCACCCCCAAACGAAAATCAAATGTCTTGCCCTTCTCGGCGCGGACAGCGGCAGCAACTGCATCCACCCGTCTTTTCACCAGTTCTACCTCGCGTCGGGCCGAGACCAGTGGAATCATGATTTCGGGTACCACCGGCTCGCCATCCTCGCTGGCCCGCAAAGTGGCCTCAAAGATTGCACGCGCCTGCATGTCGTAGATTTCCGGCACCGTCACACCGAGCCGGACCCCACGCAGACCAAGCATCGGGTTGTATTCTTCCATCGCTTCGATCCGGCGAACCACGTCGCTGACCGGCAGGTTCAGCGCCTCAGCCAGTTCGCGTTGCCCGGACTTGGTATTGGGCAGGAACTCGTGCAGTGGCGGGTCAAACAGGCGGATGCAAACCGGCTGGCCTTGCATGATGCGAAAGAGCTGGACAAAATCGTCGCGCTGCATCGGCAGCAGCCGTTCCAGAACGGCGGCGCGCCCGGCGGATGTCTGGGCAAAGATCATCTCGCGCATGACCGTCATGCGACCGGGATCAAAGAACATGTGCTCGGTACGGCAAAGGCCAATGCCCTGCGCATCGAAATTGCGCGCGGTCTGGGCGTCGGCCGGGCTGTCGGCGTTGGCGCGAATGCCGATGTCACGCGCCTCGTCCGCCCATCCCATGAGCGTTTGGAACGCATCGTCTAGCGCCGCCTCGATCGTGGCCGGCTCGCCTGCAAGCACCTCACCATTGCCACCGTCGATGGTGATTGTGTCGCCCGCACGCAGCACCCGCCCATCAGGAGCGATGAGTTGCCGCTTGCCAGTGACAAAGCGCAGCGCAGAGGCCCCGACGATACAGGGCAGACCCAGCCCGCGCCCGATCACCGCCGCATGGCTGGTGATGCCGCCGCGTTCGGTCAGTACCCCGGCTGCGGCATGCATGCCGCGAATGTCCTCGGGCGAAGTCTCGCGTCGGACCAGGATGCTGGCCTCGCCGCGCGCCGCCGAAGATTGTGCCTCGGCAGAGGTAAAGACGATGCGCCCGGTGGCCGCTCCAGGACTGGCGCCGATACCGGTCGCCAGCACATCGCGCACCGCATCGGGCGCGACCTGTCTGTGCAAAAGTTCGGTAACCGCATGCGGGTCAACACGCATCACCGCCTCTTGCGGGGTAATGATGCCATCGCGGGCGAGTTGCACGGCAATCCGCACCGCCGCACGACTGCTCCGCGACACGCGCACCCCATCCAGAATGTGCACGCGGCCATTGCCGATGACGAACTCCACCTGCATCTCTTCGCGCAGCTTGTGCCGCATCAGCGCCGCATGATCCTTGAGATCGGCAAAGGCCTCGGGTGCGGCCTCTGCCAGCGACGGACCACGCTTGTCCTTGTCCAGAAACAGCGCCTCGGTCCCGGCCCCGAGCGCATCGCGTCCCTGGCTCTGGCTGAGGTAACGCCCGGTGATCTGCGGCTTGCCTGTCTCTTGATCCACAAGCTGCAGGACACCGGAGCCGCATTCCCCCTGCCCCAGTCCCGGAATCATCTCCTGCACCACAAGGCCGAGCCCCGCATCCGCAGGGGCGCCCTTGGCCTGACGCAGCAAACGCGCCGACGTCCCCTCCCACGCCCGCGCCATCGAGCGCAGCACGGCGGCAAGCTGCGCCGCCGGATCCTGCGGGAACCGTTCTTCGGTTTCGGCCTCGTAGGCATGCAGCGTCTCTCGCAGGCCCTGCGCCCCGTCGCCTGCGACACCGTCAAACATGTCCGGATCAAGCCGGGCCACGTGAAAGGAATAGGACTGCACAAAGCGCAGATACAATGCCGCCGCCGCATCCTGCCCCAGGGTATCGCAGAACTCGGCATAGCGGGCATCGTTCATGCCCACGTTCAGCACCGCGCCCGGTCCACCCCAATCCGGGTCCTCCGAGGACGGGCGCACACAGAGAAGCGTGTCCGGCTCGAACTGCCCGACAATGGCAACGATATCCGGCAATTCATCGGCAGCGATGCGATGCACCGCATCAAAGGACAAGGCCACGGTGCGCGGCACCGGCATGTCGAGCCGAACCAATCGCTGCAGGCATTTTGCCCGCCCGCCATGGGTCGAGGCCGCCAACGGCGCATCCGGGGTTATCAGCGTGGTATGCGGATTGTTCTGCATGGGCTTTCTGCACTGCGGCACGTTGTTTCTAGCCCTGCACCATAGGCACAGAGGTCAGCGGCGCAAGCGAAAGCTGTCGCAGGCAGTGGGCCGGTCTGTCGGTCTCTGGACGCGCTGCGCTACCCTTCGACCCGTGTCAGATCCGCGACCGAGGTACAGATGCTGCGGATCTGGCTGAGCAGGTTCAGACGATTGCGGCGCAGGACCTCGCTGTCGGTATTGACCTGCACATCTTCAAAGAACGCATCGATCGGGGCGCGCAGGGCGGCCATGGCGGCCATCGCCTTGGGGAAATCCTGCTCCGCCAGCGCCGGATCGATTTCGGCCTTTGCCGCGTCGAGTGCCGCGAACAGGGCCTTTTCGCTGTCGCTCTCGGCAAATTTCACATCCGCGCCATAGGAGTATTCCACCCCGTCCTTCTCTTCGGCCTGCGACAGGATGTTGTTGGCGCGCTTGAAGCCTTGCAGAAGGTTTTCACCGTCCTCTGTGGACAGCACCTCGTTCAGCGCGCGGGCGCGTTTGACAAGCAGGTTCAGATCGTCATTGCCCTCCATCGCAATGCAGGCGTCGATGATGTCATGACGGATGCCCTGATCGCGCAGGTAGACCTTTAGTCGGTCGTGGATGAACGAGAGAAGATCCACCGTCTTCTTGTCAACCTTCCGACCATCAGGCATTTCGACCAAGCCTCTCCCTATGAAAAAAGTCCCCTCTTTCTCTTTCAATACGGCGGCCAATGACTCAAGAACTTGGTTTTGATGGAGTTCGATTATGTCGATAAGATCAAATTTCAATGCGTTTGTTAGGATCAGCCTCACCACACCCAACGCCGCGCGGCGCAGAGCGAAGGGATCCTTGGAGCCGGTCGGTTTCTCGTCAATCGCCCAGAACCCGGTGAGCGTATCAATCTTGTCGGCCAGCGCCACGGTGACGGAAAGCGGCGCGGTGGGCACATCGTCGGAGGGGCCGAGTGGGGAGTAATGTTCCTGCGCGACGGTGGCAACTTCGGCGGGGTGGCCTGCCGCTTCGATGTAATATCGCCCCATAAGCCCTTGAAGTTCGGGAAATTCATAGACCATTTCGCTGGAGAGATCGACCTTGGCGAGCTGGGCGGCGATTTCCGCCTGATCGGGATCGGCACCGCAGACAGGCGCAAGCTCGCGCGCCAGCCCTGCGATGCGGCGGATGCGGTCGCCCTGACCGCCCAGCCTATTGTGAAATGTCACGTTTTCAAGAGATTGCGTCCAGATGTTCATGTCGGATCGCGCAATCCGCAGATCGTTCTCCCAAAAGAACTTGGCATCTGCCAGACGCGCGGACAGCACCTTTTGATTGCCCGCAAGAATGGTCGCGCCCTGATCGGCGGTTTCGCGATTGGCGACGGTGACAAAGCGTTCGATGCGGCCGGTTTTCGGGTTGCGCACGGAAAAGAATTTCTGGTGTTCCCGCATGCTGGTCTGCAGCACTTCCGGCGGCAGGTCGAGAAACGCAGTGTCAATCTCGCCCATCAACGTCACAGGCCATTCCACCAGCCCCGCGACCTCGGCCAGCAGCCCCTTGTCCTCGACAACCTCGAGACCGGCGGCAAAGGCGAGGTTGGTGGCGTCGGCCCAGATATGATCCGCGCGTTCCGCCGGGTTCAGCATGACATGGGCGCGTTTCAGCCGGGCCTCGTAGTCCTCGAACGAGGTGACCGGGAACCGGCCCGGTGCCATGAAGCGGTGACCTTCGGTGCTGTCGCCCGCGCTCAGACCATCCAGCGTCATTGGCACGGTCGTGGCTCCGATCTCATCCGTCAGGATACAGAGAATCGAGTGAAGCGGACGCACCCAACGCAGGCTGCCGTTGCCCCATCGCATCGACTTTGGCCAAGGGAAATTGCGAATGGTGGCTTCCAGCACGTCTGCGATGATCTCGGCGGCGGGTCGTCCTGGCTTTTCGATCACGGCGAAATAGACCGCGCCTTTGGGCGTGTCGCGCTGCTCCAGTTCATCCTGCGTTACACCTGCGCCGCGCAAGAAACCCTGGATCGCCTTTTCGGGCGCATCGACACGGGGGCCTTTGCGCTCTTCGCGCACAGCCGGGGATCGGGCCAGCATGCCCTCGATGGCAAGCGTCAGGCGACGCGGCGTCGAAAAGGCGGCGGCCCCGGCATACGTGAGACCCGCCTCGACCAACCCGTCGGTCACGCGCCTTTTCAGATCCTCGGCGGCGCGCGCCTGCATCCGGGCGGGGATCTCTTCGGAAAACAGTTCGATGAGCA
This sequence comes from Sedimentitalea todarodis, assembly GCF_032595355.1. Lineage (NCBI taxonomy): Bacteria > Pseudomonadati > Pseudomonadota > Alphaproteobacteria > Rhodobacterales > Paracoccaceae > Sedimentitalea > Sedimentitalea todarodis. The sequence continues at coordinate 102,052 of NZ_JASMWN010000010.1, read as the reverse complement.
GGTCGGGCATGGCTGGTCCTCAGAAGTTCAGGATCATCTGGATGATCACCGCATTGGCGATATCGACGATAAAGGCGGATACAAGGGGGAGCATGACAAAGGCAAGAGGCGACGGGCCATAGCGCCTGGTCCCGGCCGTCATGTTGGCGTCGACGTTCATCTGGGCCTGCCCGGATCAGTCTGACGCGGTGTCATGCGGCGGACATTCCTCGCCGACGACAGTTCCATCATAGGCCTTGGCGCCGCAATTGTTCAGCTCGTGCCAGATATAGCCCCGACCGTCCGCCGTGATTGCAACAAGACGGTCGACGCCATAGTGCACATTCTTTGAACCGAGAAACACCTGTGCAGTCCCTGCTCTGATCTGCTCCGCGATGGCTTCTGCATCAAAGCAGTCAAACCAGAACGGCGCGTTGCGTGGGGTTGCATCGGCCACCGACTCATAGCTCAAAGCCAGTGTTTCCGGACCGGCGGTGGTGGTGAAACAGGCCCGGTAACGGATTGGCGAACTCTCGGCATCGATCGCCTGAAACCCGTCATAGGAAATCGGTTCCGGCGTAACACTCGCCCGCGAGACCAACAGGACATCCCGACCCGGATCAGGTTCGACAGCGTCATAATAGCCGAATACCTGCAGATAGTAGAGTGCCGCGCCGGCCGCGAGCGCACAGAACAGCAGCAACAGGATAATGATGCGGCCCAGGGTCATGACGCTGCCCGCGTGCCATGGTCGTTGCAGCGGGTCATGCGGCGTATCCACCGGCGGTGGTCTGCACATATGCGTCGGCGCATTGCTTCGCCAGCGCCCGCACCCGGCCGATATAGGCCTGCCGTTCGGTAACAGAGATCACCCCGCGTGCATCAAGCAGGTTGAAGATATGGCTGGCCTTGATGCATTGATCATAGGCCGGATGCGCCATGACGATTCGCTTGCCGGTCTTGGGGTCCTCTGCGGGCTGTGCGAGGATCGCGGCGCACTCCTCTTCCGCCTCTTCAAAGTGACGCAGCAGAATTTCTGTGTTGGCGGTGTCAAAGTTCCAACGGGCGTATTCCTCTTCGGTCTGTTTGAACACGTCCCCATAGCTGAGCGGGATTGGCGCGTCGGGATCGTTGAACGGCATATCCATCACATGTTCGACCCCCAGCACATACATGGCGAGACGTTCCAGACCATAGGTCAACTCGCCTGAAACCGGGGTGCAATCATGGCCACCGACCTGTTGAAAATAGGTGAACTGGCTCACTTCCATCCCGTCGCACCAGACCTCCCAGCCAAGCCCCCATGCGCCCAATGTCGGGCTTTCCCAGTCGTCCTCGACAAACCGGATGTCGTGCAGCCCCATATCGATCCCGATGGCCGCAAGCGAGCCGAGGTAGAGCGCCTGCAAATCCGGCGGGCTGGGTTTGATCAGCACCTGATACTGATAATAGTGCTGCAACCGGTTGGGATTTTCACCGTATCGCCCATCGGTGGGGCGGCGCGAGGGTTGCACATAGGCCGCCGCCCAATGTCGGCTACCGAGCGAGCGGAGGGTGGTGGCAGGATGAAACGTGCCGGCGCCGACCTCCATGTCATAGGGCTGCAATATGGCACAGCCCCTGGACGCCCAGTAGGATTGAAGTCTCAGGATGATCTCCTGAAATGAGCGTGGGACGGTGGTCTCTTCGGTCATGCGGCGGTTCCCGTTGCGGTCCACAGATGGCTGCTTCTGCCCCGGCGCGGATACCCGGGAGAAGCGGGTTTTACCTATGCCTGCGGCTCAGCGGGGTCAACGCCGCAAAGAGCGGCGGTTTGCAGGTTGAAATCCGTGGTATTTGCCGGGAAATCCTGTTTATGTGCCGCAAATTCACGACGGTTTGAGGCAAGATTACATGGTCAGGACATTTTTCGCATCGCTGGTGTTCGCGATTGTCACGATAAATGGGGCGGTCTGGGCGCAGCAGGCGGACCAGGACGCAGTATGGGTGCAGATCGAAGCACATCCGAGTTTGCGGGTCGCCCGGAACCGGGCACAGGACTACGCGGCGCGACTCGCGGATGTGAACGGGTTCGCCCTGGGCGGTACATGGTACGGTATCCTGCTTGGCCCCTATCTGCGCGAGGATGCGCAGCGGGTGCTGCAGGTCTATCGCGCGGACCGGCAGATTCCTTCGGATTCCTTTGTCGCCTACTCCCGCAACCTCGGGGCGCAATTCTGGCCCGAAGGCGCCAATCTGCTGAATCGCGGTGTGGTGACCGCGCCAATCGCCGAGGCCGAGCCACAGACAGAGTCTCCCGTCACGCCAACGGCGCCGTCCGACGAAACCCCTGCCGAGGCCCGCCGCAGCGAACGATTGCTGAGTCCCGAAGAGCGCCGTGACCTGCAGATCGCCCTGCGCGCGGCGGGATTCTATAATTCCGTCATCGATGGGTCCTTTGGCCGGGGCACGCGGCAGTCAATGTCCGACTGGCAGGTGAACAATGGCCTTGAGGCGACAGGAATCCTGACGTCAGCACAGCGCAAAGTATTGATGGATCAGTACAATGAGCCGCTGGTCAGCGTCGGAATGAACAGGGTTCTGGACCAGCAGGCCGGTATCGAGATGGATATTCCCGCCGGCGTGGTCCGCTTTGACCGCTACGAACCACCCTTTGCCCACTACGAGGCCACCAGCGACGATCTCGCCGCCAAGGTATTGCTGATCAGCCAGCCGGGCACGCAGGCGACGCTTTTCGGTCTTTATGACATCATGCAGACGCTGGAAATCGTACCATTGGACGGACCACGCGAGCGCGGCCGGAATAGCTTTACTCTGGAGGGGCGCGGCAAGACCTTCGCCTCCTATACCGAGGCACGGCTGGAAAATGGCGAAATCAAGGGCTTTACGCTGCTCTGGCCCAATGGCGACGAGGCGCGCCGGCAACGGGTACTTGAAGCGATGAAAGCCAGCTTTGCCCGCACCCCGGGCGTTCTGGACGCGGCGGCTGGTGGTGACACCGTGCAGGATGTGGATCTTGTGGCAGGGCTCGACGTCCGCAAACCGCGCCTGTCGCGATCCGGATTCTATGTCGACAGCAAGGGCACTGTTGTGACCACGGCAGATGCGGCGGCGGGATGCACGCGGATCACACTGGATGACGAATACCAAGCCGACCTGCTGACCAGCGACGCCGATCTGGGGATCGCTGTGCTGCGCCCGCAAGAGGCACTGGCCCCGATGTCGGTGGCCCGGTTCCGAGCGACCCAGGGGCGTCTGCAATCCGAAATTGCCGTCGCCGGTTACAGCTATGACGGCAAGCTTGGCGCGCCGACCCTGACGTTCGGCACGCTGGCCGACGTCAAGGGTCTGCGCGGCGAGGCGCAGATGAGCCGGCTCACGCTGAAGGCACTGCCCGGTGATGCGGGCGGGCCGGTGCTTGATGCGGGCGGTGGAGTGCTGGGCATGCTACTGCCCTCGGTTACAGATGACAGCAAACAACTGCCCGCAGATGTGAGCTTTGCCGCCGACGCCGGGGCGATTCGGAGTGTTTTGGACCTTGCCGGGTTGACCGTTGAGGACCCTGCCGACCAGTCCGAGCTACCCCCGGCCGAGATCACCCGTATCGCATCAGGAATGACTGTTCTGGTCAGGTGTTGGGACTAAGGCAGCGCGCTGACGCAACAGGCACCGGACCGTCCGATTCTCTTGGCTTCAGTTGATCCGGCGTGTAGAAAGCCGCTGGAGCAAGGAGAGGACCCAAGATGCCCCGACTGAGCACGTGTACCACCGTTCCCGCGCTTCTGCTTGCGGCGGCCTGCGCCAATAGCGGCGCCAACTACACGCCGGTGATCGACGGTCCCAAGGGGCCAAAATACGAATCCGATCTGGCGGCCTGCCAACAGCTTGCGGCATCTGGCGGTGTCGTGGACGGGCGCGTTGCGGGTTCAACAGCGGCAGGTGCGGGCATCGGCGCGGCCTCTGCCGTGATCTGGGACGGCAACAGCAGCAATCTCGGTGAGGCGGCCGCCGTCGGCGCAATTGCCGGTCTGGCATCCGGCGTTGCCCGGCAGAATTCCAGCCGCGAGAACATCGTCAGGAACTGCATGGCCGGGCGCGGCTATCGCGTGCTTGGCTGATCGGAACGCAAGAACGGGCGCAGAGAACTGGCCCGGCCTTGTTTCGCTGACCCCCTACTCGGATGGCCAGACGGCTTCCCAATCTTTCGCGATGTCGACGATCAGCCAGCCGCGCTCAGGACCTTCGTCAAGACCGCGCACCAGCTTTCCGATATGGCTGTCGCGGTCATAGGCGAATTCGCGGGCCGCGTCGGTATGATGGACGATCAGGCCCAAGCGCGGCCCGTCGCCTGCCGTTGTCCATTCCAGCATCTGAAAATCGCCGTCGGAATTGCCGCCTGCAAAGATCGGGCGTTTGCCGATCTTTGAATCAATCGCAATCGGTTTGCCTTCCTTGTCGTCGATAAAGGAGAAACCTGCATCCTTGACCACTGTCGGCACGCCTTCAACGATCTGATAGCTAGAGTTCATGGTGCTCCCGATCACCTGCTCCGGTGGGATGTTGTAGGCGTTCTCGGCAAAGGCCCGCATAAAGTGAACGCCACCGCCTGAAACGATATAGGTTTCGAAACCCTCGTCCCGCAGGTAGCGCAGCAATTCCAACATCGGCTGATAGAGCATTTCGTCATAGCGCATGCCCGTTTTGGGGTGCCGCGCAGTGTCGAGCCATTCCAGAACATTCGCCTGAAAGGCGTCAACCGACATCCCGGCATGTGAAGCGTCCAGGACCTCGATCAGGCCCTCCTGACCGGTCGCCATCAGCGCTTTCATGTCACCAGCGGCTGCCGCCCTGAGCGCATCAGAGGTGAGAAAGGCCGGGTCTTCGGCACCTTTGCGGGCAACAACGTCGATGCCATAGATCAGCTGGAAGTAAACAGGCTGCTCCGCCCAGAGCGTGCCGTCATTGTCAAAAACCGCGATGCGGTCAGCCTGCACCACGAACATCTCGCTGTCCGGGTCGGTGACATCGGTCACGAAATCGATAATCCGCGCCTTGGCCTCCGTGTCGTTCCAGGATGGCAGCGGATCAGCGGACAGGCTCGTCGCGGTCAATCCGAGAACAAGGCAAAGGCTTCGAGTGATCATGTCGGGACTCCGGTTGGCGGCATGCAATTGCCGTGATGTGAACGCACCCGACCGGGCCTTGTCAACCGCAGCCTTATCCGGTGATGGCCGGGGTCACATGGATCAGGGTCGGGCCGTTGGCGGAAAATGCAGTGCGAACATCATTCTGCAGATCCCCTAGCGTTTGCGGCGCAGCGGCCTTTGCGCCGAATGCCTCTGCCAGTTTGCAGAAATCCGGATTGCGGGCGATCACCGCATTGGGGGCGATCTGTGCGCGGGTCATGCTGTCTTCGATTTCCTTGAGCTTGCCATTGTCCCAAATCAGGATCGGAAGCGGCAGGCCAAGTTCGACCGCTACGCCCAGTTCCGCCATCGTGTATTGAAATCCGTAGTCGCCGATGATCACCATCGTCCGCTTGCCCGGTCGCCCGATCGCGCCCCCGATCCCGGCGGGGAGCGCATAACCCAGTGTGCCAAAACCGCTGGGATGGTGCCAGTGGCCGGGGCGATGCATGGGCCAAATTTCATTGGCCACATAGGCAAATTGCGTCATGTCGGAATAGATCATCGTGTCAGGTGTCAGCACGTCGCGAAGGGCATCACAGACCGGGGCGATACCGGGGCGTTCGGCGGCTGTTTCCGCGCGCCAGCGGAGCCTGGCTCCGGCCACTTCCTCGGCACTCCAGCCGGTTTTTGGGGAGTAATCTTCTGTGGCCTGCTGCAGAGCGGTGGCCACGTCGCGTGCATCCGCGCGGATCCTGACCGTGGCGCGCTGCGCATCGGAAAGACAGGTCGGGTCAAGATCGACCCGGACCAGCGCCGCGGTATGGCCCAGATCGGTACGCCAGAGATCGACCTCGGCCAGTTCAGTACCGATGGCGATGACGAGATCGGCACTGGCGATGATGTCGGCGCTGCCAGCGCGCGCGAGCGTCGAGCCAAAATCAAGCGGATAGTCCGCTCCGACACAGCCCCGCCCCGCATACGTGGTGAAACACGCGGCCCCCGTCTGGGACATGATTTGCCGCCAGAAGGCACCCTTTGCGCCACCGCCCAGAACAAAGAGCGGGCGACGCGCGACACCAAGCAATGACAGGATTGGATCGATGTCCGTCAGGCGGGTCCTGCGGGAAGTGGCGGACCCGTTGGGCGTTGGCGCGGGATCGGCGGCGGCCTCAAGCTGTGCAATCGGCACCTGGATGTGTTTGGCACGGGGGCGATCAGTCTCGAACTCTTCGAACGCGCGGTCGATAAGCCCGTATGCGGCGGATGCGCTCTGCGCAGTGGCCGACCAGTCACAAACGGTTCCGGCGGCGGTTTCCTGGTCATTCATCTGGTGTAACTGACCCTTGCGGGACGCGGTTTCATCCAGACAGGAGGAAATCGCCAACACCGATACCGAATCCGATTGCGCCTGCCCCAGCGGAGTCATGATGTTGCAGAGGCCAGGTCCGGTGATCACATAGGCAACGCCCGGCTTCCCTGTCGCACGCGCATAGCCATCGGCCATGAAACCCGCGCCCTGTTCGTGACGCGCAAGCACGTGGGTCATCCCCGCCTCTTCGATGCCACGATACATTTCCTGATTGTGGACACCCGGAATGCCAAAGATCACTTCGACGCCGCGGTCGCGCAGCATGTGTGAGATCTGCGCACCAAGCGGGCGACGCGTTTGTGGAGCCGAGTCAGCCATCAGGCTCTCCAGAATTGAACAGTAAAGATTACAAAAATTGCCATCAGTTCCAGACGACCGCAGAGCATCGCAAAGGACAGAATCCATTTGGCAGTGTCATTCAGGGTGGCAAAGTTCCCTGCGGGGCCAATCGTGTCGCCAAGCCCCGGCCCGACATTGGCGACCGCAGTGGCCGCCCCCGAAATCGAGGTAACAAAGTCGAGCCCGGTCATGGCAAGGGCCCAGCTGACGATTCCGATGGTCACGATGAAGAACACGAAAAAGGACATGACCGAGTTCAACACCTCGTCATCCACGCGTTTGCCGTCGTAACGGGGGATGAAAATGCCGTTTGGCAGGCGAATCCGCTGCAACTGCACCCGGATCGACGCAAAGAGAAGCTGGAAGCGGAAAATTTTGATCGAACAAGTGGTTGAGCCCGCGCAGCCGCCGATGAGCCCGATCAGAAAGAACAGCGTAATCAGCAGCGGCCCCCATGTCATGTAGTTGACGCTGGCATAGCCGGTGCCGCTGATGATCGACGTGATATTGAACAGCGCTTCGCGAAAGGACTGTTCCCAATGATGCGGAAAGATGCGCTGAAGTTCGATCCACATGACCAGCACGAGAAAGGCGATGGTGCCAAAGAACGCGCGAATCTGAGGATCACGCCAGAGCGCATTCGTATTGCCGTTGATCAGTTGCACATACCGCACGAATGGCAAGGCGGCGAGGATCATGAACACCGCGGCGACATACTCCAACGGACCCGAGAACGTCGCGAATGATGCGTCATAGTTGGCAAACCCGCCGGTGGAAACCGTGGTCAGCGCGTGAACGACCGCATCAAAAATGTCCATCCCGAGCGCCGAGTAACACGCGATGCAGGAGATCGTCAGCCCGAGGTAGATGACCGATATCCGACTGGAAATCTCGGTCGCGCGCGGCAGGATTTTACCCATTGTATCAAAGGCTTCTGATCGAAAGATCTGCATTCCGCCAACCCGGAGTTCCGGCAGGAACACCATCGCGACCACGATCACACCGACACCGCCGAGCCATTGGAGCAGGCCGCGCCACAAGAGCAGACCATGGGGCAGATCATCCAGCCCGCTGATCACCGTCGAGCCGGTGGTTGTGAGGCCCGACATGGCCTCGAAGTAGGCGTCTGTAAAGGAAAGTTCGGTTTCGCCGAGCATCAGCGGCAAAGCTCCAAAAAGCGGCAGCGCCACCCAGACAGCGGAGGTCAGCAGAAAAATCTGCTGGATGGTCAGCCCCTGTTTTACGCCGTTTGCACAGCTGAGCGCAGTGACGCCACCCGCCAGTATCGTGATGACGGCACATTCAAAGAACACCGGCCAATGATCATTGCCGTAGTAGAGGTCGGTAAACATCGGCAACACCATCGCACCGCCAAGAATGGCGATAAGCAGGCCGATCACATATCCAACAGGGCGCAGGTCCATCATGGGGGGCAGCGTTGGCGCGACCGGAGCAGCGTGTCAAGGACCACCCAGCGTGCTGCTGGCGACAGAACCAAGAGAACGGCAGGGCAACGGGCCGGCATGTCTCGTCACCGCAGCCCTTTCTGGCCACGCCCAACACGTCTGAAGAGCTTTGACAGGATGAGGTCATGCCGTTTTTCCTGGCCAAACAGCAGGGATAGAGCTGCTGCCGCTGATGAACGGGATAGATCTTATGTCAGGCGCGCCAGCCCCTGCGGGACATGTTCCATCTTGGACCGTGTCGTTGTTCATTGGAAACCACGATCAGGGTCGCTTGGTTTCCTTCCACATACAGATACACTTGGGCGATGCCCGGAATGTGGACAGCGTCCTTGGCAACCGGGCATCAAAGCAAAGCGCGATCCGCTGTGCTGCGGACCGCGCTTGGATTTCTTATTCCGGACCCCGGCGCACGGTTTCGTGCCACATCAGGTCCTGAGTATTACTTTGCCGACTACGACTTTGGCATTGTCGGAGGCGCCGACGGCGCACGTTTTGCCGCAGGTTTCGCCGCCTTGGGTTCTTCCTTGGCCGTTGCAGCCGCAACCTTCGGCGCTGCCTTCGCGGCAGGCTTCGGCGCAGTCTTAGCAACGGGCGCGGGTGCGGCCTTCGCAGTAGGCGTCGGTGCGGCCTTGGCGGCGGGCTTCGGAGCAAGCTTCGGCGCAGCCTTCGCGGCAGGCGTCGGTGCAGCCTTCGCGGCAGGCGTCGGTGCAGCCTTCGCGGCAGGCGTCGGTGCAGCCTTCGCGACAGGCGTCGGTGCGGCCTTCGCGGCAGGCGTCGGTGCGGCCTTCGCAGCAGGCGTCGGAGCGGCCTTCGCAGCAGGCTTCTGCGCGGCCTTGGCGGCTGGCTTCGGCACGGCCTTGGCGGCGGGCTTAGGTGCGGCCTTGGCGGCAGGCTTAGGCGCGGCCTTGGCGGCGGGCTTAGGTGCGGCCTTGGCGGCGGGCTTCGGCGCGGCCTTGGCGGCAGGCTTCGGCGCGGCCTTGGCGGTTGGTATGACTATAAACCCCGAGCATTGCATCGCGCGCAGCGGCGCGATTTGCGTTTGCAGAGCGGTCCGGGTCATCAATTCAACCAGCTTGAGATTATTGGTGAAAATCCTGCTGGTCATGCGCGCATAGGCCGCTTGAACGTCCAGCGCGTTGGGCAAAGGGGTCATTGTTGTCTTACTCCGTTAAATCATGTTCAGTTCCAGGCGACCGTTCGCCCGAATACAAGTGGGCCGCGACCAAACAAACGTTCGCGATTGGCACGGGCCTTGCTTGAAATCGGTTCCAGTGACTCTCGAAACACTCGGTCGAGGCTGCCCCCGGACATCATTGCAAAGGTTCCACTAAGGGCTGCCTCGGTGAAGGCCGGTATTTTCTCGCCGATCATTGTCTGGCTTTCGCCCTCTGGCATTGACCAGGCCCCCGACAAACCCAGCAGCCGCATGGTCAGAACCCATCGGGTATCCGCCATCAACTGCGCGACGCTCGTCCAAGTCTCGGTCACTTCACCTATCCGGTCGATCGCGTGGTTCATCTGCAATTGCCTCCGGCGGGACTCGGCCCGGATATTCCGAGTCAAATTCAGCCCTGCTTCCGGCCCTTATACACAAGGGATAACGGCAGTGCAGCAGCAAATGCTGCGATGCGGCGCAATTGCGCGATTCGCTACATAAGTGCCAGAAGTCAATACCAAAATTGCAGGCAAAAAATCGCTGACGGGGCGCAGTCGCCCATCATTTCCGATTCCGGCTCAGCCCTGATGCACCAGCGTACCAAACAGGCGCGGATCGAGACTTTGCGCTGTAAACATGTCACCCTCCGTCAGGATGCTGACCGCGTCATGGCTGTGCAGGCTTTCCTGATGGCTGGCGATAATGCGGAAATCACCGATGCGATGATCGGCCTTGAGCTGTTCACAGAACAGCCGCGCGGCGTCTTCCACAAAGATCGGGTTAGCCGCATTGAGTTCGGCAAAAGCCTGTTCATCCTCGCGTTTCACCATGACCTGCGTTTCGGTTGGCACGGCCCGGCGACAGGCATCGATCAAATCCTCGAACCATAGGCACTCCGCATCACGCTCGATTTCGACCGAAATTCGAGCAACCGATCGCTGCGAATGCGGTGTGGCCAACTGGTTGCGCAGGGCGCGTGCATGCTCGGACAATTCGAGCGAACAGGGGCAGGTCGAGGAATAGACATAGTCCAGATGCATGATCTTCTTGCGGACGCCGTCGGTTTCGATCAGTTCGAGCGCTATGTCGTAATATTGGTAGCCTTCCAGCCCCGAGCGCAGGCTTTCCACGCGCATCGGGAAGGAAAACCGCATCTGCAGGCGCGCATCAAGGCTGTCGAGATCGGACATGTAATCGTCAAGCGCCGACTCGATCACTTCAAAACTGAAGGTTCGTTCGGAATGCTTGTAGAAGCTGCGCATGATGCGGGACATGTTAATGCCCTTCTTGTCCGCCTCAAGGCTCACCGTACCAGTGACCGACGTTTCCAGCGTCAGGTCGTCAGCATTCCTGGTATGAAAGCGGATCGGCAGACGGAAATTACTGATTCCCACATGCTGAATCTGCTGCTGAGTGCCCCGGATCAGGCTGGATGGACCGTTTTGCAGATCGGGCATCGACGCCTTATAGGCCGCATCCACCTCGAAATTCTCGGGATAGTCTCGCGATAGCGAAGGATAGTTCAACCGCGATTCCGGAAGCAGCCGCGCAATCGAGGGATCAAGCGCCAATATCTCGGCCTCGCTCGCCCCGCGCGCCCAGGCGCGCAATACATCCAGCGCTGCCTTGGCCGCGCAATCGTCCGGGGTCTCCTCAATCTCCGGCGTATGGATGTTCATTTCATGCTCCTGTCCTGCCCTCCCGGGCGGTTGTGCAGACTCTAACATAGGCTGTTGAGGATCGTATTTCCATCATCACCTTTTCATACGCGCAAAACGGCACATCAGATCATTTTCGGTAGTGTCCGGGGGATACCATGCGGGCCCATCTGCGATACGCCCGCAATCCGAAACCTCTCGCGGTGCTGGCCACATGCTGGACACTTCCGCGATACGCCGCCTATGGTTTGCGGGCAAGGACGACGCACCCGGCCTAAATGGCTTGGATGATGGTGCCCGATACCGAGCGAACGTGCCTCGGCGGCGCATCAACCGGAGAGTCGACCATGACCAATGCGCCAGAAGATCCATATATGCACGATGGCGTCCGGGGCTTTTGCGACGATGACAAAAAATGCGATCGAAGCCGCCTCACGGCACGCCATTGCCTATCGTCAATCTCTCGCCCGTTCACGGGTGACGCCGGACCTGCGACCAGCGGGTTTGGCGGGGCAATTCGACGCCCCGCTTGCGGATAGCGGAGAAGACGCGGCGACCGTCATCGAAGAACTCGTGCACGCGTCTGCAGGCGGCATTCATGGTCACACCTCGCCTCGATTCTTCGGCTATGTCTGTGGCGGATCAATGCCGGTGGGCATGGCGGCGGACATTCTTGTGTCAGCCTGGGGTCAGAATTCCGCCTCGTCATGGGAAAGCCCCTCGGTCGCAGCAATCGAACAGACGGTCTGCCGCTGGTGCCTCGACCTGCTCGGACTACCAGCAGACTGCGGTGTGGGAATCGTGACGGGCGCTACGGTAGCGAACGCCCAGGCGATCATCGCCGCCCGCGATGCGTTGCTGGCGCGGCAGGGCTGGGATGTAAGCGAGCGCGGCCTGTTCGGCGCGCCCGAAATCCCTGTGCTCATCGGTGCCGACGCGCATTCGGCCCCACTCGCCGGGCTGAAATATGCGGGCTTCGGAGTAGGCCGGGCCATCCGGGTCGAAACGGATGACCAAGGGCGCATCCGGTTGGAGGCGCTCAAAGCCGCCCTCGCAAGCTGTACACAGCCCCCGCTCGTCGTGTTGCAAGCCGGACAGATCAACACGGGGGCGTTCGATCCCTTTGCAGAGGCGATTGCACTGGTGCGTCAACACGAGGGCTGGACCCATGTCGATGGTGCCTTTGGCCTCTGGATGCATGCGGTGCCGGACCTGCGCAGCAGGCTCGCGGGCGTTGCGGATGCAGACAGCTGGGCGGTCGATCTGCACAAGTGGTTGAATGCCCCCTACGACGCTGGTCTGTGCATCCTGCGCAGCCGGGATACGCTTGTCTCCGCAATGAGCGCGCGGGGCGCATATCTGCCGGACACCGGCGATACCTGGGAGCCCAGTGACAGCACTCTCGAACTGAGCCGTCGCGCGCGCGGAGTGCCCAGTTATGCCATTCTGAAGCATCTCGGGGTGTCCGGCGTGCGTGAAATGATCACGCGCCACTGTGCGCTGGCGGTGTATCTGGCAGAGACGCTTTCTGCCGAGTCGGGCTTTGAGGTCCTGAACGACGTCGTTTCAAATCAGGTGGCGATCAGCTGTGGCGATGACGACCAAACCAGCGCGGTCTTGCAGCGTGTTCAGGCCAGCGGACAGGTCTACCCCAGCCACGGTGTCTGGCGCGGACGCCAGATCATCCGGGTTTCGATAACCAACCATGCAACGGATCGGGCCGACATCGACCTGCTGGTCGACGAGTTGCGCGCCGCCCACCGGCAGGGCGGCGGCTGATCGGATCACCGCAACGCCAACTACTGGGTTGCGCGCTTGGCTTGGGTCACCCGGCATCACCCAACGCGTTGGAACCTATGATTTCAGTCAGCAATAGGCGAGCCAAGTTTAGCGCGAAACGCCCTCGCCAGCCGCTGCCAGCGCCTGTTTTACGTCTGCGATCAGATCATCCGTATCCTCGATCCCGACCGAGAACCGAACCAACCCCGGCGCAATCCCCAACTCGGCCCGCTGCTCTTCGCTCAGCCTTTGATGCGTGGTTGTCGCCGGATGGGTCACGATGGATTTGGCGTCGCCCAGATTGTTTGAGATCTTGGCGATCGTCAGCGCATTGAGAAAACGAAAGGCCGCTGCCTGCCCACCCTTCAGATCGAGCGAGACCACGGTACCGCCCTTGCCCATCTGACTGGTACACAGATCGAACTGGCCATGCGAAGAATGGCCGGGATACAGCACCCGTGCCAATCCGTCATGCCCCTGCAACGCCTCGGTGAGCGCCAGCGCAGACTCCGCCTGCGCATTGACCCGCAGCGACATCGTCTCCAGCCCCTTGAGCATGACCCAGGCGTTGAACGGGCTCATCGCGCCGCCGGTGTGTTTCATGTAAGGTTCGACTGTCTTGCGAATGAAATCACGTGTGCCGAGAATGATTCCGCCCAAGGCCCTGCCCTGACCGTCGATATGCTTGGTGGCCGAATAGATCACAACGTCCGCGCCCTGTTCGATCGCACGCGAGAACACCGGCGTGGCAAAGACGTTGTCGACCAGAACGGTCGCCCCGACGGCGTGGGCCAAGGTGCAGACCGCGGAAATGTCGATGACCTCCAGTGTCGGATTGGAGACCGATTCAAAGAAAACCGCACGCGTGTCGGGACGGATGGCCGCCTGCCACTGGACCAGGTCGGTGCCGTCTACAAAGGTCACCTCAACCCCAAAACGGGCCAGCACATCTTCGAGCACATAAAGGCACGACCCGAACAGCGCCTTGGCAGACACCACATGGTCGCCCGCCTTGAGCATCGCGGTGAGCGCCCCTGATACGGCCGCCATACCCGAGGCCGCGGCAAAGGCATCCTCTGCACCTTCCAGCGCGGCGATGCGGTCCTCGAACATGCGCACGGTCGGATTGCCATAGCGGGCATAGATGAACTCATCCTCACCTGCCTCGATGAACCGCGCCTCCGCCGCTTCGGCGCTGTCATAGACAAACCCCTGCGTCAGAAAGATCGCCTCACTCACTTCGCCATATTGGCTGCGACGCGTACCGCCATGCACGGCGGTTGTGCGCTTGTTCCAGTTTTTGGTCATATCACCCTCTTGCTCATGTGGGGGCACGAAAAAACGGCCCCGATCGCGGTCAAGCGAAAGGAGCCTTTCATCCTGACCTTTTAGCGGTGTTGTTTATCGTGGCCCGCAATCCGGTAACAAATCGCCACGTCGTTCTTTGGCTCAATAGCGCGACGGGAACGGTCGGGTCAAGCCATTGTAAGTTCATCGTTACGGTCTCGTAACGTAGGATTCATGATTGCGCTATAGTGTCAATTCACTCTGCAGACACATGATCTTGTGTGAGACCGGGACAATGCCGATCATCAGATTGAACGCAAAGGGTGAGACGTGCGAGTTGCACGATTCTGCACAACCACCGGCAAGCGTACTGAGCCGGATGGCCAAAGGGGCCGGACCAGTGATCGTGATGATCCACGGGTTCAGTTATGAGCCTGGCGGTCCCCGCCATTGCCCCCACCAGAAAATCCTGAGCCTTGATCCACCTCCCCATCCCCGGGCTGCGCCCAGCTGGCCACGTGGATTGGGTTTGGGCGCTGGAAACCCCGACGAGGGCCTGGGGCTGGCCTTTGGCTGGTTCGCACGCGGGTCGATCTGGGGGGCGCGGCGTCGCGCCGCTGCTGCCGGGCGCGCGCTCGCCAAATCACTGAGGATAATAAGGCAACGCGCGCCGCGGAGACGGATTCATATCGTGGCACATTCGATGGGGATCGAAGTTGCCGCAGAGGCGCTGCATCATCTGCCCGGCGGCGCGGTGGATCGGATCATCTCGATGACAGGGGCCTGCTACCAGTCACGCATGCTCGACGCCCTGCAAACAGAGGCCGGACGCAGCACCCACTTTATCAACGTCACCAGCCGCGAGAACGATTTCTATGATTGCATATACGAACGGCTGATCGCGCCACCCAAGCGCGCGGACCGGACGCTGGGTCAGGGATTGGACGTTTCAAATGCGGTGACGCTACAGCTGGATTGCCCTGCCACATTGGAGCATCTGTCGCGTCTCGGAGCCGAAATCGCGCCGCCAGAGCGGCGTATCTGTCACTGGTCCAGCTACCTGCGGCCCGGTGTCCTGAGGTTTTATTCAGACCTTCTGCGCCGCCCCGATATCATGACGCTCGGTCGATTGCGCGTCGGATTGCCTGCGCAGCCTGCCCGGCGATGGTCGCGGATCTGCCCACGTCCAGGGTTGCCGCAACCTATCGTGCTTACCCAAAAGCCCACCTGATCACCTCGCAGAGCGCCGTCGCGTCAGTGTATTGTTGAGTTTTTTTGGTCCGATGTCGGGGGCCAACCGGCCGATCAAGCGCGCGCGTCAGGGTCGGATTTGTCGTCGGGATCGATCATGTATTTCTGCAGGGCGAGAATCTGCCACCAGAGAAACCCGAAGAGCGCGGCGGGAAAGGCAAAGGTTTCGATCTTGACCCATGCCGCATCCGACATGGTCCGCCAGACCAGTTCGTTGCCGATTGCCAGCACGATGAAGACAATGAACAGGCGACGGGTCAGGATCATCCAGCCCTCGTTCCGCATCGGGATCAATTCGCCCATCACGAAGGCAAGATAGGATTTCCCCTGCAAGAGCCCGATCCCAAGAAGCGTCGAGAAGCAGAGGTAGACGATCGTGGTTTTCATCTTGAAGAACCGTTCGTCGTTGAACCACGCCGTGAGGCCACCGAAGAAGATCACCATGATGGCGGTGAAAATCTGCATCCGGCTGAGATGACCGGTCAGACGCCACAGGATCGCCATCGACACCAGAAGGATCGGCACAAAGACCACCGCAGCAACGATGAAGCCCGAGTATTCGGTGCCATTATACACAAAGGTGTAGTCCTGGATGCGCAGGTACAGCAGGAAAAAGGCGATCGTCGGCCCCAACTCCAACACCTGCTTGAGGATCATGTTGATCTCTTTTGGTTTCTGCTTGGCCATATCCGCTCCTATCCGCTCATCTCAACTATCACCGCCCCCGCCGCGATCAAGGTCATAAGTGCGATCCGACGCGGCCCCACGGTCTCTTTCAGCACCAGCCAGCCAATCAAAGCCGCGAACACGGTGGAGGTTTCGCGCAACACCGCCGCTTCGCCCACCTTGTCCAGCCGCGTGGCCAGCATGATCCCCCCGAAACTGGCAAAAGCCACAAGGCCTCCGAGCACGCCTCGCGCCATCAGCGGCGGCAAGGCGGGGCGGTCGGTCATCGCCCGCCAGCGCATCGCCGCATAGATCGGCATGACGATGCCGTCGATCATGAAGAACCACGCCAGAAAGGTGAACGGATCGGCTGCAGAGCGAATGCCATAGGCGTCATAGGTGGTGTAGAGCGCGACAAACAGACCTGTTACAACCGCCAGAGCCAGTGCCACCTGCAGCGTCTCGCGCTGGCTGTCCAGATAGCGCAGGTTATAGGCGGCAAGTCCGAAGATACCCGACAGCAGCACCGCGACTCCGCCCCACTGTGCCGTGGTGAAAACCTCGCCAAAGATCAGATAGGCACCAACGACGGCAAAGAGTGATCCTGTGCCACGGACCACCGGGTAGACGACCGTATAGGAACCTTTGGAATAGGCCAGCGCCTGCAGCACCTTGTAGGCGACATGAATGACCCAGGCACCCGCGAAGATCGGCCACATATGCGATCCCGGCCACGGCACCACGAACAGGGCAAAAGGTGCAGCCATCAACCCGTAGGAGGCATCAATTGCCCCACGGGACAGCCAGGGATCATGCCGCCCCTTCTGCAACGCCCCAAAGACCGCGTGCAGAAACGCCGCCAACAGTGCCAACCACAGCGCCAGACTGTGCCCGGCGGCGGTGCCTTCCAGCGATATCAACCAAGCGCTCATGGCTGGGCGAAGTCTCCGGGGAACACTATCCTTGCAGCCGGGTTGGACCAATGCCCCGAACGCAAAGGCTCACTGATGATCGACGCGTTTCTCGGTGAGTTCAACGAAACGTTCACTACGGTTCGCCCCGAGGTGGTCATGGTGCTGCCTCCGCTGCGGCAGTTGGAACATTTCATCGCGCTCAAACGTAAGTAGCGCAGTTGCGCCTCCCTCAAGCCGCCGTGTCCACACCGGTCAGCGCGGCGGCGAAATCCTCGGGATCAAAGGGCGCGAGATCGTCGAGCTGCTCGCCGACGCCGATGGCATGGATTGGCAGCCCGAACTTGTCCGCCAGCGCCACCAGAACACCGCCCTTGGCGGTCCCGTCGAGCTTGGTCATGACCAGCCCCGACACATCGGAAATCTTGCGGAAGGTCTCGACCTGACTGAGCGCGTTCTGCCCGGTCGTTGCGTCGAGAACCAACAGGGTGTTGTGCGGCGCATCTGGATCTTTCTTGCGGATCACCCGGACGATCTTGGCGAGTTCCTCCATCAGGTCGGCACGGTTCTGCAAGCGCCCGGCAGTGTCGATCATCAAGAGATCGGCCCCGTCCTCCTGCGCCTTGGTCATCGCGTCATATGCAAGGCTGGCCGGATCCGATCCTTCGGGTGCGGTCAGCACCGGCACCCCGGCGCGGTCGCCCCAGACCTGCAATTGCTCGACGGCAGCGGCGCGAAAGGTATCTCCGGCGGCGATGACAACCGATTTCCCTGCGGCCTTGAACTGGCTGGCCAACTTGCCGATGGTCGTGGTCTTGCCCGATCCGTTCACACCGACCACCAGCACCACCTGCGGTCGCTTTGGATAGATCGGCAAGGGTCTGGCCACCGGCTCCATGATCCGGGCAATCTCGCTGGCCAGCAGTGATTTGATTTCGCCGGTTGAGAGCTTCTTGCCAAATCGGCCTTCGGCCATGTTGGCGGTCACGCGCAGGGCGGTATCCACGCCCATGTCGGCGCTGATCAACAGCTCTTCGAGCTGCTCCAGCATATCATCGTCAAGCGCCCTGCGAACCACCGTCTTTGCCGGTGAGCGACCCAACAGCCGGCCCAGCAATCCCGGCGAAGGCGAAGGCGCTTCCGGAGCGGGTTGCGGCGCTTCCAGGGGCGCGGGAGCGGGCATCGGATCTGACGGGATCGGCTGAGGCGTCGGCACAGGAGCTGGCGCTGGCGTCGGTTCAGGTTCGGGAACAGGTACCGGCTCAGGCACGGGCGTTGGGGCAGGTTGCGGGTCCGGGATTGGCTCAGGCACCACCTCGGGCTCGGGTTCCTCTAGCGGAGGAACGGGCGCGTCAGGCTCCGGTTGCGGCGGGGTTTCCGGTGGTGTCGGCAGCGGATCCGGATCGGGCGCGACGGGTTCCGCCTCGCCGCCATCCTCGACGATCGCATCAAGCCCCTCTTCGATCTTGGAAGAGGACTTGAACAGCTTGTCCTTGAGTTTCTTGAAAAACGCCATGCTGGTCTCCACGCGGGTCGCTTCCCCACCTAATGTGGTTTACGCTGGTTTGAAAGGGCGTCAGCCGTTCCCTTGGACCAAGACGAGGTAGAACCCCGCCTGCGCACCCCAGTAAAGCACCCAGATGACCCACGGCATGACGCGCAGGGCCGGATGACCCGCTGGCAGCAGGAACCGTTCTGTCGCAAGCGTCATGTCCGACAGAACAAAGGCAAGCGCGGCCACGAGAACCCAGGCCAACGGCCCGGATGACGGCAACGTCAATGCCGCCAGCCCCATGCCGAGAATGATCGGAATGTAGAGCAACACCGGCAAACGCAGGTTGCCCGCACGCGGCGCGAGAAGCACGGCCATCAGCCCACCAAGCCCTAGCAAGGACAGCACAGCAACGAGTGTCGGGGAATTCGGCAGCCGGGATAGCTCGCTCTCGGGCAAGCTTAGAAACAGGCTGATGTAACCCACATGACCGGCGGCAAAGGCCGCGACGCCAGCAGCAAACGGGCCATCGCCATCGCGGGACAGCAGCAGATCACCAAGGGCGCAGAGCCCAAGCGCGGTCGCGAGACCAAACTCGCCTGCAAGGCTGGCGGATACTGCCAACCCAGCCACGGACGCGGTCTTGACAAGCGACCGCACCAGACCCGCCGGACGCCGGGCCAGCGGCAGGTAGGTCAATGCGCAGAGCACGCAGAACTGAAAAAGCGGGGTCATCCGTCCGATCTAGACAAGTTCGCGCGGTACGTCATCCGGGATTTGACAGTTTCGGCACCTCGCGCGATGTTGGCGCCCGAACGCCACATCGCGGTTCAGAAGAGAAAGCGTCGTTGCCAGTCATGTTGCGGTTTGCATTGGCCAGTCTCAGCCCCATCGCTGTCCTCGGCGCGGCCTGTGTCTGGGGCGGTGCGTGGCCGCTCGCTGCGCTGTTCTACGTGACCGTGTTCGTGATGGTCATGGATCGGCTGCCGATCGCTCCCCTGCCCGCTTGTGACACCCACCAAGCGGCGCGGTTGGGGTTGGCGCTGAACATTGGGCTTGCCGTGTTGCACGTGCCGCTGCTCCTGCTTGGGGTCTGGGCGGTCGCCGCCGGGCCTGATTTTGGCGTCGGGCAACGTCTGATGCTGGGGCTGGCTCTCGGGCTCTATCTGGGACAGGTCGCCAATTCCAATGCGCACGAGTTGATCCACGCGGGTGGGAAATGGCCGCGACATTTGGGCAAGACCGTGTTCATCTCGCTGCTGTTTGGCCATCACGCCTCGGCCCACCCCAAGGTGCATCACCTGCATGTCGCCACCGATGACGATCCGAATTCGGCACGGGCAGGCGAAGGGTTCTATCACTTCTGGCCTCGCGCCTGGATCGGATCTTTCCGGGCCGGGCGTGCGGCGGAAAACGCTGCGCGTGCGCGCAAGATTCCCCCGCCCGGATTGCTGAGCCACCCATACATCGCCTATTGCGGCGGGGCCCTTGTGATGTTGGTCGCCGCATATGTGCTGGCCGGGGTGCGCGGGATTTGGGTTTTGCTCGCAATCGCGGGCTATGCACAGATGCAATTGCTGCTTGCCGATTATGTCCAGCACTACGGGCTGCGCCGTGGCGTCCGGCCTGACGGGCGGCGGAAACCGGCGGGACCGCAACATTCCTGGAACGCACCGCATTGGTATTCAGGCGCCATGATGCTGAACGCGCCCCGTCATTCCGACCACCATCAGCACCCCGCGCGCCACTTCGCGGCACTGGAACTGGATTCGGCGACGATGCCGATGTTGCCAAGGCCCATGCCCGTGATGGCGGCGCTGGCGCTGGTTCCACATCTCTGGCGGCGCATCATGGACCCACGTCTGGCAAGATGGCAGTCTGCCGCGCCCTTGGATTAACCTGCGCTGATCTGGCATTCTGTCGGGATGATGATACGCACCCTGATTCCCCTGTGCCTGATCGCCGCTCCGGTGGTCGCGCAAAACCCGATGAACGCCGACGCCTTTGATGCCTATACCCGGGGCAAGACCCTGTATTATGGCTATGAAGGCGAAGCCTACGGAGTTGAACGCTATCTCGACGGTCGCCGGGTGATCTGGTCGTTCCTTGACGGGCAATGCAAGGAAGGCATCTGGTACCAAGAGGGCGAGCAGATCTGCTTTGTCTACGAGGACCGTCTTGATGCGCAATGCTGGGCGTTTTCAGAAACCCCGCGCGGGCTGATCGCGCGCTTCGAGAACAGCCCCGATGAAACAGAACTTTACGAAGCGCAGGAAAACGACGCGGAAATGCTGTGTTATGGGCCGGAGATCGGCGTGTGATGGCCCGGTTTCCTGGTCGAATTGATATCTCACGTCAGAACAGGCTCCCCTGATCGGGCTTCTTCGGCGCCTTGGTGGCCTTGCGCGATGGCGCGTTGGAAACGGTGATCCGCCCGTCGGCGAATTGGATTTCGAGTGATGCGGACGTGGCGGCTGCCTCCCGCGTGGTCACCACCCGATCTTCCGCGCGCACGACGGCATAGCCTCGCTTCAGCGTGGATTCATAGCCCAAGGTGGCCAACAGGCGATCCATGGCATCGACCTTGCTTTGCAGACGTGAGGTGCGTGTCGTGGCCGCTATCGACAGTCGGCGTATGAGCGTCTGATACCCAACAGCCTTCTGATCGAGCCGCGCCACAAGGTGACTTGGGCGGAGCCGGTCCGAGATCGTGCGGAGCGTGTCCGCTCGCCGCCGTATGGCGCGGGCCTGCGCCTGCGGCAGGGCCAGCGCCCGCGCATCAAAATCAGCCCGGTGATTGCGCAGCATGCGTTCCAGCGCCGAAGGACGCAGGCTGCCCGACAGGTCGGCGAGCCGGATGCGCCGGGTCTGGACCGAGCGGATCAGCGCCGAATCGAGCCGGTCACCGACCTGGTCCAACCGCTGGCGGGGCGAATCCAAGAGCCCGTCAGGGCGCGGCAGCGCGCGGGCGACATCGGCCAGACGCTGCCGTCGGCGCGTAATTCCCTGGCTGACGGCGCGGCTGAGGCGTGCCCCCTGACCTTCCATATGTGCCATGAGGTCGAGCCGCACCGGCACCGCTAGTTCCGCCGCCGCCGTGGGCGTTGGCGCACGTTGATCAGAGACGAAGTCGATCAGTGTGGTGTCGGTTTCATGACCCACCGCCGAGATCAGCGGAATCTCTGACGCCGCCGCTGCGCGGGCCACGATTTCCTCGTTGAACCCCCAAAGGTCCTCGACCGAGCCACCGCCGCGCGCCACGATCAGAAGATCGGGGCGCGGTATCGCACCGCCCGGCGTCAGACCATTGAATCCTTCGATGGCGCGAGCCACTTCCGGCGCGCAGGCGGCCCCCTGCACGGCCACAGGCCAGATCAGCACCTTGCGCGGGAACCGGTCACGCAACCGATGAAGAATGTCGCGAATCACAGCCCCGGAAGGCGAGGTGACGACCCCGATGACGTCAGGCAGATAAGGCAGGCCTCGCTTGCGCGCCGGATCAAACAGCCCCTCGGCGGCCAGTTGCTTCTTGCGCTTTTCCAACAGCGCCATCAACGCGCCCTGCCCGGCAACCGCCACGTCATCGACGTTGAGGTTGTATTTGGATTGCCCCCCAAACGCGGTCATGCGCCCGGTAACGACCACTTCCAACCCTTCTTCCGGCACCACCGACAGGCCAGCGATCTGCCCTTTCCAGGTGGTGCAGGCCAGGACGGACCGGTCATCCTTGACGTCGAAATAGAGATGGCCGGACCGCGCCTTGAACACCCGCCCGACTTCGCCCTTGACGCGGATGCGCCCGAACTCGCCCTCAAGCGTGCGTTTGACGGCGCCCGAGAGTTCGGTGACCGAGTATTCGGGCAGGTTCTGGCCCGGAAGCGGGTCGTCTATCAGATCGGACATGAGGGTGCCTTGTTTCGCCTGTGCGCGCAGCTTAGAACGCGGGCGCAACAAGGCCAAGCAGATCGGAGCGCATTTTCATGAACATCCTCATTCTCGGCAGCGGCGGGCGCGAACACAGCCTGGCATGGGCGGTGATGCAGAACCCGAAATGCGACAAGCTGATCGTGGCACCGGGCAATGCCGGGATCGCGCAGATCGCCAGTTGTGCGGCGCTGGATATCGAGGATGGCGGCGCAGTCGTGACCTTTGCCGAGGAAAACGCCATCGACTTTGTGATCGTCGGCCCCGAGGCCCCACTGGCCGCCGGCGTCGCCGACCGGCTGCGCGAAGGCGGATTTCTGGTGTTTGGGCCGTCGGCGGCGGCGGCGCGCCTCGAAGCCTCCAAGAGTTTCACCAAGGAGATCTGCGACGCGGCCAACGCACCGACGGCGGCCTATGGACATTTCTCCGATGCCGAGGCCGCCAAGGCCTATGTCCGCGCACAGGGCGCGCCGATCGTGGTCAAGGCCGACGGTCTTGCGGCGGGCAAGGGGGTGATCGTCGCGATGGACGAATCCGAAGCGCTGGCCGCGATCGATGACATGTTCGGCGGAGCGTTTGGAGGTGCCGGGGCGGAGGTGGTTGTCGAAGAATTCATGGAGGGCGAAGAGGCGTCCTTCTTTGTGCTGTGCGATGGCGAAACCGTGCTGCCGTTCGGCACCGCTCAGGATCACAAGCGGGTGGGCGAAGGCGATACCGGTCCCAATACCGGCGGCATGGGGGCCTACTCTCCGGCCCCGGTCATGACCGACGCAATCACCCAAAAGGCACTGGCACAGATCGTGCGCCCTACGATGGCCGAGATGGCACGACGCGAGATGCCCTATCAGGGCGTGCTCTATGTCGGGTTGATGATCAAGGACGACCAGCCACGCCTCGTCGAATACAACGTGCGCTTTGGCGATCCGGAATGCCAGGTTCTGATGATGCGACTGGGGGCACAGGCGATGGATCTGATGCATGCCGCCGCCGAAGGTCGGCTGGACAAGGCGCAGGTGCACTGGGCCGATGATCACGCGATGACGGTGGTCATGGCGGCCAAAGGGTATCCCGGCAGCTATCAAAAGGGCGATGTGATTGGCGGGCTCGACGGTATGCCCGAGTCCAGTTCCCAGATGTGCTTTCACGCCGGCACGTCCGAACGCGACGGCAAGATCACCGCAATCGGGGGCCGAGTGCTGAACCTCACCGCGCGCGGCAGCACTTTGGCCCAGGCACGGGACAGGGCCTATGCGATGACCGATAGCATCGACTGGCCCCGGGGGTTCTGCCGTCGGGACATCGGGTGGCGGGCGCTGTAGGGCCCCGCCGGGTTAACGATCTTCCGGTGTTTCTGGCGTCTGGACAATGATCATGTTGACCGGCTCTCCGTCCTCGGCGGATGATTCGTGTCCTTCGCCAGTTGTGTCCTTCATCCAGAACAGGTCACCCGCGCGAAAGTCGCGAACCTCACCAGACCCCGCGTGAACCCGGAAACAACCGGACAGGATCGCGGCGATCTGACAATGCGGCGAACGGTGGCGCACCCCCCGCCAGCCTGCGGGCAATGTCAGGAACACAAAGCTTGAGGCCGCGACGGCATCGGAAATCATCAGCGGCGCCGCAGGCGGAACAAAGTCCTGCACTGGAAGGTCCATGTCACGATCTTCAAAACGTGACACGCCGGACTCGTCTTCCCAGAGAACCGCATATTTCACGATCGTTCCCCCCCAATCGGTTTCGTACCGGCCAGCAAGTCCGGATTGTCAATCCTAGCGGGTTCGGTGGTGCAACCGCAACACCCGCAAGAAAATGCCCAAGCTGGCAAGGCGCGGCGAGCGAAGCGTTTCCACGGGCGGGCGGGTTTACGCCGCGCCCGTTCCGGTCTCAGATCTGTTTTTCGGGCATCTGGACGATCAGACCATCCAGCGCATCGGTGACCTTGATCTGGCATGTCAGCCGCGAACGTTCGCCATCCGGTTCATAGGCAAAGTCGAGCATGTCTTCTTCCATGTCGTCCTTGGCGGGCAACTTCTCGACCCAGGCCTTGTCCACATAGACGTGGCAGGTAGAGCAGGCACAGGCCCCGCCGCAATCGGCTTCGATGCCCGGAATATTGTTGTCGCGCGCACCTTCCATCACGGTCAGCCCGGTGGCGACCTCGACCACATGCTCTTTGCCGCCATGCTCGATATACGTGATTTTTGCCATGTCTTCCGGCTCCTCTGCGTGTCTCGGAGTTCTCTTTAGTCAAGCAAACTGGGGCACGCCAGCCGAATCTGCCCGTGCCGGAGGCTCGTTGAGAGGGAAATGTCCGAATTTCCGGTTTTTTCTGTTCCGGTCACCCCTGCACCCATGGTCCCTGCTGCATAGCGAAATGACGGATTACACCGGTTTCAAACCAGATGATCGCTTTTCCCGCTTTTGCCGGGGTCATGAAATTTGCTAGTCTGCAGCCGGAGAGAGCAAAAGGGGACACATGCATGGCAACGCAAGGCCTGCCAGAAATCGGATTCCTGTCAGATGTTTCGGCCGGGCTGAAAGAGATGCTGTCCCAGCAGGCGACAGAAATCAACCTGTCGCCGGGCGATACGCTCTTCGAACAGGGCGATGAAGGCGATGCGCTATATGCGATCATCAAGGGTGCCGTGGAGTTCAGCGTGCTCGCGCTGGACGGGCGCAAGTTGACGCTCGAAATGATGCGACGCGGCGAATTGTTCGGCGAAATCACCCTGTTTGATCCCGGTGCTCGCACCGCAACCGCTACTGCGGTCGAGGAAACACTTCTCTTTCGCGTGCGACATGCCGATGTGCTCAAGCAAATCCGCAGACAGCCCGAACTGGCTGTCGACATGATCCACCTCGCGGGTCAGCGTATGCGGTGGATGGGACGCCAATTGAATGAGCAGGTCTTTCTGCCCTTGCCGACGCGACTGGCCCGCAAGATCCTGCATCTGGCGCCCGAGGCCGCCCTCTCCCCCTGCAAGCTGGATCTGTCGCAGGCGGAATTGGCGGAATTTGTGGGGGCCACACGCGAGGCGGTTTCCAAGATCCTGTCAATCTGGAAACGCGACGGGGTCATTCAGGGCGCGCGCGGTGGCTTGGTGATCCAGGACTGGGAAGGCCTCTCGCGGCTGGCAAAACCCGACCAGATCTGATCCGGGTGCCAGGCGTTCCGACCAACACGGAATCAATTTCGGACAATATGTGCCTTTCCGCCCCGTTGTGTGTGCTGGTTCACATACGTCGCGGCGATTCTCAGGCAAACAGGGAGTACGAAAACCGCAACGCCTCTGGCACAGTTAAAGATGAAAGGAGCCACCATGACACGCCGTCCCGTATCGCTCCGAAATCGTGCCTGTTCCCCGGTCCCAAGACAACGTGTATCCCTGCTGGGACTATTGATTAGTTTTTTTGTTTCTCTCGATAAACAGTTCCAACGTGTCCAGAATCGTTTGCATCCCCCGGGCAGGTGGCCCTAGCCATCTGACCCCCAGTTTCCAGGGCCGGCCATTTTCCCTGTGTGCTCCTCCCTCGCCGGTCCCAGGAAAAAGAGCCATGCGTTCACACGCATGGCTCTTTGCCGTTTCAAGGTATCGTCCCGGCTTGCGGCGCGGCGCTCTCAGTCCTCGATGTTCAGCGCGACGAACCGTGGGTCTCCACCACGACGCACCAGCAACAACAGAGATTTGCGACCGGCCTCGCGCGCGGCCGTGATCTGTTCATCCATCTGCTCGACGGACGTGACCTTCTGCTGACCGACCTCGGTGATGAGATCACCCGCACGCAGACCTTTCTCAAAGGCCTCCGACGTCTCTTCGATATCCATCACAACCAGTCCGGTCAGTCCATCGTCGACTCCGAGTTCCTCGCGCAGCTTGGGCGTGAGGACGGTGATGGTCATGCCCAGAACTTCTTCCTCCTGCATCTCGCTGTCCGGCTTGGTGACGGCGGCGGGCACTGCGCCCTCGGCTTCTTCGCGGCGACCCAGCGTGACCAGGATGGTCTTGGTGGCCCCGTCACGGAAAACGACGACGCGCACGGCCTTGCCGACCGTGGTGTTGCCGACCTTTTTCACGAGACTGCGAGTGTCGGTGACTTCGGTTCCGTCAAAGTTGACGATCACATCGCCCGACAGCAAACCGGCCTCCTTCGAGGGACCTTCCGGAACGTCAGTGATCAGGGCACCCGCCACCACTTCCAGCCCCATGGCCTCGGCGATTTCCTCGGTCACATCCTGAATGCGCACACCCAGCCAACCACGACGGGTTTCGCCAAATTCCTTGAGCTGATCAACCACTCGGGTCACCACGTTGGACGCCATGGAAAATCCGATGCCGATAGAGCCGCCGTTGGGCGACAGGATCGCGGTGTTCACACCGACGACTTCGCCGTCCATGTTGAACAACGGGCCACCCGAGTTGCCCCGGTTGATCGCCGCGTCGGTCTGAATGTAATCGTCATAGGTGCCTGACAGCGCCCGATTGCGCGCCGAAACGATCCCGACCGAGACCGAGAACCCCTGCCCCAGCGGATTACCCATGGCCATGACCCAGTCACCGACCAGCGCATTGTCGCTGTCGCCAAAGCTGACAAAGGACAATGGCTCATCCGATTCGACCTTGAGCAGGGCAATATCGGTGTTCGGGTCGGTGCCGATCACCTTGGCGGGCAGTTCCTCTCCCGAGAAGAATTCGACCAGGATCTCGTCGGCCCCGTCGATCACGTGATTGTTGGTCACCACATACCCGTCTTCGGAAATCACGAAGCCCGATCCAAGCGCCGACGAACGGCGGGGGCGCTGCTCACCGTTGTTGTTTCGGTCCTGGAATTCGCGAAAGAAGTCCTCGAAAGGCGAGCCCTCGGGCACGATTCCCTGCGGTCCCGTCCGGCCTTCGACCACGGTGGATGTCGTGATGTTGACAACCGCCGGACTGATCTTCTCGGCAAGCGGAGCCAGGCTTTCCGGTTTGGCCTGAGCTGCGAGCGCCTGCATCAAAAAGAGACTCAGCGCCAGAAAACCAAGCCAAAACAAACGCATCTTGGCCCGCTGAGGGTGATTGTCTGCTGCTGAAATTGCAATTGCCTGTGGCATCACTGTGCCATCTCCTCTTTATTTTCCCTGTACCGGCCCAATACACGGCGCCGATCCTGCGTTCTTTGCACAATGTAGGGGCTTTGATGCGCACAGCAAAGGGTGTTGCCGATAATCAAGTGGATTTGAAGGACGTAGCGGCCAGTCGCGTGCACCAAACGCTTTCACAGCGCACCCAGCCAGTGTGCGCACCACAACAGGATCAAACCGCTGACAATGGCGAGAGCACCGATCTGTCTGCGCGCCGGTTCAGAGAGGCTGCGCAGCATTTCAAGCATTTGTTCTATGAGCGAAGGGGCAAGCACCCAGGCCAGCCCCTCGACAATCAAAACCAGTCCTATCGCCAATAGGGCGATGGCCATTAGTTCTGCACTCCGTCCTCGGCGTCTTCAACCTGGTCAACCTCGTAGTTGTTCACGTCGGTTTCGGCTTCTTCCTGCGCTTCACTCGCCGCCGTGCCAGCAGCCGCATCCGCTTCGGCGGCTTCAAGCGCCGCGCCTTCAGCTGCATCGACCTGAGCTTGGGGCAGTGGCGCAGGGGGCGTCACCGCGCGACCGCCGCTCGGCGATCTCAGGTAGTTGAAGAACTCGGAATCCGGATTCATCACCATGGACGAATTGCTGCCTTTGAGTGCCCGCTGATAGGAGGTGAGAGACCGGTAGAATTCAAAGAATTCGGGATCCTTGCCAAAGGCTTCGGCAAAAATGTTGTTGCGCAACGCATCGGCTTCACCGCGAATGATCTCGGCTTCCCGCTGGGCCTCGGATACCAGTTCAACCACTGTCCGGTCGGCTAGGGCACGCACCCGCTGAGCGGCCTCGTGCCCACGGGCACGTTCGTCGGTCGCTTCGCGTTCGCGCTCGGCACGCATCCGTTCGAAAGTGGCCTCAAGGTTCTGCTTGGGCAGATCGGTGGCTTTAAGGCGCACGTCGATGATTTCGAGGCCCAGCCCTCGGGCTTCGAAAATGGCGCTGTTGCGGATTCGCAGCATCAAGGCCGCCCGGTCGGAACTGAGGATGTCCTTGGATGTTACCGACCCGAGAACTTCGCGGGTTTCAGCCCGAAGGATCGAATCGAGCCGGTTTTCCGCCGTGGCGACGCCACCCACACCCACGGCCTGACGGAACTGGGTGACGTCCGCGATCCGGAAACGCGCAAAGGCGTCAACCACCAGACGGCGATCATCCAGAGGCGTGACCTCCAAGGGTTCGACATCGCGCGACAGGATGCGGTCATCATACCGCACGACTTCCTGGATGAGCGGGATCTTGAAGGCCAGACCGGGGTCTTCCTTGACCGCAACAACCCGACCAAACTGCAGGACCAGTGCCTTTTCGCGCTCATCCACGATGAACAGCGCAGACATCAGACCCGCAACGACAATCACGATGATCGGCAGAAGAAACGTTGTTTTCCGCATCAGTTGGACTCCCCGGTGTTCCGGCGCAATTCATTCAACGGAAGGTAGGGTACGACACCGGACCCGCCCCCGCTTTCGTCCAGAATAATCTTGTCCAGACCACCCAGCACCTGTTCCATGGTTTCCAGATAGAGGCGCTTGCGCGTCACTTCCGGCGCTTTGAGATACTCTTGCAGAACTGCGGTGAACCGGCTGGCTTCACCCTCAGCTTCGTTCACCTGTTGCGCCCGATAGCCTTCGGCTTCTTCCTGCAACTGCGCCGCCTGACCACGGGCCTCGGCCAGTACCTTGTTGGCATAGGCATCAGCCACGTTTTGCAAACGGTCGCGTTCCTGGGCAGCGGCCTGCACGTCGCGGAAGGCGTCGATCACCTTTTCCGGCGGGTCGGCCTTGTCAAAGTTGACCCGGATGATGTTTACGCCACTGCCATAGCTGTCCAACGTGAACTGAATCAGGTCTTTCAGACGTTCGCCGATAACACCGCGATCCCGGTTCAGGATCGGGGCCAGCTCGGATTGTGCGATGATTTCACGCATAGCCGATTCCGACACCGCCTGGATGGTCTGGCGCGGATCAGCCAGATTGAAAAGGTATTGTGCCGGGTCGTTGATGTTCCAAACCACCTGATAATCGATGTCGACGACGTTTTCATCGCCGGTGAGCATCAGACCGTCTTGTGCGCCACGGGTGCCGCCCATGTCTTCGGTCTGTTCGCGGGTGACCGGGATCACCTCGGCCGTTACAAACGGCCAGGGCGCGAAGTTCAGGCCGGGATTGCCGATGCTGGAAAACTCGCCCAGAAACAATTCAACTGACTGTTCTTCGGGCTTGACGGTGTAAAAGCTCGCCATGCCCCAGGCAATCGCCCCGACGAGCGCGCCAAGTACGATGGTTCCACGGGTAAACAGAGGGCTACCGCCGCCACCGGATCCGCCGGTGCCGTTCGGGCCGCCGCCTTTATGGCCCGAGCCACCGCGTCCCCCCATCAGGACGCGCAGCTGCTCCTGGCCCTTCTTGACCAGCTCATCGATTTCCGGAAGCTGCGCCCCGTCGGAACCGGGTTTGCCGTCTCCGCCGCGCTTGCCGCCGCCGTTGCGACGATCATCATCGCCGCCGCCGCCGGATGAACCGCCACCCCCCCAGGGACCGCCACTGTTTCCCGCCATTTGTTGTGTTTCCCCTTGTCATACCGCGCCACAAGGCGCTGTCCTGATGCGTTCTAGATAGGTGTATGCCCTATCGGATTATTCAAGTCCGAAACAGTCAGGCTGACCGTATCGGTGTTTTCAACGTCACGATTTCTTCGCTCATCGTCGGGTGGACCGCAACCGTGCGATCAAAGTCTTCTTTGGTTGCGCCCATCTTGACCGCGATCCCGGCCAGTTGGATCATCTCGCCCGCGTTGGGCGCAACGATGTGACAGCCCAGCACCCTGCGATTGGTCTTGCTGACCACGAGCTTCATCATCACCCGGTCGGGTTTGTCGGCAAAGGCAGTCTGCATCGGCCGGAAGCTGGTGCAATAGACCTCGATCGGCTCTTGCTCTGCGGCGTCCTCTTCGCTCAGGCCGACGGTGCCGAACTCCGGCTGGGTAAAGATCGCGCTTGCGATCAACTCGTGATCGACAGGCGTCGCATTGCCCTTGAACACCGTCTCTACAAACGCCATGCCCTCGCGGATTGCAACCGGGGTCAGGTTGACCCGGTCCGTAACGTCGCCGATGGCATAGATCGATGGCACGGCGGTCTGGCTGTATTCGTCGACCATGATCTGGCCCTTGCGGCCCAGTTTCACGCCGATGTCTTCCAACCCCATGTTGCCGGTATTGGCAACGCGCCCCGTGGCAAACAGCACCGCATCAAACACGCGCTCGCTGCCATTGGTGGCCTTGACCCTGACCCGTTCGCCTGCCTTGCCGTCGGTTTCGGCGGGGCCCATCTCGATAATGTCGGTGCCAGTGTGCAGATCGACACCCTTTTCGCGCATCGACTCGGCCACCAACCCGCGCGCCTCTTCGTCAAAACCACGCAAGACCTGTGCCCCGCGATAGTATTGCGTAACGTCGACTCCCAGCCCGCGCATGATACAGGCGAATTCGCAAGCGATGTAACCACCCCCGATGATCAGCAAGGATTTCGGCAGCTCTGCCAGGTGAAAGATATCGTCAGACACGATCCCCAGATCGGCATTGGGCAAGTCGGGCCGGACCGGATGGCCGCCCGTCGCCACGAGAATATGCTTGGCGGTGAAGACCTCGCCTGTCGACAGGCTGACGGTATGCGCATCCCTGAGCGTCGCACGTGCATCGAACGTCGTGACACCCGCATTGGCCAGAAGCTTGCGATAGACGCCTTCGAGCCGGTCCAGTTCCGCATTCAGTTTTCCACGAAACGCCAGCCAGTCAAATGCGCCATCGCCGATGTCCCAGCCATAGGCACGCGCCTCTGCGGCCATCTCGCCGTAACCCGAGGCAAACACCATCAGTTTCTTTGGAACACAGCCGCGGATCACACAGGTGCCGCCATAGCGGTCATCCTCGGCCAGCGCGACCTTGGCCCCGGTCTCGGACGCGGCCACCCGTGCGGCGCGCACACCGCCAGAGCCGCCGCCAATCACAAAGAGATCAAAATCAAAACTCATCCGTGTGCGCCCTCAAACTTTTTGCATTCGTCTGTCCGGTTCTGATGCCCGCCACATCAGGTCGATTCCTTGCCGAGATGGTGCAGATCGACGCGACTGTCAGCATGCCCGACGATCACGAGATCACACATGTCGATGAACAGGCCATTTTCGACGACGCCGGGTATCTGGTTCAGCACCGTCGAAATCTGCCGTGCGTCGCCGATCCGTTGCAGGTGCAGGTCGATGATGTGGTTGCCTTCATCGGTCACGAATGGCGCATCCCCGTTCATGCGAAGGGCCGTCGTCCGTCCTCCGACATCCATCGCGACAAGCGCCTCTTCAATCAGCTTCTGCGTGCTCTTCAAGCCAAAGGGGATCACCTCGACCGGCAAGGGAAAGGCCCCCAGCGTTTCAACCTCTTTGGCGGCGTCCGCGATCACGATCATCCGGTCACTGGCCCTTGCAACAATCTTTTCCTGCAAATGCGCCCCGCCGCCGCCCTTGATCAGGGTCAGATCGCTGTCAAATTCGTCGGCACCGTCGATGGTCAGGTCCAGCCAACCCGCCTCGTCCAGCGTGATCACCTCGATGCCCACGTCGCGGGCCTGCGCTGCGGTCCGTGTCGATGTTGGAACGCCGCGAAACCTGAGACCGTCGGCGCGCACCCGTTCCCCAAGACGCTTTACCAGCCAGGCGGCTGTGCTGCCCGTGCCCAGGCCAACCCTCATCCCATCCTCGACATAGCCCGCAGCACGATTTGCTGCGACGGATTTGGCTTTGTCGGCAGGTGACAGTTCACCGGTCATGTGCAGTCTCCAGGTCAATTCCCGGCCTTATAGGCGAGTTGTCCAAGAGGGGCGAGGGGCGAAATGCAGGGATTGGCGGTTTGGACAGATCCGAGTGGCTGTGATAGATTCTATGGCGGGGTCGATTGCGGGGATAGGATGCTGAAGTTTGATGAACATACGGCGCGCCTGCTGGACGATGCCTATCAGGGGGCGGATTTCTCGCGACGACGCAGGATGAGCTTTGACGCGGTAGATCCGCGACCGGGCGAGCGCATACTCGATGTCGGCTGCGGGCCCGGTTTGCTGAGTCAGGATCTCGCGCGGGCCGTGGGCGAGGACGGTCACATCTTCGGGCTGGATCCCAGCGATCACATGCTGAACTCGGCCAGGCAACGATGCGGCGCGCGCGCGAATGTGACGCTGCTGCAGGGCAGTGCCGAGACGTTGCCGATCGAGGATTGCAGTATCGACAAGGCCGTTTCCCTGCAGGTGTTCGAGTATTTCGATGACATGCACCCTGCCCTATCCGAGTTGCACCGGGTTTTGCGACCCGATGGTCGCGTGGTCATTTCGGACATGCATTTTGACACGCTGGTCTGGCACAGTGATCAGCCCGAGCGCATGGCCCGGATGATCCGCATCTGGGATGGCCACCTCGCGGAACGACGGGTTCCGGAAATCTTGCCAAGCGCCCTTCGGAATGCCGGTTTCAGAATGGAAACCGTGATCCCGTACAACAATTGTGACATCGATCTGCGGCCAGATGGGTTGGCGCAGATGATGATCCGTCTGATGGTGGGATATGCGACATCGACCGGAGAAATGACGCCGGACGAATCCGGCGCGTGGGCGCAAGAACAGGCCGAGCTTGCACGAGATCGTCGTTTCTGGTTCTCGCTGAGCCATTTCATCACCGTCGCACGGCGCCAATGACCGGGGGCTATCGCCTCCACTATGCGCCCGACAATGCGTCGCTGATTGTCAGGCTGACACTGGAAGAGTTGGGGCAAGACTACGAGACCGTCCTCGTTGACAGAACACGGCAAGCACAGCGCAGCCCTGCCTATCTCACGTTGAACCCCAACGGATTGATCCCGGTGCTGGAAACGCCCCAGGGCCCGCTGTTTGAAACCGGCGCGATCCTGTTGTGGCTGGCCGACACGCATCACAAGAGTGCCCCAGCGCTTGAGGCCGTAGACCGGGGTGCCTATCTGAAATGGTTGTTCTTTGTTTCCAACACGCTGCATGCCGACCTGCGGATGATGTTCTACCCGCATCTCTACGTGGGTCACGACATCAGCGCGCAGACGGCCCTGCGCAAGACCCTGCAGGACCGGCTGCGCACTCATCTCGCAAGACTTGACAAGGTGGCTGCAGATTGTCCCGGCTGGCTGTCTGCGGATGCACCAACCGGGCTGTGCTGGTATGTGGCCTGCCTCTTGCGATGGATGGCGCTGTTTCCCAGCGACTGGGATCGAAGCTGGTTCGACCTTTCGGCGACCCCGCACCTGTTTGAATTGCTGGCAGGCCTCGAAAATCATCCGGCCACCCGCGCCGCACAAGTTGCCGAAGGGTTGGGACCGACACCGTTTACCGCACCGCGCCACGCCCGACCCCCGGAAGGCAGTGCCACCTGATCCGTGAAAATGTCATATCGCCCGGCAAAGTGTCGCTTTCTTGACGTCGCTCGCAGAACGGGCATGTGATAGAGCTACCTGGCACAGGAAATCAGAGGGTTCGCCATGTTCCTATCGGTATTTGACATGTTCAAGGTCGGCGTTGGACCGTCCTCATCCCACACGATGGGGCCGATGGTTGCCGCCGCGCGCTTTCTGGATGAGATGCGCGCCTCGCCGTTCGGATTGGTCGGGTTGCGAATATCATTGCACGGCAGTCTGGCGTTCACCGGCGTGGGCCATGCCACGGACCGGGCCACGATTTTGGGGCTCGCGGGATTTCGACCCGAAACCTACGACGCCGAAGCCGCTGCCAAGGCCCTTGCCGAGATCAAATCGACCTACCGCCTGTCACCCGAAGGGCTGGGTCCGCTCAGGTTCAACCCGGCCACTGACCTGATCTTTGATTACGATCGCGTTTTGCCCGGCCATGCCAATGGAATGATCCTGATGGCAACCGATGCCCAGGGCGACGTGACATTGCGCCAGACCTATTACTCGATCGGCGGCGGGTTCGTGATGACCGAGGAGGAACTTGCCGCAGGCAAGGATACGGATGACGGCGCGCCTGTCCCCTACCCGTTCAAATCCGCCGCTGAAATGCTCGCAATGGCAGGAGAATCCGGAAAGTCCATCGCCGCAATGAAACGCGCGAACGAATTGTCTCGTGGCGGCGCGGACAAGCTGGCCGCTGGTACCGCGCGTTTGTGGGAAGTGATGAACGATTGCATAGATCGCGGCCTGACGACCGATGGCATCCTGCCGGGCGGGCTGAGCGTAAAGCGGCGCGCCAAGGGCATTCACGATGCGCTGATCGCCGAACGCGGCATGAATCTGACCGCGCCGCACACGATCAACGACTGGATGAGCGTCTATGCCATGGCGGTGAACGAGGAGAACGCTGCCGGCGGACAGGTCGTGACCGCCCCGACCAATGGTGCGGCGGGTGTGTTGCCGGCCGTACTGCGCTATTACCTGGATCATGTTCCGGGCGCATCCTCGGCACATGTCGAGGATTTCCTGCTGACCGCCGGCGCCATCGGTGGTCTGGTCAAGTTCAACGCCTCGATTTCCGGGGCCGAAGCAGGCTGTCAGGCCGAGGTGGGCAGCGCCGCCGCCATGGCTGCCGCCGGGCTATGCGCGGTCATGGGCGGCACGCCGGAACAGGTGGAAAATGCCGCCGAAATCGCGCTGGAGCATCATCTGGGTATGACCTGTGATCCGGTGCGGGGGCTGGTTCAGGTGCCATGTATCGAGCGCAATGGCCTTGGCGCGATCAAGGCCGTGTCAGCCGCAAGCCTTGCCCTGCGCGGTGACGGCACGCATCTGGTTCCGCTTGACGCCTGTATCGAAACCATGCGGCAGACCGGTCAGGACATGAGCGAGCGCTATAAGGAAACCTCGCTTGGCGGGCTGGCCGTGAATGTTCCGAATTGCTGAGCGAGCGACTCGCAGGCCCCGGCAAACACAAAGGCTACCGTCACCAGCAACGCGTCGCGCTGCTCCAAGTTTCCTGGCGGTTCCTTCACCGGTTCTGCTCAGGTGGCGGCGTGCCGACCAGAGAGTTTAAATCATCGGTCAGCTCACAGGGAGCCACGCTTTTGTGCGTTTGGTAAACAGAACGTTTCCTTGCATCATTTTTTGTCGCTGCTAGCGTGCAGACCATGTCTACCGATCGGCCCCTTCTGGGCGTTCTCTTGATGCTTGGTTTCTGCATCGTCGCCCCGATGGGTGACGCTGTGGCAAAGCTGCTCGGGCAATCT
Organism: Sedimentitalea todarodis; assembly: GCF_032595355.1. Taxonomy (NCBI): domain Bacteria; kingdom Pseudomonadati; phylum Pseudomonadota; class Alphaproteobacteria; order Rhodobacterales; family Paracoccaceae; genus Sedimentitalea; species Sedimentitalea todarodis. The sequence continues at coordinate 66,285 of NZ_JASMWN010000010.1, read as the reverse complement.
GTCCCGCTTGGCCAATTGCTGCTGGTGCGGTTTGCCATTCAGGCGGTTGCGCTTATTCCGATCGTCTACCTGACCGGGCGCTTGTGGCGGATGCGCGGGCGCGTGCTGATCCTGACGTTCGTTCGCACGGTGCTGCATATCACCGGCATCGGCGCCATGTTCACGGCCTTGAAGTATCTGCCGCTCGCAGATGCGGTTGCGATCGCCTTTGTCATGCCATTCATCATGCTCCTGCTCGGCAAGTTCGTGCTGTCCGAAGAAGTCGGCAGCCGGAGGCTGATCGGCTGCATTGTCGGCTTCATCGGGACCCTGATGGTGATTCAGCCAAGCTTTGTCGAAATCGGCTGGCCTGCGCTGTGGCCGCTTGTGGTCGCGATCAATTTCTCGTTCTTCATGCTCGTGACCCGTCAGCTGGCCAAGGAAACCGACCCGATTGGCCTGCAGGCCGTAAGCGGCGTGATGGCGACCGTCCTCTTGATACCTGCGGTCCTGATCGGCGACGCAGCCGGATGGCCAGGCCTGAACCTCATTCGGCCCGACGGAACCGAATGGGGCCTGCTGATTGCCATCGGGTTGCTGGGTACGGCCGCGCATTTGCTGATGACATGGTCTCTGCGCTACGCGCCTGCCGCGACTCTGGCTCCGATGCAGTATCTCGAGATTCCGGTCGCCACGATTATCGGATGGCTGGTGTTTCGCGACCTGCCCAACACATTGGCCAGCATCGGCATTCTGGTCACCATTGGCGCCGGCCTCTACGTGATCATGCGCGAGCAGGCCACTGCGCGGGCAATTGCCCGACAGACGCGTGACGACGAGACGATGCCAGCGCAGTGACCGCAGCCGCAAGTGCCCGCCGCGGCACGATTGCAAGAAGCCCGGCCCCATCCACCCGAAGCCGGACCCGCCCCGTCGCACGATTCGAGGTTCCGATGCGCCCATCAGGGGACAGAGCAAGCCCGTCGATCGGCCATTTCAATCCCTGCGAACGCCCGCTGACAGCGGCCATCGGGAACAACGACACCACGTCGCCAGCCGTCAGGTCCAGCACGAGAACCGGGGGGACGTGCAATACGATCTCGGTCTCACCGATCAGGATGCACGGCTTGCCCGGATAGCGAACAAGCGCGTTGAACGCCGCAAACTGATGATCAAGCCGCGCGCCGAGGAATCCCACCGCGAGAATCACCGGCGCCGCGATGCAGCGCAGCGCCTTTTCGAAATCCGTGCTGTCCTGTTCGGCGATCTGAAACAGCCGATCGGCAGGAATCCGCGCGCGATCCTGCGCGGTGAGGCTATCGAAATCTCCCACAACGGCGTGGATGTCATGGCCACCGGCAAGCGCAGAAGACGCGCCCCCATCGACCGCTACAAGCATGGGCGCAAGGCGCAGGGCCATTTCGATATCATCGGGACCAACCGTGCCCCCGCCAACAAGCGTAATGCCGCGCTTGCTCTGGATATTCGCATCATTCATGGGCGCGTTAATCCCTTTTTTGGAACGAGAACACATTCTGGCCACAAAAAGATACTGATATCAGATGATGAACTGACCGCTTTTTGACGCCTACTGTATGGTAAATTAAACCATGTGACTGTGTAAGGGTCGGCGACAACTCTCTAAGGATGGGCAGCATGGCGAACAACAACAAGGTTCTGACGGTTTCCTACGGGGCGTTTTCCTGCACGCTTGAGGGGTTTGACGATTCTGTCGGGACGCTCAAGGAGATTACCGAATATTTCCGAGCGCTGTCTGCGTCTGATCCCGGTTTCGGTGACGAGCCGATGCTTCCCGACCCGGCGAATTTGGCCCGGATCGCCAAGAACAATGAACCCAGACCCGTTGATATCCGCACAGGCGACCGGGGCAGCATCCTGCTGCGCGCAGAAGACGCCGAGTTCGTTCCCGATACCGACGTCACATCAGAACGCGAAGCGGACCCGGACAATGATGAGCAGCAAGAGACGCTCAGCCTCGCCGAGGTGATGGCGCAGGTCTCGGAACCGGAACAACCGCCGGCGGAACAGGCCCAGGCGAAGTCTGAGGAGCCTGTCGCGGACAGCGTTTCCGCCAAGCTGCAACGCCTGCGCGCGATCGTCGCGCGCAACGCAGCAGAGCTTGAAGACGACGACCAGCCCGAAGATGTCGACACGGTGGAAGAATTCTTCTCCGGTTCCTATGCAGGCGAGATGAGTGATGCGCTCGGCGAGGACGAAGCGGAATCTGCGGACGGTTCCGACGATGCCGACGACGCCGATCCGATCGCCGACGATGCGGCGGATGATGCGGAGCCCGCTCCCGGCACCGGAATGGAAGATGAAGATTCGGTTTCCGACGACGTCGAGGAGACACGTCCTGACGGCGAGCAGCTGCACGATAGCGCCGCCGACGAAGACGAGGTCATGCAAAAGGTGCTGGGTACTGTTTCGGTAACCGACGACAGCAGCCCTTTGGGATCTGAGGCTGAGGCTGAGGCTGAGGCTGAGGCTGAGGCTGAGGCTGAGGCTGAGGCTGAGGAAGATCTCTCAGTGCCTTACCTATTGAAACCCGAACAAATGGTCGCAGCCGGCACCACAGCGAACGCAGACGGGGAACCATCTGAAGTACCGCACGTGGTGAGGATCAAACGTGCGGATGTCGAAGCAGCGTTGGCGGCCGGGGATTTGCAAGATATCACGGAGCAATCCGCCGAGACCCGTTCACAAAAGAACAAGCTTCTGCCTGGCGGCAATGAACTCGCGCGCCTTATGGCTACCGCCGATGCCAGGATGGAAGAACCGGATTCCTCGAACACGCGAGAGACATACAGCCATCTTCGCGCTGCCGCTGCGGCGACAGGAGAGGAACGCACGGTGGCGCGATCAGGCGACGATCAGGCGACGGATGATGTTTACCGCGAGGATCTGGCCAGCGTTGTCAAACCCACCCGTCCGAGCTCCAAACGCCCCGGTCGTCCGACTGACCAAAGCCAGAACGCGCCGCTAAAACTGGTCCCGGATCTGAGGATCGACGTCGAAGACAGCGCGGCGTTGCGCGGCCCGGTGCGCCCGCGCCGCGTTTATGCCGCAACGGCCGAATATGACGTCGAAACATCGGACACCAACACGACGTTTGCCGACTTTGCAGCGGAACAGGGTGCGACCGAAATGCCCGATGTGCTGGAAGCGGCTGCGGCCTACCTGTCCTTCGTCGAAGGTCGCAAACAATTCTCGCGCCCGCAGCTGATGAGCAAATTGCACCAGATTGATGACGGTGCCTATGACCGCGAGGATAGCCTGCGCTCGTTCGGCAATCTGTTGCGCGACGGCAAGATCGAGAAAGTGGGTGGCGGGCGGTTCACGGCGTCTGACGACATTGGATATCGTCCGGTCAAACACGCCGCCGGTTAGCTCCCAAAGGCGCCAGACAGAAAACGGCGGCCCTTTCGGGGCCGCCGTCTTTTTTTGTTGATTTGAACCGTGGCGGGGCGCGTTTGCAACCCGCCAGCGGAGCCTAGTGGCCGAACTTGCGAATCTCACCAGACGCCAGGCGGCTGCTGTAGGAGGCCAGTTCCTTGCGCACGACCTTCATCAGGAAGTAGAGCGCAAAGACGTTGACCACCGCCATCGCAAAGATCGCTGCATCGGAGAAATCGATAACCGGCCCAAGATTGGCCGCCGCCCCGATGATAACGAAGACGCAGAAGATCAGCTTGAAGATCAGCTCAGTCGTCTTCCCTTCTCCGAACAAATAGGTCCAGGCCTTGAGGCCATAGTAGGACCAGGAGATCATGGTCGAGAAGGCAAACAGGATCACCGCGACCGCCAGCACCAGCGGGAACCAACTGATCCCAGAAGCAAAGGCCGCCGACGTCAACTGGACACCCTGAACACCTCCTTCGGTTGCGATCATGCTGCCGTCTTCGGTCAGGATGAAGAGACCTGTCGCAGGATCAACTTGCTGAACACCGGAGATGGTGATCACCAAAGCCGTCATCGTACAGATGACCACGGTATCGATCAGCGGCTCGAGCAGCGATACGAAACCTTCGGTGATTGGCTCCTTGGTCCGGACCGCCGAGTGGGCAATGGCCGCAGAACCCACGCCGGCTTCGTTCGAGAACGCCGCCCGCTTGAAGCCCTGGATCAGCGCACCGACCATACCGCCGGCAACACCCAGTCCGGTAAAGGCACCGGCAAAGATCTGTCCGAACGCCCAACCGATCTGGTCAAAATTGACGATCAGAATGATCAGCGCCGCGCCGACATAGAGGATGCCCATGAATGGCACCACCTTTTCGGTCACCCGGGCGATGGATTTGATGCCGCCGACGATCACCGCAAAGACGACTCCGGCAAAAATGACACCGGTGATCCACCCCGGATAATCCCCGACGATGCCGGAAATCTGTGCGTGTGCCTGGTTGGCCTGGAACATGTTGCCCCCGCCCAAAGCGCCCAGAATACAGAAGATCGAAAACAGGACCGCAAGGATCTTGCCACCCGGAAGCCCGAGTTCGGTGAACCCTTTGGACATGTAGTACATCGGGCCGCCCGACACCGTGCCGTCGGGATATTCGTTCCGATACTTCACGCCCAGCGTACATTCGGTGAACTTGGACGCCATGCCAAGAAGACCCGCGAGGATCATCCAGAACGTCGCACCTGGCCCGCCGATACCGACGGCCACCGCAACACCGGCGATGTTACCAAGGCCGACCGTACCCGACAACGCCGTGGCCAGCGCCTGAAAGTGGCTGACCTCGCCTGCGTCGTTGGGGTCAGAGTAGTCGCCCTTTACCAGCGAGATCGCGTGTCCGAAGAACCTGAATTGCACGAAGGCAAAATAGAGCGTAAAGACCGTGGCCGCGACCACGAGCCAAAGCACGATCCAGGGAAAATTCGTTCCCGGAAGCGGGGCAAAGATGAGACTGACGAATGGCCCCGTCACGCTGGCAAAGGTCTCGTTGACCTTCTGATCCAGAGTCATGGCTTCCTGGGCGATGGCAGGGGCCGCCAGACCAATTGCTGTCGCAGCAGACAGCGCTGTTGTAACTGCGCGTTTCATATGATGATCCTCTTATCCGACAACGGTTACTGGAACGCTGGCTTCCATCACCAGGTTGGCCGTCGAGCTGCCAAATATCCGTTGGGACAGGCTTCGCTCGCTCGCTCGAGCGACAATGATCTGTTCCGCATTCTCCTTGAGCGCGACTTCATTCAATGCGTCCGCCACGTTCCCGTGACGCACGATGCCACGGACACTCAGCCCGTCCTTGGTCAATCTCTCGACCGCAGGAGCAATGATCCGCTCATTGGCGGAGGCGATTTCCTTCTCGCGTCGCTTGTGACGCTGTTCGTTTTCCTCGGGGGTCTGGAACGCATAGGGCGACCATTCGATAATATACACCACGAGCAACTCGCATGCGCCGATCTGGCCGGCGAGCTTTTGGGCGTAGTCCAGGGCGCGTTCGCCCGAACTGTGCCCGTCTAGGCCAACTACTAGTTTTGCCGTCATTATGTCATACCTCCAGTCCGCGCGTCCGCGACGGTGATCAAGAGTCGGAAAAGACTGCCCCCCGGCTGTCACCAAGGCCGACTCCGGATCGGAACGCACGAGTCATTGTTGATGTCTTTCACGGCCGACTATAAGCGCGTGGTTGAAAAATCGCGGCGTGATTCTTGCGTGTTTTCCGGGTATTGGCGCAAAAATATGACAATAGCCTTTTTTGATGCGGTATTGCGGCAATTTGGCTCCTTGAAAAATCTTTGAATATCAATTCGTTAAGAGAACAGTCTCGCCACGCGTCCCGCATTCCTCTGGGATTCGCAGAGTGGTGCAAGCAATTTTTTCATAGCGTGAAACATGCCACGGGCGACCATATGGCCGCCCGAATCCCGCATTTGAGGCAACAAAACCGCAAATTGTGCCAAATCAGTGGCGATCATTCCCATGTTGTTCCTCATCCGGGTCCGCCTGGCCAATGCCACGAAAGATGAACTTGAAGGGCAGCACCCAGACAACCCCGAGGGCGATGTAGATCAGGAACTCGACCAGAATTGGCGGGCGGTTCAGGCTGTTCATGATGGTGACCGCGATCATGATATAGATCGGCAGCCCCACCAGCAGGATCACCAGCGCCCATCGGCGTCGTGCCTTGTAGCTCAGACCGGTTTTTTCAGGTTTGGTCATGTCAGTCGGCAAACGGGTCGGTAACGAGGATGGTGTCATCCCGCTCGGGCGAAGTGGACAGAAGAGCAACCTGGCATTCGATCAGTTCTTCGACCCGGCGCACGTATTTGATCGCGGCGGCCGGCAGGTCCGCCCAGCTGCGCGCGCCCTCTGTGCTCTCGGACCAGCCGGGCATCTCTTCGTATATGGGGACACAGCGCGCCTGCTGATCGGCGGCGGTGGGCAGGTAATCCAGCCGCTGCCCGTCCAGATCGTAGCCCACGCAGATTTTCAGCGTTTCGAACCCATCCAGCACGTCGAGCTTGGTCAGGGAGATGCCGTTCACGCCCGAGGTGGCACAGGTCTGGCGCACGAGGCAGGCATCGAACCAGCCACAGCGACGCTTGCGTCCCGTCGTGGTGCCGAATTCATGGCCGCGCTCGCCCAGACGTTGGCCGTCATCATCATCCAATTCGGTCGGGAACGGCCCCTCACCCACACGGGTGGTATAGGCTTTGACGATGCCAAGCACGAAATCGATCGATCCCGGCCCGATGCCGGTGCCGGTGGCCGCCTGTCCCGCGATGACGTTGGACGATGTGACAAACGGGTAGGTCCCGAAATCGATATCCAGCAACGCGCCCTGTGCGCCTTCAAACAGGATACGTTTGCCCGCCTTGCGCTTTTCGTTCAGCACTTTCCAGACGGGTGCCGCGAACTTGAGGATCGCCGGAGCAATCTCCTTGAGTTTCGCAATCAGCCCGTCGCGGTCGATCGCGTCCAACCCGAGACCCGACCGCAAGGCGTTGTGGTGCACCAGAGCCCGGTCTACGCGCAGCGCCAGCGTCGCGTCATCCGCCAGATCGGCAACGCGGATCACGCGGCGGCCGACCTTGTCCTCGTAGCAAGGGCCAATGCCACGGCCTGTCGTGCCGATCTTGGCAACCGAGTTCTGGTTTTCCCGCGCCCGGTCCAACTCGCCATGAAACGGCAGGATCAGAGGGGTGTTTTCCGCAATCATCAGGGTTTCCGGCGTGATCACGACGCCCTGCGACCGGATGCCTTCGATCTCGTTCAGCAGGTGCCAGGGGTCGAGGACGACGCCATTGCCGATGACCGACAGCTTGCCGCCCCGCACCACGCCCGACGGCAGCGCGTGCAGCTTGTAGACTTCGCCTTCGATGACCAGCGTATGGCCCGCGTTGTGGCCGCCCTGAAACCGGGCAATCACATCGGCCCGTTCGCTGAGCCAATCCACGATCTTGCCTTTTCCCTCGTCACCCCATTGAGCGCCGACAACAACGACATTGGCCATGCCCGTTCCTTCTGTGCGATTATGAAACCCGCGCCGGTATAGCGGCGGCATGCGGGCAGCGAAACCTCAAATTCACCGCAGACGGCAGAAGTCAGCGCGTGAGGCGCACGGGCGCGCCATGGGGCGTCGTCAGGTAAGCGCGTTCCCAGGCGACCCGTACCTGCTCGGCCTCTGTGCGTCCGGCGCTGCCATCTTCGGCCAGCAGCGTTTCGAGTGTTTCGAGCCAGGCATTGAAGTAATCGTCGCCCCCGTCCAGCTCACGGGTCAGGCCATGCCGCGCCAATGTCGCCCCGAACCGCGTGGCCCAGTCGGCCCATGTAAAGCGCCCGGATTCGTTGAGATGAACGGTCAGCGCAAACACCTGCGCATGCCAAGGCTCGGCAAAGGCGGGATCGGGCCGGCTCGTCATGCCGGCTCCAGATAGCATTCCCAGAGATCGAGGGTGACCTCGTCATCGGGATGTTCCGGATGCGTCCAGAGTTCGCAGGCCGGGAACACCACTGTATAGAGCGGCTGCGGCGCTTCGCCCAATCCATGCGCGTTGCTGTCCGGGAAAACATGCGCGCCGTGGCTCAGAAGGATGCGTCCCTGCGCGCCAACCGCATAGGCCGGAAGCCGGGTGTGCCCCCCGTCGATCAGCCGATTTCCTGCACGGGGAATCGTCCGCACCGCATCGCCCGGCGCGTATTTGAACTTGGCATCACTCTCGCGCGAATAGGGGAAACGCTTGCCCGCTGCGGCCCGGACCTGTTCGGGGCTGACCTTGCGTGCTCTGATCGCCTCATCGGGTGGCTGCGCATCGTCACCGGTCAGCTCTGCTTCTGAAAGCACCTGTCCCGCGACAAGCATATCGGTGACGGCTGCGATCCATTTTTCATAATAGGTGAACCGCGCATAATCCCTGGGCGCCAGTCTTTCGCGGGCATGTCGGCGCATGTCGATATTCCACTGGCCCAATGGCATCGACAGGGTTGTGATCGCGTGCGCCCGTTTCTGCCAGTCGGCGGCAAACGGGGCGTCATCCGGCTGGCCCGTATTGACAGGTCCGGTGCCATAGCGGCCTCCCATGTCATGAACCCGGCTCACGACGGTGCCTCCGGCTGGCCGGTTCCGATCATGGAATTTCGCGTGACCCAATTGGCAAGGTCAGCCTCGGACAGCCCTTCAGTTTCCGCCGGTCGCATCGGCAACACCAGATACCGAACCTCGGCGGTGGAATCCCAGACCCGAACGGAGGTGCCCTCCGGCAAGATCACCCCGAATTCGGCCAGCACCTTGCGCGGTTCTCGCACGGCGCGCGCCCTGTAGGCGTCTGATTTGTACCAGGCCGGCGGCACCCCCAACAACGGCCAAGGATAGCAACTGCACAGCGTGCAAACCACGATGTTATGCTGCCGTTCGGTGTTCTCGACCACGACCACATGTTCGCCCTGCCCACCGGTCATGTCCATCTCGATCAGATCGGGCATCGGGTCATCCAGAATGCGCGCCTTGAACTCCGGATCGCTCCAGGCCCGCGCCACCACTTTTGCGCCGTGCTGCGGGCCAATACGGGTCTCGAACTGGTCGATCAGCACGTCAATCGCGGCGGGATCAATCAGCCCTTTGCGCGTCAGTACGGTTTCAAGCGCCTTGACGCGCAGCGCCGGATCGGAGGGCAGCAGAGCGTGGGGATGTTCGTCATGAGACTGATCGTGTGGCATGAACCCAGCATGGGCGCCCCAAGCACGTTTTGTCCAGCCCCCAGATCGTCCCTTGCCCCTTTCGGCAATCTTGCCTACATACCCCCCGATACAAACGCCCTACGCCGCAGGTCCTCATGGAAAATGTCATATTAATCGTCCACCTGATACTGGCCCTCGGCCTGATCGGAGTCGTGCTGTTGCAGCGCTCTGAGGGCGGCGGGCTTGGCATGGGTGGCGGCGGTGGCGGCGCGATATCCGGTCGTGCAGCGGCAACGGCCCTGGGCAAGGTGACCTGGATTCTGGCCATTGCGTTCATCTGCACGTCGATCACCTTGACCGTTCTGGCAGCGCAGAAGGCGGCCGGCACTTCGGTCATCGACCGGCTTGGCGGCTCTGCCCCCGCAGCGGAGGAAACGGTGCCGGCCCTGCCGGACGCACAAGACCTGTTGCCGCCGAGCGCAGACAGTGATGCACCACTGGTGCCCAAAGCCGACTAACCCGGTCACGTACAATACCTTGACCAAAGAGAGAGAACCGTAACAGCATCTTGCGGTTCTCTTGCGCATGACGGGCGAATCCTGTATGGGTGAACTCCCGTGATGCATCGGTTTTTTTCGGCCGGTGCGACTCTGAATTTCGACAGTCACGGGAGCAGCCGACAGCATGGCGCGTTTTATCTTTATCACCGGCGGTGTTGTGTCCTCTCTGGGCAAGGGGCTGGCCTCGGCGGCCCTTGGATCGCTTTTGCAGGCGCGCGGTTTTTCGGTTCGGTTGCGCAAGCTTGACCCCTATCTCAACGTCGACCCCGGCACGATGAGCCCGTTTGAACATGGCGAGGTCTTCGTCACCGACGACGGTGCCGAAACCGATCTCGACCTTGGGCACTACGAACGCTTTACCGGAGTCGCCGCCCGAAACAGCGATTCCGTAAGCTCCGGTCGCATTTACTCGACAGTGCTGGAGAAAGAGCGGCGCGGCGATTATCTGGGCAAGACCATTCAGGTCATTCCCCACGTCACCAACGAGATCAAGGATTTCATCGCCATCGGCGAGGAGGAGGTCGATTTCATGCTGTGTGAAATCGGCGGCACGGTTGGCGACATCGAGGGCCTGCCGTTCTTTGAAGCGATCCGCCAGTTCAGCCAGGACCGACCGCGCGGGCAATGCGTGTTCATGCATCTGACGCTGCTGCCCTTTATCAAGGCAAGCGGCGAGCTAAAGACCAAGCCAACGCAGCACAGCGTCAAGGAATTGCGCTCGATCGGCCTCGCACCCGACATTCTGGTGTGCCGGTCCGAAGGTCCGATCCCCGAAAAGGAGCGCGCAAAGCTGGCCCTGTTCTGTAACGTGCGGCCAGATGCCGTGATCGCGGCGCAGGATCTCAAATCCATCTACGAAGCGCCGCTGGCCTATCATCGCGAAGGGCTGGATCAGGCTGTGCTTGATGCCTTTGCGATTACCCCGGCCCCAAAACCCAATCTCGCCCGCTGGGAAGACGTGGCCGACCGGATCTACAACCCCGAGGGCACCATCAAGGTCGCCATCGTCGGCAAGTACACGCAACTGGAAGACGCATACAAATCCATCGCCGAGGCACTGACCCATGGCGGTATGGCCAACCGGGTCCGGGTTCAGGTGGAATGGGTCGATGCCGAGATTTTCGACACCGAGGATCCGGCCCCCTATCTCGAAGGCTTCCACGCGATCCTGGTGCCGGGCGGCTTTGGCGAACGCGGCACCGAAGGCAAGATCAAGGCGGCCGAATTCGCCCGAACCCGCAAGGTACCCTATCTGGGCATTTGTCTGGGCATGCAGATGGCGGTGATCGAGGCGGCGCGCAATGTCGCGGGGCTGAAAACCGCCGGGTCCGAAGAATTCGACCACGAGGCCGGCAAGAAACGGTTCGAACCCGTAGTCTATCACCTCAAGGAATGGGTGCAGGGCAGCAAGCGCGTCGAGCGCAAGGTTGGCGACGACAAGGGCGGCACCATGCGGTTGGGAGCCTATGACGCCACGCTGAAGGATGGCTCGCGGGTGGCCGAAGTCTACGGTACGCCCCATATCGAAGAACGGCACCGGCACCGCTATGAAGTCGATATCAAGTATCGCGAGCAGCTCGAAGACGTCGGGTTGCAGTTTTCGGGCATGTCCCCGGATGGCCGCCTGCCGGAAATTGTCGAATGGCGCGATCATCCATGGTTCATCGGGGTCCAGTTCCATCCGGAACTGAAGTCAAAACCCTTTGCGCCGCATCCGTTGTTTGCCGATTTCGTGCGTGCCGCCAAGGAAACGTCGCGGCTGGTTTGAGCGCATGGCCTACCTATGCGATTGCTGTACCGCCGCCGACGGATTAGGTTCAAGCCATGACACGCTTGCTGGCCATCCTGCTGTGCACCGTCCCTGTGCCCGCGCTGACCCATCCGCATATCTTTATTGATACGGGTGTGGACATCATTCTTGACGAGTCCGGCGCGCTCTCGCACCTGAAAATCACCTGGACCTATGACGAATACTATTCGCTGCTGATCACAGAAGAACTGAAGATCGACCAGGATTTCGACGGAGTGCTGACAGAAGAAGACATCGCGCGTCTGACCGGCTTCGACATGAACTGGGTCCCCGGTTTCAACGGCGATCTGGTGGCTCTGCTTGATGAAGCCCTGCTTGATTTGTCCGGTCCGCAACAGCCGACCGCGACTCTTAAGGATGGTCGCATCACCACCACCCATGTTCGCCAGGTCGAGGCCACCCCGAGTCTCGCTGGGCACATCCTGTCGCTGCGTGCCTATGATGAAACCTATTACACTGCCTATGACGTGACGCTTCCGGTCAAGATCAAACCCGCGTCGATCTGCACGCTGGACAAGATCGCCCCTGACATTGATGGCGAGTTGGAACAGATGCGGCAGATGCTGTTGACGATCAACGCCGATGCGGATCTGGAGGAGAACGAAATTCCCCTGATCGGAGCCAAGTTTGCAACCGAAATCCGCGTGTCATGTCCCGCTTCCTGATCGTTCCGGTTCTGCTGGCGCTGGCCTACGCGCTCTGGCTGTGGAGCAGTGGCGGCTTTGACCAAATTGCGGCGATGGCGGCATTGGAACAGCGCGATTTCCAGAACCGGATTGCCCGCACCCTGCGTGAACTGCGCGGCGGCGGCGAGGGGTCTTTGCTGGTTCTGCTGATTGCCTGTTTTGCCTACGGGTTCTTTCATGCGGTCGGCCCCGGACATGGCAAGGTACTGCTCGGCGGCTACGGGCTGGGCCGCAAGGTGTCGGCGCTGCGGCTGGCCACGATCGGATTTGCCGCGTCGCTGGGACAGGCCATCACGGCAATTGCGCTGGTCTACACGGGCGTACTGCTCCTGTCGCTCGGGCGGGAACAGATGGTCGGACTGACCGAGGATATCATGGCACCGGCCTCTTATGCGGCCATAGCGCTGATCGGCGGCTGGCTGATCCTGCGTGGCATTCGCCATGTCCGCAAAGCAGCAGCAAATCATGACCACGACCACGATCACGACGGCACATGCGGCTCATGCGGCCATCGTCACGCCCCGACACCAGACGAAGTGGCGGGCGCGCGGTCGTTGACCGAGGTCCTGGCGTTGATCTTGAGCATCGCGATCCGCCCCTGCACCGGCGCGCTCTTCGTATTGCTCATCACCTGGCAGATGGGGATTGCGCTGGCAGGGATCGCCGGGGCCTTTGCAATGGCGCTCGGCACCGCAACGGTAACGGTCGCCGTCGGTCTTGGTGCTGTCGGGCTGCGCGGCGGGCTTGTCGCATCGCTGACAAGCGGAGGTCTGGCGGCGCGGTTGTTGCCCGCCGTCGAAATCTTTGCAGGCTTGGTGATCGCGCTGATCGCCGGCGGGTTGCTTTTGCGTTCACTCGGGTGATCAGCCAGCTGTCGTTTCCCATATTGCATGTCCCGGGATTCCGGGCGAGGTTCGCCGCGAAGCAGGGGGCAAGGGAGCGACTGATGGCCAAAGGATACTGGATCGCGCACGTTGATGTGGCCGACATCGAAACCTACAAGGAATACGTTGCCGCCAACGCGGCTCCTTTTGCTGAATTCGGGGCTCGGTTTCTGGTCCGGGGCGGTCAACGGCAGGTGCGCGAAGGCGCGGCCCGCAAGCGCACCGTGGTGATCGAGTTTGACAGCTATGAAGCGGCACTGGCCTGTTATGACAGCGCGAGTTATCGGGCCGCCAAAGATATCCGTGATCCTGTCTCAACCGGCGATCTTGTCATCATCGAAGGCTATGATGGATAGGATTCGCTTGGCGAACCCCGCGATACCGGATAATCTTTCCCAATGTTGAGCAAGCTTTTTGCCGCGTTTCGCGCCAACAACGCCGAAGACCTTCCTGATCCGGATGCCGAGCTGGCTTTGGGTGCACTCCTGGTGCGCGTGGCAATGTCGGATCAGAACTATCAGGTCGAGGAAATAAGCCTGATCGACCGCATTCTGACGCGTCTTTTTCAACATAACGCGATCGAAGCGGCAAAAATTCGCGCAACCTGCGAAAAGCTGCATGCCGCCGCACCTGAGACCGACACATTCGCCAAGCTGATCCGCGAAACCACCGGGCTCGAAGAACGCCTCGCGGCGCTGGATGCGTTGTGGGAAGTGGTGTTGGCCGACGGCGACCCCAAGGAAGACGAGCTGCGCGTCCTGGAAAGTGCCCGCAAGGCGATGGGGCTAAGTTTTCTGGAAAGCAAGGCGGCGCGCGAAAAGGTCGAACAGGCCCATCGCGCGATTTCCTGACGTCTGATTTTCTGACCTCTCCGGATGTCCCGGGTTTGCGTTCTGCTGACCTTTGCCTATATCTGGGCCATGTTTGGTGATTTTCTGAAACGGCTGACACAGCCGGAACCCGCGCCGCTCGCCCATACGGACGCCCGGCTGGCCCTGACCGCACTTCTGGTGCGCGTCGCGCGCTCGGACAACGACTATTCGGCTGCTGAAATTGAGCGGATCGACCGCATTGTGGCGGATCGCTATGGCTTGTCGCCGTTTGAAACAACGCAACTTCGCGGACAGGCCGAAGCCCTGGAAACCGAAGCGCCCGACACCGTCCGCTTTACCCGCGCCATCAAGGATGCGGTGCCCTATGAAGATCGCCGCTCGGTGGTCCAATCGCTGTGGACCGTGGTTCTGGCCGATGGAGAACGTGCCCAGGAAGAAGATGCGCTGTTGCGTCTGGTTGCCAGCCTGCTCGGGGTCAGCGACGTCGACAGCGCGATGGCCCGACAACACGCGAACAAATCATGATTGCATCGCTGGGCATGTATGACATGCCCGCGATTCAACCCGCGAACGACCGGTTCTGGGCGCTGATCCGTGCCCATCTGCGATTTGGCCCATCGCAGCTGTCCCGTGAGAGGGATCCATGGGCGCTCTGGCAGTCGCCCGACCTGCTGTTGGCGCAGACCTGCGGCATGCCGTATCGCACCAGACTCTACCAAACCGTTGCGTTGATCGGAACGCCGGACTACGGCGTGACCGGGTGCCCACCGGGATACTACAATTCGGTTCTCGTGGTGCGCGCGGATGCACCTGAGGATCGGCTCCATGATTTTTCCGGCGGCACCTTTGCCTATAACGAGCCGATGTCACAGTCGGGATGGGCCGCGCCAATGGTGCATCTGAATGCCCTGGGTGTTAGCGTTCAGACCCTTACCAAAACCGGCGCACACGCGGCCTCGGCCAAGGCGGTGGCCGACGGGCGTGCGGATATGGCCGCGCTCGATGTCGTGACCTGGACCCTGCTGCAGGAACATGACCCTGTTGCACAGCAGTTGAAAGTCATCGGCACCACCACCCCGACGCCCGGCCTGCCGCTGATCACGGCACGGGGCCGTGACACGGCACCCCTTGCCACAGCAGTCCGCGCGGCCATTCACGATCTGACGCCCAAAGACCGCGCGGCTCTGCACCTCCGGGGGCTGATCGACATTCCACAGGCCACCTATCTGGCGGTTCCCACCCCGCCTTCGCCCTGACCAAAAGACGGGTTACCCTTGGTCACTTCGGCAGGTTCCGCCTTGATTCTTCCGTATTGCGCATTGCATTGCGCAGAAAATTCATTCCTATTGACGCACTGAAGCTGTTCCAAATACCGGATTCCACGTGCAAGACACACCTTCCGTCATCGAAATCAACAACCTGCATAAAAGCTATGGCGAGCTCGAAGTGCTCAAGGGTGTGGACATCAATGCCCATCGGGGCGACGTGGTATCGCTGATCGGATCGTCGGGATCCGGGAAATCAACGCTGCTGCGCTGCGCCAACCTTTTGGAAGACAGTCAACAGGGCGATATCCTGTTCAAAGGCGAACCCGTGCTGTGGAAGGGCAATGCCCATCATCGTCGCCCCGCCGATGCCAAGCAGGTCCTGCGTATCCGGACCAACCTGTCGATGGTCTTTCAACAGTTCAACCTGTGGTCCCACATGTCGATCTTGCAGAACGTGATGGAAGCGCCCGTGACCGTGCTGGGCCGGCCCAGGGACGAGGTCGAAGAGGCCGCGCGCGGGTATCTGCAAAAAGTGGGCATCGGCGACAAATGTGATGTTTATCCCGCACAGCTATCAGGCGGGCAACAGCAGCGTGCCGCCATCGCCCGTGCCCTGTGCATGGAGCCCGAGGCGCTGTTGTTTGACGAACCCACCTCGGCGCTGGACCCGGAACTGGAACAGGAAGTTGTCAGGGTCATCAAGGATCTGGCCAGCGAAGGCCGGACCATGCTGATCGTGACCCATGACATGAAACTGGCCCATGACGTATCGGATCACGTGGTGTTCCTGCATCAGGGCCTGATCGAAGAACAAGGGCCGCCGGACACGCTGTTTGGCAGCCCCAAATCGGAACGCCTGCGCGGGTTTCTGTCTGCGACCCACGCCGCGTAAAAAAAGAGCAAAAAACCAAAGGGAGTACTCTTCATGAAAAATCTGATCCTTGGCACTGCGGCCGTCGCGCTGTCGGCCGGCATTGCGTTTGCCGACGGCCACGGCAAAACCATCCGCATGGGCACCGAGGGTGCCTACCCTCCATACAACTTCATCAATGACGCTGGCGAAGTGGACGGGTTCGAGCGCGAGTTGGGCGACGAGCTTTGCAAGCGTGCCGAGCTGACCTGTGAATGGGTCAAGAATGACTGGGATTCGATTATCCCCAACCTCGTGTCCGGCAACTATGACACCATCATGGCCGGGATGAGCATCACCGACGAGCGCGACGAAGTCATCGACTTTACCCAGAATTACTACCCGCCAACGGCTTCGGCCTATGTGGGCGCCTCCGACGGCGTCGACGTCCTCGAGGGCGTGGTCGCGGCTCAAACCGCAACCATCCAGGCCGGTTATGTCGCCGAAAGCGGCGCGACGCTGGTCGAATTCGCAACGCCCGAAGAAACCGTGGCGGCCGTGCGCAATGGTGAGGCCGACGCGGTCTTTGCCGACAAGGACTACCTAGTGCCGCTGGTCGAGGAATCCGGTGGAGAACTGACATTTGTTGGTGACGAAGTTCCGCTCGGCGGTGGCATTGGCCTTGGCCTGCGCGAGAGCGACACGGACCTGAAGGGCAAGTTCGACGCGGCCATTACGTCAATGAAAGAAGATGGCACGCTGAACACGATGCTGAAAAAGTGGTTCGGCGACGATACCACCACCTACTGAACAGTGGCTGTCAGGCTCGCTACATCGGCGGGCCTGATCCCCGGAACAAAAGCACCCCATGTTTTCCTATTGCAGTGACCCTGACTCACTCGGCACATTTGCCTGGTTCTCGTGCTATCTGACGACCGGCGTGCATATGTCGTTCTACGTGGCGTTCTTCAAGGTGCTTTTGCTGTTGGCGATCACGGCCCCGGTGGCGCTTGGGTTCGGGTTTCTCGGCGCGATGGCCGCGCGGTCACGAATCGCCCCCCTGCGCTGGCTGGGAAAGATCTACATCGCGATCGTGCGCGGGGTCCCCGACATCGCCTTTTTCCTGTTCTTCGTGATCGCATTGGATCAGGCGGTCGAGTACCTGCGACACAAAATGCTGTGCCCGGACTGGGATCAGCCCATCCGGCAAGGCTCGGATTTTGTCGTCTGTCAGGCCGCCAAGATGCCTCTGGGGAACGCTCCGCAATACCTGCACGAAACCTATGGATTTTTCTTGGCGGTCTTTACCTTTGCCATCGTCTTTGGGGCCTTTGCAGCGAATGTCCTTTACGGCGGGATGCGCGCGGTGCCCCATGCACAGCTTGAGACCGCCGAAGCCTATGGCATGTCGCACCGCCAGACCTTCTGGCGGGTGCTTGTCCCGCAGATGTGGGTCTTTGCCCTGCCCGGCCTGTCAAACCTGTGGATGGTGCTGATCAAGGCGACCCCGTTGCTGTTCCTGCTCGGCATCGAAGACATCGTCTATTGGGCGCGGGAACTTGGCGGCACCAAGACCAGCAAATTCACGAGCTTTCCGCATGGCGACTGGCGCATGTGGTATTTCCTGTTCCTTCTGATCTTCTACCTGGCCTTCACCCGCGTGTCCGAAATTGTGCTCGAACGGGTGATGCAGCGCCTCACACATGGCCAGGCGACCTCTGGTGGTGAAGCACAAAGAAAGGCGGCCGCCTGATGTCGACCTGCCTGCAAACCATCCATGACTATGCATTGCGCTCGATCGGCATCGGCGAACGCCTGCTGCCACGCGAAGGGTTTACCCTCTGCGAACAGGTGACGTTGATCGGGTCGGGCATGATCTGGAACATCTATTTCGGCATCGTGGCGCTGACCATCGGGTTCTTTCTGGCGACCGGGCTGGCCGTGGCCAAGGGGGCACACTCCCGCTGGCTTCGCAAACCGGCGGAATGGTTCATCTTTGTCTTCCGTGGCTCGCCGTTGTTCATTCAGTTCTTTTTCGCCTACTTCCTGTTTCTGAGCCTCAAAAGCAGCAATCCTGCCTTTGGGGCCTTTACCGCCGCGTGGTTGGGGGCCCTGATCGTCCTGTTCCTGAACACGGCGGCCTATACTGGCGAGATTTTCTATGGCGCGCTGCGCTCCATCCCCAAAGGCGATGTCGAAGCTGCCGACGCCTATGGCATGACCGGCTGGCACCGATTCCGGCGGATCATCTGGCCCACGATGTTACGGCTGGCCTGGCCCGCCTACACCAACGAGGCGATCTTTCTGTTTCACGCGACGACGCTGGTGTTCTTTTCCGGTTTTCCGGCATGGCAACAACGCGGTGATGCGCTCTATTACGCCAGCTATTTCGCCGACAAGACCTTCAACCCCTTCGTGCCCTACCCGATTCTTGCCGGGTATTTCATCCTGGTGACGCTGGTGATCGTGTCGGTGTTCGGCCTCATCGGTATACGCCTCAATCGACATCTGCCGGCAGAGCGCCGCGCCCGCGCACCGATGCGGCTGACCCTGATCCGCTGATCCGGAAGTGCACGGCCAGAAAACACCATGATTTTGCCTGCGCGGAAGAGACGTCCGATGCGGCGAACGGCTATTTGATCAAATTCATGCGCCAGATCAGGACACATCGGTCAGGCTGTAGGTCCGGTATCGCCGGACAAACCTCTGCGCATCCGCACCTTTCCGGCATTCCACATTGCGGCAGGCGAGTTGAACGGCCAGATGCGCGGTAGTCGCCTGCACAAACTCCTTGCAGTGAAGCTCGATAGGCCCTGTGCGGATGCCGTTCTCGACCCTCAATCTCGATCTGTGGAGCACCCACAGCCGAGCCTCACTGGCCCGCTATCTCGAGTCGGTCTGAGCACTCTTGCCGCCGGTACGCGCCGCTGCTATCCTGAATTTGATCAAATTATTGGTGACTTATGAAAATCGGCATTCTGCAAACCGGACACGCGCCAGACAACATGCTCGCGTCCATGGGAGACTACGACACGATATTCGAAACACTGCTTGCCGGACATGATTTCGACTTTGTCAGCTTTCCGGTGGTCGACGGCCAGTTTCCCAATGGCGTGGACGAGGCTGAAGGCTGGCTGATCACCGGGTCCAAGCATGGCGCCTATGAGGATCATCCCTGGATACCGCCGCTTGAGGATCTGATCCGCGAGATCGTGCAACGCGGCCGGCCTTTGATCGGCGTGTGCTTCGGCCACCAGATCATCGCGCAGGCGCTTGGCGGCAAGGTCGAGAAGTTCAGCGGCGGCTGGGCCGTGGGCGGCACAACCTATCAGGTGGGCGACGAGACGCTGACCCTGAATGCCTGGCATCAGGATCAGGTGACGGAATTGCCAAAAGGCGCGCGGGTGCTGGGGTCCAATGATTTCTGCAAGAACGCGGTCATCGCCTATGGTGACACGATCTGGACGGTGCAGCCGCATCCCGAGTTTGGCAACGATTTTGTCGATGGGCTGATCCGGACCCGCGGGCGGGGCGTGGTGCCCGACGACCTGCTGGACGAGGCGACAAAGCGTCTGGACCTGCCGAACGACAATGGCAAGATCGCTGTGCAAATGGCCAATTTCTTCAAGAAAGGGCGCAAGACATGACCGACTTTACAGAACGCCTGCCCGAGGCCGCCCGACTCTATCTCGAGGGTCGACGTCTGGACGAGGTGGAATGCATCATTTCCGACCTGCCCGGCATTGCCCGTGGCAAGGCAGTGCCCGCCAGCAAGTTTGCCAAGCAGGATTATTTTCACCTGCCCGACAGCATCTTTTATCAGACCATCACCGGAGGCTGGGGCGAGGCCGCGGGCGAAGGCGGGTTCATCGAAAAGGACATGATCCTGCGCCCTGACATGTCCACCGCTACGGCGGCGCCATGGACCGGCGACTGGACGTTGCAGGTGATCCATGACGCCTATGACCGCAAGGACAACCCAGTGCCCTGCTCGCCGCGCAATGTCCTGAAACGCGTGGTCAAACTCTACGCGGATCAGGGGTGGAAAGCCGTCGTCGCGCCGGAAATGGAGTTCTTTCTCGTCGCCCGCAACATTGATCCGGCCAAACAGATCGAACCGATGATGGGGCGATCTGGCCGACCCGCCGCCGCGCGGCAGGCCTACTCGATGACGGCGGTCGATGAATTCGGGCCGGTGATCGACGATATCTATGACTTTGCCGAGGCACAGGGGTTCGAAATCGACGGCATCACCCAGGAAGGCGGCGCCGGGCAGCTTGAGATCAACCTGCGCCATGGCGATCCGGTCAAGCTGGCGGACGAGGTATTTTACTTCAAACGGCTGATCCGCGAAGCCGCGCTGCGCCACGATTGTTTTGCCACCTTCATGGCCAAGCCCATCGCCGAAGAGCCGGGCAGCGCGATGCATATTCACCATTCGATTCTGGATATCGAATCCGGCAAGAACATCTTTTCCGGCCCGCAAGGCGGCGAAACCGATGCCTTCTATCATTTCATTGGCGGATTGCAGCACCACCTGCCCTCCGCCATCGCCGTGATGGCACCCTATGTGAACAGTTATCGGCGCTATACCCGCGATCACGCCGCGCCGATCAACCTGGAATGGGGGCGCGACAACCGAACGACCGGCATTCGCATTCCCCTGTCCGGCACCGAGGCACGCCGTGTGGAAAACCGACTCGCAGGCATGGATTGCAATCCCTACCTTTGCATCGCCGCTTCGCTGGCCTGTGGCTATCTCGGCATGATGGAAGAGCGCCGCCCGGACAAGCAATACCGTGGCGATGCCTATGAGGGTGACGAGGATATTCCCCGCGTCATGGGCGAGGCCCTGACCTTGTTTGAAGCTGCCACTGACTTGCACAAGGTGCTCGGCCCGGACTTTGCCCGTGTCTACAGCATCGTCAAACGCGCGGAATACGAAGAGTTCTTGCAAGTCATCTCGCCGTGGGAACGTGAACATCTGCTGCTGAACGTCTAGGTCCGGCGGCACGCGAGGGCACCATGAACCTATTGTTCTCAAACGACCGGCGCGGCGAATACCCCACCAGCTGGTATGCCGCGACTGCCAATCAGTTGGATCGATTTGCCCCCTTGCGTGGCGAGACCCGCGCCGATGTTTGCGTGGTCGGAGCAGGGTACACCGGTCTTTCGGCGGCGCTGCATCTTGCCGAGGCGGGAATGGATGTTGTCCTGCTGGATGCCCATCGTGTCGGCTTTGGCGCCTCCGGGCGCAATGGCGGTCAATTGGGCAGCGGCCAGCGCCTGAATCAGGACGGGCTGGAAAAGCTGCTGGGCGATGCCGAGGCGGCAAAGCTCTGGCACCTGGCAGAAGAGGGCAAGGCGCTGGTCAAGCAGCTGATACAGCGGCATAATATTGACTGCGACCTCAAACCTGGCGTCGCACATACGGCGTCTTCCAAACGCGATGTCGATGATCTCCATTCCTATGCCGGGCATCTTCAGACGCGCTATGGCTATGATCAGATCGAGGCCCTGGATGCGGACGCCTGCCATGATCTCTGCCCGTCACCGGCCTACAAGGGCGGCACGCTGGATATGGGTGCTGCGCATCTGCATCCGCTGAACTATGCCCTCGGACTGGGGCGCGCGGCGGCCTCGGCTGGCGTGCGCATTTTCGAAGAATGCCATGTGCATCACATCGCCGAGGGCCAGCCGGCGACGGTTCAGACCGACAGAGGCCGCGTGATTGCGGATCATGTGATCTTGGCCGGCAATGGCTATCTTGGTGGCCTCAGCCGGAGGGTCGCTGCGCGGGTCATGCCGATCAACAACTTCATCGTGGCGACCGAACCGCTTGGAGCCGAGACTGCGCGGGTTCTGACGCGGGATGTGGCCGTGGCCGACAGCAAATTCGTGGTGAATTACTTTCGCCTGAGCGCCGATGGCCGGCTGCTTTTTGGCGGTGGCGAAAGCTATGGCTATGCCTTCCCCACCGATATCGCAGCACTTGTACGCAAGCCGATGACCCAGATTTACCCGCATCTCGCGGATGCGCGGATCGACTATGCTTGGGGCGGAACCCTGGCAATCACCATGAAACGGATGCCGTTCCTCGCGCGGCTTGGGCCCAACGTGTTGTCGGCATCGGGCTATTCCGGCCACGGCGTTGGCACCGCGACTCATGCGGGCCAGTTGATGGCGCTGGCCGTGCAGGGACAGGCAGAAGGCTTTGACACAATGGCCCGCGTCCCCGCTCCCGCCTTTCCCGGCGGTGCAATGCTGCGCTCGCCCCTGCTTGTGCTGGCGATGACCTGGTACGGCCTGCGCGATCGCCTGGGCACCTGAAGCTCAGACATCACACACATTCCCATTGGCGAGGTTACGCCAGCGTTGCTCGATTTCCTGTTGGCAGTTTTTCTTATCTGTTTTAAGAAACTCACAGGTTAAGTTAAGGAAATCGAAATATGACCTTGCCACCGAATGTCCATGACGCCGAACCCATCCCGCAATCAGCCCGCGACGCCATTGATGGGCTGATGCAATCCGGCGACCTGTTTCGCTATACCGCACCCGCCGATGCGCCGGTTACGTTGCTTGAGACCGAGTTCGCCCGGATGATGGGCAGCAAGTACGCGCTGGCCGTGTCATCCTGTTCTGCCGCGCTGTTTCTGTCGTTGAAGGCGCTCGACCTGCCGCGCGACGCCCGTGTTCTGATCCCCGGTTTTACCTTTGCCGCGGTTCCGTCATCGGTGATGCACGCGGATTGTCTGCCGGTCCTGTGCGAGGTTGGAGAAAACTACCGGATCGACATCGCGGATTTCGAGGCGAAACTAGCTGATGTTCAGGCCGTCATCATCAGCCACATGCGCGGACATACCAGCGACATGGACGCAATCTTGGCACTGTGTGATGCCCGCGATATCCCGGTGATCGAAGATGCAGCACATTCGCTGGGCACGACATGGAGCGGCAGGAACATCGGCACCATCGGTCGGGTCGGGTGTTTTTCGTTCCAGTCCTACAAGATGATCAATGCAGGAGAAGGCGGCATTCTGATAACCGATGATGCCGATCTCGTGGCCCGTGCGGTCATCATGTCAGGGGCCTATGAGCACAATTGGCAGAAGCACAAAGGCCCCCACGGCGACAACTCGCCCGCGCTGGAGGCCGCGTTTACCCGTTGGCAGAACATGTTGCCGCTCTACAATTTGCGCATGAGCAATCTGTCAGCCGTGGTTGCCCGTGCGCAGATACCGGAGCTTTCGCGCCGTGCGCGCGATGGGCTGGCAAACCACGACCACGTGGCCGCACGGCTCAACGCATCGCCCAATATTGACGTACCACCGCCCCTGCCGCAGGAAGCCCGCGCACCGGACTCCATACAGTTCAACCTTGTCAGAATGGACGAGTACGAAACGCTGTCATTCGCAGCCGCCACAGAGGCGCGTGGCGTCAAGGTGCAGGTCTTTGGTCAGAGCGCAGACAACGCGCGCGCCTTCTGGAACTGGAAGTTCATTCCCGATCTGCCGGAATTGCCCCGCACCCGCGCCATGCTGATGCGGGCCTGTGATGTGCGCCTTCCCGTGCGGCTCAGCGAGGCGGAGCTGAACGTGATTGCGGACATCATCCTGAACGCGGTCGAAGACGTGATGGGGCCGGTCCCGGCTTATGGGACCTGACGGCCTCGGGCGCTGCCGCCCGAATGGCTTGCATGCGCTATCCTGCTGACACGCTGGCGCCGACAGGTGCGTAAGGGTTGGGACTACTTTAGTTTGGAAAGCTTGTTCTGAAGATCGGCCAGTTGCTTCTTGATGTCCTCAAGATTTTCGGATGAACTGTCATCGGTGCCCGCCTCATCGCCTTCCGACGGAGCGCTCCACGAATTGCCCATGCCGCCGGTCATCGCCTTGAGGAACGCGGCCTGCTGCGCCTTCATCGCCTCGAACCCCGGTATCTTGGTCATCGGGTTCATCGCCGTCATGTTTTCCATCATCTTGGCTTGGTTCTCGCGCAGCATTTCGAACGAGCTCGTCAGAAATTGAGGCATCATGCCGCCGCCGGGCACCATGTAGCTGCGCACGAGATCGTTCAGCACGTTGACCGGCAAGACGTTCTCGCCCCGGCTTTCGTGCTCGGCAATGATTTGCAGCAGGTATTGGCGGGTCAGATCATCACCGGATTTCAGATCAACGATCTGAACCTCTCGTCCGCCCCGGATAAAGCCGGCAATA
Organism: Sedimentitalea todarodis; assembly: GCF_032595355.1. Classification (NCBI taxonomy): domain Bacteria; kingdom Pseudomonadati; phylum Pseudomonadota; class Alphaproteobacteria; order Rhodobacterales; family Paracoccaceae; genus Sedimentitalea; species Sedimentitalea todarodis. The sequence goes on along the minus strand of NZ_JASMWN010000010.1, from coordinate 42,048 downwards.
TCTTCCAGTGTCACATAATCGCTGGTCTCGGTGTTATACAGCCGCCGACTTGCGTATCGCTTGATTAGAAGGGATTTTTCCGCGTCCGACACCTAATATCCTCCCGAGAAATGATGCGTCGCAGAAAAGCCTATGCGACTGCAGCACAAAAAGAAAGGGCGTGCGAAATGCGACAGGGGTTTCAACCGCGATACCGGTCAGCCGTGCCTCATTCCTGGGCACCTTTTGGCTCTGTCACGCAAACTCATATCAGCATTTGGCAAAAAAATTGGGGACAGGTCTTTCGACCTGCCCCCGTGATTGCACCGGTTGGGAGGAGTTGGCGCAATTCGGTACTGGCGTGGCTTACTTGGCCGCTGCTTTCTTGGCAGCCGAAGTCACGTCGTTGGTGGCTTTTTTGACGGCGGCAGTTGCATCTTCGGTGATGTCTTTGCCAGCTGCCATCAGGAGCTCGACGGTATCTGTCTGAACTTTTTTCGCGATTTCGGCGAAGGCGGCCATGTTTTCGGCAGCAACTTCAGCGGAAGCCGAAGCAAAATCGGTCGCGGCTTTGGCGTAGTCAGCCGGCTCGGCTTTGGCTTTGGACACTTCGCTCAGCTTGGCGATGGTGTCTTTGGTCCACTTGCTGGAAAGCTCGGCCGATTTGGAAGCGGCGTTCAGTGCGACACTCGAGAGCTTCTCGTTCAGGGTTGCCTGAGTCTTGAAAGCTTCTTCCATTGCTTTTGTGTCAACGGGGAAGCTGCCCATCATGTCTTTCATGACGGAGGTGAAATCTTGTGTGTTAGCCATTGTCCTAATCCTTGCGTTGTTGACCGGGACGATCCCGTGTCTGTCTGCTGAGGACAATATGTATGCTGCGGTGCGGCATTGCAAGGGTTTTTTGCTGCACCGCAGCATATTTTTATTATTTATTATTATCAGGCACTTGCCTTCATGCGGACATAGGTTCCAGGGGCTGGAGCAAGCGATGGACGATTCGAATCATTGGTTTCACGCGCCGGAACCTGCTTGCCGGACCGCTTCTTCAGCCAGCTTTCCCAACGCGGCCACCACGAGCCGTCATGCCGCTCGGCGCTCTTCATCCAATCCTCATTCGACAGCTTGAGATCACTGTTGGTGTAGTGCCCGTACTTGTTCTTGCTCGGCGGGTTCACGATGCCCGCAATATGGCCGGATTCCGAAACGATGAACTCCTTGCTGCGCGACCCCATCATCTGGACGCCGCGATAGCAATCTTTCCAGGCGGCGATGTGATCGGTTTCACAGGTCACCGCAAACACCGGCACATCCACGTCAGAGACCTTGAGGGTGTGTCCCGCCAGCTCGAACCCATCCTGAGTGAACTCGTTCTTCTGACACAGACCACGAAGGTATTGCTTGGCCATCTTGGCGGGAAGGTTCGCACCGTCCCCGTTCCAATAGAGCAGATCGAAGGCCGGCGGCGCTTCACCCATCATGTAGCTGCGGATCGCCGGCTTGTAGACCAGATCATTGGAGCGCAGATAGCTGAACGTCCGCGCCATGATATAAGACGGCAGATAGCCCTTGTCATCCACCTCGGCCTCGATGCCGGCGATGAAATCATCGGTCAGGAACGGCGTGAACTCTCCCTGATCGCCAAAATCGGTCAGGGCGGTAAAGAGCGTGGCCGATTTGACCGATTTGTCGCCGCCCTGTTTCATGAGAGAGAGGGCCATCGACAGCGTGGTGCCGGCGATGCAATAGCCGACGGCATTGACTTGTTTGGTCTTGCAGATGGCTTTGACCTCTTCGATCGCGGTCAGGTAGCCGTCCTGAATATAGTCCTCAAGACCGGCGTCCGAGTATTTGGCGTCCGGGTTGATCCAGCTGACGACAAACAGGGTATACCCCTGCTCGGTGATCCATTTGATAAGGCTGTTCTGAGCCTTGAGGTCCAGGATGTAAAACTTGTTGATCCAGGGTGGAAAGATGATCAGCGGGATTTCATGTACCGTATCGGTGACAGGTTTGTATTGGATCAGCTCCATCATCCGGTTGCGATAGACCACCTCTCCGGGTGTCGTTGCGATGTTGCCTCCGAGTTCAAAGGCCTTTTCATCCGCAAGCCGGACGACCAGCTCGCCATTGTTCGCCTCAAGATCCGAAATCAGGTTCTCGAGTCCGGCGACCAGAGACTGGCCGTCGGTCTCGATCGCCTTTTCCAGTGCATCCGGGTTGGTCGCAAAGAAATTCGTCGGCGCCATCATGTCGACGATCTGGTTGGCAAAGTAGGACAGCCGCTGCTTTTCCTTGCCGTCCATATCCTCAACGCTGTCGACGGCCTTTTGGATCGCCTCGGAGTTGATCAGATACTGCTGCTTGAGAAAGTTGAAATAGGGGTGCTCGTCCCACAACGCATTGGTAAAACGACGGTCTTTTGGTCCCGGGTCTGTCGGCGCCGCAAGTTTGCCCTTGGCCAGTGTCCCTTGAACGTCGGCGAAATGCTTGAGCGATTTTCCCCAATATGCAACCTGTTGCTCGATCAGCTTGGAAGGATTCTGCATCGCCTCGGCCCAATAGGCGGTTGCTGCCTTTGCGAACAAATCCTGTTTTGGGGCGTCAAGCGCAGCATTGTGGCCGGTTTTGTGGGTCATGACTTCCACCAGACGCCGGGAAAGATCCTCTATTTTCTCTAGGTTTTTCTGAAATATCTCAATATGTTCGCCGGAAACTTCGGTTCCGCCATCTTGTTTGGTTGTCATTTTAGGGAATACCTCGTAATCTTGCTGCTGTGCAGAATAACGTCGCCGGTTTCGGGGGGCAAAGCGACGAATGGTCCGATCCCGATGGGGTCTTATATGAATTGATGGAGTCCCGGAATGCGCTACATGATGACCTACGACCTGATGGAGGCGACCCGCAACACCAATCAATGGATGGGTGCGTCCGCTCTTGCCCTTGCATCCTATCCGATCTTCAGCATGATTCCAAATCCGGCGCTGAGTTGGATGGCTGCGTGGGGTGAAGTCACCGAACGCACATTTCAACGCATGGCTGTCAAGCCCGACTGGGGAATTCGCACGTTTACCTGCAAGGACGGCAAGGACCATCTTGTCAGCATCGAAACCGTGGTTGAACGTCCGTTTGGCGATCTGATTCACTTCAAGGTCACCGACCGTGAGCCAAGCCCGCGCAAGGTGCTGCTGGTGGCTCCGATGTCCGGTCACTATGCAACATTGATGCGGAGCACGGTCAAATCGCTGCTGGTAGATTGTGAAGTCTACATCACCGACTGGCACAATGCGCGCGACATCCCGGTTTCTGCCGGCAAGTTCGATATCGAAGACTACACCCTCTACCTCGTCGATTTCATGCGCGAGATGGGCCCCGACACCCATGTGATCGCCGTCTGCCAACCGGCCCCGCTGACCCTGGCCGCGACCGCATATCTTGCGGAACAGGATCCGGACGCGCAGCCGTGTTCGCTTACGTTGATCGGTGGCCCGGTCGACCCCGACGCGACGCCCACCGACGTCACCGATTTTGGTCGGCGTGTGACCATGGGGCAGCTTGAGGAAACGATGATCCAGCGCGTCGGATTCAAGTATCCGGGTGTCGGGCGTATGGTCTATCCCGGCCTGTTGCAGCTTGCCTCCTTCATGTCGATGAACGCAGATCGCCACGCGAGTGCCTTCCAGGATCAGATCATGAGAGTGGCGCGCGGCGAGGCTTCCGATCACGACGCCCATAACCGCTTTTATGATGAGTATCTCGCGGTTATGGATATGCCTGCGGAATTTTATCTGTCGACCGTTGAACGGGTCTTCAAGGAACGCGAAATCGCTCGGAACGTCTTTGTCGTCGATGGCCACCAGGTCGATATCGGCAAGATCACCAGTGTCGCGGTCAAAACCGTCGAGGGTGCCAAGGACGATATTTCCGCCCCGGGCCAGTGTATTGCGGCGCTTGACCTCTGCACCGGCCTGCCGGACAGCAAGAAGGCCAGCCATGTCGAACCCGGCGCGGGCCACTATGGCATCTTCGCAGGCAAATCCTGGCGCGACAATATCCGGCCTCTCGTACTGCAGTTCATCGACGCAAACAGCCGAACCGCGCCTCCGCCCAAGCGCAAACGGGCGGCGAACACCAACGTCGCGGCCGAATAAAGCCCGATTGACATGGCCGATACCGCATCCACCACATTTTCCTGCAGCTGCGGAAAAATGCGTGGGCGCGTTGCACCCGCTGGCCCGAAAACCGGCACGCACCTGATCTGTCACTGCCGCGACTGTCGCGCGGCAGCACGACACCTTGGGCATCCTGATACGGCGCAGAATGGGGTCGACCTGTTCCAGACCAGCCCGGACACCATTAAATTTGAATCTGGCACGGAACATCTGGCAATCCTGCGACTCAGCCCGAAAGGGCCGCTGCGCTGGTACGCGTCTTGTTGCAGGACCCCGATGTTCAACACGCTGAGCCGTCCGGGCCTTGCCTTTGTGACCGTATTGGTTGCCAACACCGATGTTCCCGCCGTCTTTGGACCAGTCGTCGCGCAGGGTTTTGTGCCACAGGCAGGTGGCCCGGCCAAACACAAGAACGGAGCACGCATGGTGATGAGCATCCTGTCCCGTTTGATTGCCCAGCGCGTGTCGGGCCGGTGGAAGAAGACTCCGTTTTTTGATCTTGCGTCGGGCGAACCAACCGCGCCTGTGCATCTGATCGGCAAGGAAGAGCGCGCGGCGCTTTTCGACTGACCTGCCTCACGGAACATCTCGCTACGCGCCGGGTTTTTGCTCTGTCCAAGCAGGCATTGGTTTACCGCGATAGGGCGGGAAATCGGCATATCGCGCCTTGCGGTGTTGCGCGGATTCTTCGGGCTCCTGACCAGACACCAAGAGACGCCCACGCGGGGCGATGTAGCTATCGATCCGCCGCAGGGGCACCGGACGCCACACGACGTTGAACGCGCAAAGCTTGGGAAAGAACCAGATCTCCGAGTAATCCAGATGATCGTGCAGCCACCACGCCAGATCACGCCAGTCGCGCCCGGTTTCGTATTGATCGGCAAACCACGGGATGACGACAGACGCCCCGGCAATCCGCTGTTCCCCGTCTCCCCGATCCCAGATGTGACATTCCAGTGGATTGTCATTGCGCGCGCAATTGAGCCGGTTCTCGTTGCCAAACCTGTTCAGCGAGGGCGAACGATAGCCCGAGCGGACCGCGATCCGGCCAAATGTTTCCTCAAGCGGGTCCATCAGGGCCTCGCAAAACGCGCGGCCGTTTTCGATGGCGCGGTCCGGATGTTCGGGAATATTGCTCATCTCGTGCATGTTGGCGATCTCGGAGTACAGAAAGTCGCGCATGAAGAAATAGCGGGACAGCCGGACGCGTCCCAATTCCTCAAGCCCCCGCATGCTGCGCGGGGGGCGCATCAATCGTACCCTGCCCAGCGAAAGGCACCATCCGCGGCAAGAGGTGCGTAGGGATTGTACGCCACTTCCCAGATGCAGCGGTCGGGTGCACGGAAATACCCGATATGCCCACCCCAGAACACGTCATGTGCCGATTTGAGGATGGTCGCCCCCGCCGTCTCTGCAGTGGCAAGCAACGTGGCGACCTCCTGCTTTGCGCGGACGTTGTATGCCAGGGTCATCGCGCCATGGCCAAGATCCCCGACCGGCAGCCCCATGTCCCGCGCCAGGTTTTCAAGCGGGTAGAGCCCGAGGGTCTGCTCGATCAGGTCAAAGGCGATCACGCCCTCTTGCCCCGGCACACGCCGCCAGCCCAATGCTTCGTAGAATGCGGCGGCGACGTCCATATCCGGAACACCCAATGTTATGAGGCTGATCCGTTGATCCATAGTCATATCCCCTGCCCTGTTAGCCAGTCCAAAATAGCCGTTACCGCCGCGCCCGTCTGTCCCGGCGACAGGATGTCCCCCGCAATCACATGCGAGGACGGATCGTCGCCCGTACCCATCGTTACTGCAAGAATAGTCGCGGGTCCGCCCCAATCGGCGGCAATACTGCGCGAGATATCGGGGCGCACCACGCTGTCATCGTCTGAAAGATAGAACAAAGCCGGCACCTGCACGTGGCTGAAGTCCAGTGCCGTCACCGCTTTGACCAATGCGGCCATCGGCAACAGGGCGACGGTGGGATAGCTGTTTGTCCAATAGAGCGCGTGTTTGTCATTTTGAGGTTGAAACGATTGCGTGTCGCCCGCGACCAGCGGCCCCCACCAACGCACGGCTGGCAGCGTCAACAGCACCGACGCCGGATCATGAAGCCCAAAATTCGGCGAAACAAACACCATAGCGGCCACGTCGAGTGCCAACGCGTGATCCACCGCCGCAGCCGCCGCAAGTGTCGCGCCCGTCGAGGTCGCCATGATCACAACCCTCTCACCGACGGCGCGGGCGGCGGCCACCCCTTCGGCGAGGTCATGCATCCAGTCTGCAACCGTCGCTTTGCCCATCGCGTCGCCGCCGCGCCCGTGCCCGCGCAGCCGGGTAAAGACCAGATTGGCCCCAAGGGCATGCGCAACGCGATCCGGCACCGGACGGATCTCTTCGGAGGTGGCCGAGAAGCCATGCACATAGAGCACCGAGATCGGTGTCCGTGTCTCGCGCTGCCCGGCCCAGACGACGCGCTTTTCAGTGCCCGGGGTGATATCCGGATACAGGGATTCGATGCTTTCGAAATAAACCTGAACGCCCTCGCCGAACTTGCGCGGTTCGAACGCGGCGGACAGATCCACGGGCTCGTACGGGCCGAGCCACCAAAGCACACCACCGATCCCGACAAGACCGACAAACATGCGCCCCAGTGCCCTGCCGAGCCGGCGCACCTAGTCGGCCCCGTTCAGGACATCCGCAACTGCCGCCTCGATCAACGCCAGACTGGGACCGTCGGAAAATCTGTGATCCGCGCCCTTGACCAGCGTCAGCCTCATATCCGGGCACTCAGCATGCTCCAGCAGCCTCAGGGCGGTTTCGGTACTGACGGCGGTATCGTCCGTGCCTTGCAGACAGCGCACCGGAAACGGCAGCGACAGGTGCTGGCGCAGAACCAGACGGGTGCGACCATCTTCGATCATGCGTTTGCTGATGATGTAAGGCTCCATGTAGTCCGACGGAAGTTCCACATGGCCGACAGTTTCCAGGTCCTGTTTCTGGGCATCCGTGAAGCTGGCCCAATACCCGTCTTCGGTGAAATCGGGCGCGGCTGCAATGGTCACCATACCGGCAATGCGCGCAGGGATTGCACGGGCAAGCAACAATGCCTGCCAGCCCCCCATGGACGAGCCCACAACGACAAGCGGACCCTCTGCCAGGGCGGTGACGGCGGCGAGCGTGTCCTCGGCCCAATCCCCGATACAACCCTCTTCGAAGGTGCCGCTGCTTTCGCCGTGACCCGAATAGTCAAACCGCAAGAACGCCTGCCCACGGCTTTTTGCCCAGTCTTCCAGATGCACCGCCTTGGTGCCCTGCATGTCTGATTTCAGCCCGCCAAGGAACACGATACAGGGCCCGTTTCCCTTGGTCATATGATAGGCGATGCGCCGCCCCTGCGGCGTCTCGAGAAAGGCTGGTTCGGTCATGGTCCCTCCGGATTTTGGCCGATCATGCACGACGTGGCACCGCCTGCAACTGTGGAATTGAGCAAGGCCCCGCGCGTCATGGCGATCTCGACGGTCGCAGGGTTGTCGCCACCTGCCGGACTTCGTAAGGCTGGCCCAATCAGCAAAGGTCGCCCATGTTCCGGATCATTCGCCTCGTCCCCGTCGTTCTGTGCCTGCTGGCGGTCGCGCTGGCTACCCTCTGGGGTGCGCTGGCGCTCTGGTATCACGGACCAGTCTCAGAACAGCAAAAGCTGTTTGCCATCGGCGGGTACGCTTTTTTCGGCCTGCTCATGGGTCTGGGGCTGTTCACGCAGCGAAGGGTTGGCGCGCTCGGCCTTTTCGGGCTGGTCTTTGCCGGCTTGCTGTTCTGGTGGAGCGGAATCGCGCCGCCAACCGAGCGCAACTGGGCACCGGATGTGGCCCGACAGGTAACCGGGCAGATTGATGGCGACATGCTCACGCTTGAGAACATGCGCAATTTCGACTGGCACGGACCCTATGACGCGACGCCCCGCTGGGAAACCCGCAGCTATGACCTGAGCCAATTGCAGACCGTTGACATGTTCCTGTCCTACTGGGCGGGGCCGTTGATGGCCCATTTCATTGTCAGTTTCGGGTTCTCCGATGGCGAATATCTGGCCTGGTCGGTCGAGGTACGGCGTGAGGTCGATGGCGGGTTTTCTCCGGTTGCCGATGCGTTCAAGACCAACACGCTGCTCATTCTGGCCGCCGATGAACGCGATGTTGTTGGTGTGCGGTCAAACTGGCGCAAGGAGGATGTTCAACTCTTCCGGCTAAATGCCGATCCGCAGACCGCAAGGGCCCTGCTGACCGAATATGTGCGCGACGCGAATGCGTTGGCGCGGCAACCGGAATTCTACAATTCGCTGACCACGAATTGCACGACGGTCGTGGTGCGCATGATGAAGGCCATCGGAAACAGCCTGCCATTGGACTGGCGCTTGTTGGCAAACGGGTATCTGCCGGACTATGCCTACGACCATCAGGCGCTGGACATGCGCCATTCGATGTCTGACCTGCGCGCATTGGGGCGCATAGAGAGGCAGGCAAATGCACATGGGCTGAAGTCCGGCTTCTCCGACGCAATCCGACAGCGTGTGCCCAAGCCCGAAGGCGGAACCCGAACGGGCGTCAATCCGGAACAAGAACCCGGATGACCGGCACATCGTTCAGCACTTCGACCAGCGTCGGGGGTTGTACCTTGCTGTCAAAGTTGTCCTTCTTGAGACTCGAGCCAATCAACTGAACCACTGCGGGAGAACCGGCAAACTTGGAATGCGTCCCGGATGCGGAATCGCCGATCTCGCTCAGATCGATGACCGATACGCCAAGGTTGGAAAGTTCCGCCGCGTCCGCCGCGCCAACACGTGCGACGCCACCAGATATCCGGCGCGAGACCATGAGCGCGCGGTCATCCTTGGACACGAATACATAAAAGTCCCGTTCGGTTTTGGGAATGCGATTCAGTTGGGACTTGAACAGATCAAGATCGATGTCCGGGGCCGCGAACATCACGTTGTCCATCCTGCCCAATGTATAGGTGTTGTCGACCAGACTGGCCTCGACCAGCGCTTCGACCGTAAGCAGTGACCCCATGGAATGTGCAAACAGATCGAACCCCTGCGCCCGCGTCGATGCCAGAATGCGCGCCGTTTTCAAGAGTTGCGGGCGGGCTGCAAGCGCGCTGTTCATGTCGTAGACATAATGGGATGCCTTGCCCGCAGACGCCCAGGAGAACAGGACCGGGACGCCGGAAAAATTCGTGTCCTCGACAAATTGCGCAATCCGCAGGACCGAGTCGGAAAAGGTATTGTTGTAACCATGGATGAACAGAAGAACATCACGGTCTTGCGGCGCGCGACGCGCAAGTTCTGCGTTGATGCCCGCCACGAATGCGTTTGAGCTGCCGTAAACTGCGGGTTCGATCACCGAGAATTCGGTTCTGGGGTCCGGAGGCAGTCTCTTTGGTCGCTCGATCATGCCGGACTGATGGCTCGGCGGGATCGAGACGACAACAGATGACAGCCCGAGGTCGGGTGCGCGCTCACCCGAATAGAAGACACCGATGGCCTCGGTCGCTTCTCGGGTGGTAGCGATGAATACCTTCTGACGGCTGGCATCGTTCACGCTGAGCACAGGGTCGGTGCCGTTGTCGATCCCGATCAGGTCGGGCGGGCGTGTACAGGACAGCAGCCCGATGCACAGCACCAGTGTTGCGAAAACGCGAACGGTAGCGATCATGTCGTGGAACTCCGGTTCTGGGCACCCTCCGCCCCGGCCTGCCAAACCCGAAGCAATTGGTGTGGACTATCACGGCCTGCGTCTCCGGAGGCAAGTGCAGATGCCGCACAATAGCCGGTTGACTTGCCCTGAAGTGCGGCCCAAACAAGCGGCACGTACATAACCCGCAACCGGGCGTTCAGTGGGCGCCAAACCGACGAGGAGGCCCAGATGGCCCAAATTTCTCTCACCCTTCCCGATGGCAATGCACGATCCTATGAAGCCGGCATCACGGCGGCACAGGTCGCGGCCGATATTTCGACCTCGCTCGCCAAAAAGGCAATCAGCGCGACCGTCAACGGCCAGCACTGGGATCTGGCCTGGCCGATCGAGGCGGATGCCGACGTCGCGATTCACACGCTGAAGGACGAGGCGCAGGCCAACGAGCTGATTCGCCACGATCTCGCGCACATCATGGCGCGCGCCGTGCAGGAAATCTGGCCCGACACCAAGGTCACCATCGGTCCGGTGATCGAGAATGGCTGGTACTACGATTTTGATCGCGAAGACCCGTTCACCCCCGAAGATCTGGGCCTGATCGAAAAGAAGATGAAAGAGATCATCAACAAGCGCGAGCCTGTGACCACCGAGGTCTGGGAGCGCGAGCGCGCGATCAAGCATTACGACGCCAACAACGAGCCATACAAGGTCGAGCTGATCGACGCGATTCCCGGCGACGAACCGTTGCGCATGTATTGGCATGGGCACTGGCAGGATCTATGCCGTGGGCCACATTTGCAGCATACCGGGCAGGTGCCGGGCGATGCGTTCAAGTTGATGTCGATCGCGGGCGCCTATTGGCGTGGCGACAGCAACCGCGCAATGTTGCAGCGAATCTACGGTGTGGCCTTTCAGAACAAAGAGAAGCTGAAGGCTCATTTGCACATGCTGGAGGAGGCCGCAAAGCGCGACCATCGCAAGCTGGGCCGCGAGATGGACCTGTTCCACATGCAGGAAGAAGCGCCAGGCCAGATCTTCTGGCACCCGGATGGCTGGACAGTCTATACCGCGCTGCAGGACTACATGCGCCGCAGGCAGCGGCGTGGCGGCTATGTCGAGGTCAACACGCCCCAAGTCGTGGACCGCAAGCTGTGGGTCGCATCGGGCCACTGGGACAAGTATCAGGAGCACATGTTCATCGTCGAAGTGGACGAGGAGCACGCGCGCGAAAAGTCGGTAAATGCGCTCAAGCCGATGAACTGCCCCTGCCATGTGCAGATCTTCAACCAGGGCCTGAAGTCCTATCGCGACCTGCCGTTGCGTATGGCAGAATTCGGCAGCTGCAACCGGTATGAGCCTTCGGGGGCGTTGCACGGCATCATGCGGGTGCGCGGGTTTACACAGGATGATGGGCACATCTTCTGTCGCGAGGATCAGATCGAATCCGAAACCGCCGAGTTCATCCGTTTTCTCAGCGAGATCTACAAGGATCTCGGATTTGAGACGTTCAGCGTCAAGTTCTCTGACCGCCCGGAGACGCGCGCCGGATCGGACGAGGTCTGGGACAAAGCCGAAGCGGCGCTGTTGTCGGCCACCCGCGCAGCAGGGATCGAACCCGAGCTGAACCCCGGCGAAGGGGCATTTTACGGTCCCAAGCTGGAATTCGTGCTGACCGACGCGATCGGGCGCGACTGGCAATGCGGCACGCACCAGGTGGATTTCGTCCTGCCTGAACGGCTGGATGCCACCTTTATCGGTGCCGACGGGGCCAAGCATCGACCGGTCATGCTGCACCGTGCCACGCTCGGTAGTTTCGAACGCTTCATCGGCATCCTGATCGAAGAACACGCGGGCAAGCTGCCGTTCTGGCTGGCGCCGCGACAGGTCGTCGTCGCCTCGATCACCTCCGAGGCCGATGACTATGTGCACGAAGTCGTCACCGATCTGCAAAAGGCCGGTGTGCGGGCAGAATCTGACACGCGCAACGAAAAGATCAACTACAAGGTCCGCGAGCATTCGCTGGGCAAGGTGCCTGTGATCCTCGCGGTCGGCGGACGCGAAATCGAGGACCGGACCGTGTCGGTCCGCAGGCTGGGCGATAAACGAACATCTGTTGAAACACTCGCAGATGTTACAGTCGCCCTGTCACGCGAAGCCACGCCGCCGGATCTTCTGTAATATATGCCCCAAGGGCGTAACAATCCGGTCTGCATATGCGGGCCGGATTGAAACATTTGACAATTCTCTCGCAATTTCCGACGGTTCTGCTCCCGATGGTCGTAACACGGCCTGACGGGGACGTGAGACACGGGCTCGTGAATTCACCCCGCGCCACTGACCACGTATTGTTTCACCATCACCGATCAAATTCGTTCAACACTCTTAGGGAGACAGACCATGTCCAACACTGCAAAGACGCTGGCCGTCGCGGGTGCCGTTGCCGCAGCACTGGCCGCAACGGCCAACACCGCCAACGCACAAGCCAAGGAAAAGTGCTACGGCGTCGCCTTGGCCGGTCAGAACGATTGCGCCGCCGGTCCCGGCACCACCTGTGCGGGCACATCAACCGTGAACTACCAGGGCAACGCCTGGACACTTGTCGACTCGGGCAGCTGTGAAAAAATGGAGCTACCGGCAATGGCAGATGGCACCGAACGCCATGGCTCGCTCGAAGCCCTGAAACGCGATCTGCCGGCATAGGCCGCGCATCCGGGCGGGCCGATGTCGGCCTGCCCCACCTACAGGACACCCGTGTCATGCTGGATTCCACACGCAAAGCCAGAGCACTGCCAGCAGGTGTCGGGGTCGGATACAAGCCACAGCATTTTACCGAGATCACCAATGCGCCCGGGCCGGTCGAATGGCTTGAAATTCACGCCGAAAACTACATGGGCGAAGGCGGGCGGCCGCTGGCACAGTTGCGCGCCCTGTCCGAGCGGTTTCCGATCTCGGTACATGGCGTTGGCCTTTCCATCGGCGGTGAAAGCGCTTTGGATCGCGAGCATCTATCGCGATTGGAGCGTCTTCTGGGCTGGTTGGATCCTGCCAGTTTCTCCGAGCATCTCGCCTGGTCCACGCACGGGTCTGAATTTCTGAATGACCTGTTGCCCCTGCCCTATACCAACGCCACGCTGACGCGCGTCGCCGACCATATCGATCAGGTGCAGACCGGTCTTGGCCGCCGGATGTTGCTTGAAAACCCCTCCAGTTATCTGGCCTTCGATGAAAGCACATGGACTGAAACGGAGTTCCTGGCAGAGCTGGTGCGGCGCACCGGTTGTGGCTTGCTGCTCGATGTCAACAACGTCTTTGTCTCGGCGACCAACCTGAGCACCACGCCACAGGACTATATCGACGGGTTTGCGCTGGCCGACGTCGGCGAGATTCACGTCGGCGGACATGACGAAGACACGGATGATCACGGGGCGCCGCTGCTGATAGACAGTCATGCCGCGCCGGTGGTTGATCCGGTCTGGGCGCTGCTCGAACATACAATGGCACGCTCCGGGCCCCTCCCGATTCTGGTGGAATGGGACAACAATGTCCCCGACTGGCCCGTTTTGCGCGACGAGGCCGCGCGCGCCGCCGCCACCCTGAACCGGGTGCCCGCGTGAACATGGTGCCACAAGCCCTGTTCCGCGAGGCGCTCTTGGAGCCCGCCCGCAGCCCGCCCGCTGGATTGAGTGACGGCGCAGGACGGCCTGCTGGCGCGCGGTTCGATGTCTATCGCAACAACGTGGTTGTCTCACTCATCGACGCGCTTCACACGGGTTTTCCCGTGCTGTCCAAATTGCTTGGAAAAGAGAACATGGACGGCTTGGCCGGGATGTTCGTGCGGGCGCATCCACCGACATCACCCGTCATGATGTTTTATGGCGAGGCCCTGCCCGACTTCATCACCACGCTGCCGCAGCTGTCGCACCTGGGGTACCTGCCCGACGTTGCCCGTCTGGAACTGGAACTGCGATACGCCTATCACGCCGCCGATGGCATCCCGATCTCGCCGGATGCACTGGCTGTCCTGGCACCCGAATCATTGCTTGGCGCACAGGTTGCGCTGGCACCTGCGGTGCGGGTCATGCGTTCGGCGTGGCCCATTCATGACATCTGGCGGTTCAATACTCAGGCCGATGCGCCGAAACCGATGCCGGGCGCTCAGGACGTGCTGATCACCAGGGCAGATTTCGACCCGACACCCCATGTTCTGCCTGCTGGCGGCGCGGCATGGATCGAGGCGCTTGGTCAAGGACAGAGCATTGGCGCCGCACTCGAAACCGCCGTACACGAAGCGACAGAGTTTGACATGACCACACCGCTGACCCTGCTCCTCGCCGGGAATGCAATCCTCTCACTTGCAAACAAGGACTGACCCCATGACCGCGCTGATCACGATGCACAACGCCGTGTTTGATTGGCTGGACCGCCAGTCCGGCCTTATCCTGCCAACCCTCGCGCGCTTTGTGTTTGCGGCGGTTCTGCTGATCTACTTCTGGAAGTCTGCCGCGACAAAGGTCGGCAGTGGCATATTTGGCATCTTTTCCCCTTCCGACGGCGCGTATGTGCAGATTTTTCCGCGCGCCATGGAGGCGGCAAGCTATGACAGTTCGCAATTGGGCGTGTTCTACTGGGCGGTCGCATTGCTCGGAACCTGGGCGGAGTTCATCCTGCCCGCGCTGATCGTGGTGGGTCTCTTCAGTCGGCTCGCGTCGATCGGGATGATCGGCTTTGTCATCCTGCAATCGGCCACAGACATTGTCGGACATGGGGCCACGGACGCTAAGACCCTTGGCGCCTGGTTCGACGCCGCTTCCGGCAGCCTGATCATGGACCAGCGTACATTGTGGATCATGGTTCTGCTGGTGATCGTGGTCAAGGGCGGCGGGCCTCTGTCCCTCGACCGCCTGACCGGTCGGATCTCCTAGGGCGTTCTTTGACCTCCTGAAAGCGTCCCGGCTCAAAGCCGGGGCCCATCAGAAATGCGCCCTTTCCTGATCTGGCTTGCCTGCCGCAACTGCCAACAGGCCAGCTGTCGCCGCAAAGGCGATCGGAAACATGGTGAACACGTTGAAACCAAAGGCATGGTACATGCCGCCTGCCGACAGGATCAACAACACGCCACCCCAAAGCGCCCGTGCCCGCGCCATTGCGCCCCCTGCAATGGCCAGCATAGGTGCAAGCACGGAAATCGTGCGGATCATGTCGACGTCGCTGACCTGAACGGCCAGCCCCTCGATCTCGCCCCAGTGTTCAATCGCGGCGGTGTAGCCGTAGCTGAAAAACCCGACAAACATGCCGGCGATACCGGCGATTACTCCCAAAATCAGTGCGGCGTTGCGCATCTCTGCCCTCCTGTGCGTGACAATGAGATAGGCATCGACCTAGCCGACGCCAAGGGCCGCCTGCACATCCGCACCCCAACCGAGCGTCAACTGACCGTCGTTTTCGATCAGCGGTCGCTTCATCAGCGTTGGGTGATCGACAAGTAAATCCAGCGGCGGGCGGGCGCGCTCGGTTTCGCTCAGCCCTCTCCAGGTTGTCGAGCGGGTATTCAGAAGCGCCGCCCCGAATTGCCCGTGCGCGCGCTCAAGGACGTCCTTTGGAACGCCATCGCTGCGCACATCAACGAAACGTGCCTCTGCCAATGATTTCAGCGCCTTGCGGCAAGTATCGCACGTCTTGAGCCCATACAGTACCATGAAGCTTCTCCTCTTTGGGTGCGCGAATATCCGTCAATCCGCCAAATTGCAGCCCCTTTTTCTTGATTTTTCACCCGGTCGTGCGATTTTAGGAAACAGTACGCTTCTTTTAAGTGCACTTGTTCCAGACAGCCGGAACAATCACGGAACGCGAGGAGTGTGCCAAGGAAAGCCTCCGCGATTTCGGGGCGCTATGTAAATTAGAAGGAGACACGGGAAATGCCAACTGGCACCGTGAAGTGGTTTAACACGACAAAAGGCTATGGCTTTATTGCGCCCGATACCGGGGGCAAGGATGTGTTTGTGCACATATCGGCCGTGGAAAGGTCGGGCCTGACCGGCCTCGCTGACAATCAGAAGGTAGACTATGATCTGGAAGAAGGTCGGGACGGTCGTGAGATGGCCGCAAACCTGAAGCCGCTCTGAACACCATAGCATACGAGAAAACGCCGCGTCCCGGCATGTTTACGGGACGCGTTGAAGTCTTGATCGGCTTGTCAGAATGGTCACGAGGCACGACCGGCGCAGCGTTCCGCAACCCTTACATGGATCCGCATGAAAATGGTCGGCGACCTGCGGTGCATCAACACCCGCAATGTACTGACCTGTGTGGCCCGCACACAACAGTATGCAACACGCCCCAAGCCGCCAACACTACTTACTGAAAAATGGCCCACCACTCACGACAGGCATACGCACCAATCCCAAGATAATCCCGGTCTGGCCGAGTCGAGTCCACCCCTAACAAACCGGAAACAGTGTGTTTCCGGGCCGAATCACCGAGAATCTTTGAAGGTTTCTCCCATGAAGTGACGCCGGGTCAGCTAAATTCACGCTAGAGTAGATTCCTTTTCTCAATGCACATCACCACGGCGACCCACAGCACCGATGCCTGAACCGCGAGGCATGGCCAATCCACCGTGAGATATATGTCAACATCACAGTCCTGCTTCGCCAGTGGACTTAGTGACGCGCGTCGTGCTTGTCGAATTCGCTCGACAGGCGGGCGCGAAGCTTTCTCACCGCGCCCTTGAGAGCAGCGGGAATGTTGGCCGCATCGTGATGAGCAGCCAAAGGCCCCATCCCTCGTGGCCGGGCCTCTATCGTACACCGGATGTGATCCGGGCCGTGCTTGTCCGCGTTCTGATCCTTGAGATGCACCTCGACACGTGTCAGTCGATCTTCGAGGTGACCAAGCTCCGACGTCACGGCCAGTTCCGCCACCTCGGCAACCCGTTCGTCGCCATGGATGAAATTGTCGGTGTTGACCTGAATTTGCATTGGCAATCTCCCTTGAACTTCATCTCAAGGGGTAAGTACGGAAGGTGGGGGTTTCAAGGGGCCGGGCGCGGGAGAACGCCGCCATTCCGGCCCCTTTGGAAGAGTGAGGCCATCACTCTCGGGGATTAGATAAACGCGGAGCGACGTGTTATTTGATCACCTCTTCAAACTCCCGCCATTCCCGCGCGCTCATGTCCGAGTTTTCCTTGGTCACGGTCTCGCCCTTCAGCATTCGCCTCAGGCACTCGACCATCTGGGACGACATGGTGACCGCGCCCATGCGGTAATCCTCGAACGCGCCATAGGCGGCGGGCACCCAGTCGGCGACCATTTCGCAGATGGTGTCGGCATAGACGCGGATTTCGTATTGGGCGTGGGCATCGGCGCGCAGGCGCAGGAAGTGGAAAAGGTTGTGCAGATCCACCTTCCAGTACCATTGCGTATAGATGTTCGCGGGCAGGTTCATCCGCGCAAGTTCGCGGGCCAGACCGGCCTGTCCGTCGGCGGAAATCATCGCCTCGTAGTTGTCATAGCAGCGCGCGGAATCCGCCTTGAGGATCTCAAGCACCCGCGCCGCCTCTTCCCCTTGCAACACGTCGCCCCGGCCCTGGTTGTTGACCTCGGACTGGGCGTTGACGTGTTCGGGTGCCGGAATATAGAATTCGCGGTCCAGGATCGAATAGCGGGCCGAGTATTCGTTCACGTTCGCGGTGCGGTGTCGGATCCACTGGCGGGCGACGAATACGGGCAGTTTGACGTGCAGTTTCAACTCGCACATCTCGAACGGGGTCGAATGCCAGTGTCGCATCAGATAGCGGATCAGCCCCTCGTCGTTCTGCACCGACTTTGTGCCCTTTCCATAGCTCACCCGCGCCGCCTGACAGATTGCGGCGTCGTCGCCCATATAGTCTATCACCCGGACAAACCCATGGTCCAGGACCGGGCGTGCCTGATAGAGATGCTTTTCCATCCCCGGC
Source organism: Sedimentitalea todarodis (assembly GCF_032595355.1). Lineage (NCBI taxonomy): Bacteria > Pseudomonadati > Pseudomonadota > Alphaproteobacteria > Rhodobacterales > Paracoccaceae > Sedimentitalea > Sedimentitalea todarodis. The sequence continues at coordinate 24,263 of NZ_JASMWN010000010.1, read as the reverse complement.
GCGACGGTGCGCAGCGTGGGTTGCGGATTGCCCCGCAACGCATCGATTTCGGCCTGTTGTTCTGGTGACAGCGGCATGGCGAATCCTTTCCCGGCAGAATCTGTTGAGACCTTTACTGTATATTGTGATTTCCCGCGCGTGAACCACTATATCAGGGTCACTCATTGGCCACGTTACTCGTCTTTGACGTGTATTCGCGTTGACTTTCCGAGGTGAGAGGCGGAGTCTGATCGAAACGACCAATCAAAAGGTTGATGAGGCAGATGAAGCGGTTTGTGTTTGGTGTCGCGCTCGCGACAGCGCTATCGGCGTGTAGCGGTGGCAACCCATTCCTTGAGGATGATGGGGGCGGCGGTACGGATCCGGTTGATCCGACGAGCCCCATTCCGGAAGCCGTCTCAAGCGATCTGGACGCCGCAGCCTATACGCCGGATCCGACCAATCCGCGTCTCGTGGTGACCGGTGTCGCGTTCAACGGCACTCCGCTGCCAGTCGAGTATGTGCGAGAGGCATCCCTGGACTCCCCTGGCGGCGAGTATCAGGCATTCGAGCGGCAGCCCGATGCACTGAACACCCATACCACCGCCTATGCGCGCTCGGTAACCGGTGCCCAGGGGGTACTGGTCGTGTCCGGTGGTCTGGATGGATTTTACAATGGCGGGGCCACCTACTCTGCAAACGGCTTTGCTGTGCCGGCGCCGAACACGGCAAATGCCGATGTGCGGTATGACGGAGAGTATGTGGGCCTCATGAACCTCCCCGACAACGGCGATGCGCTGCTCCCGGTTCCGCCGGGCACAGACCCCGCTGTTGTTCCGAGACAGGCGGCGCGCGTATTTGGCGATGCACGGATCGATGCGGATTTCTCGGCCATGCGCGTCAAGGGCCAGATATACAATCGCACATATGCTGCGCAAGGCACCGCTCTGGAGACGCTTCAGATCGCTCCGGCCGAAATTCAGGCGGATGGCTCCTTTGCCGGCGATGTCACACAGGATCAGCAGCCAACGGGCGACTATGGCGGTGCCTTTGGTGGACCGAATGCCAATTCCGTCGCGGGTGCCCTCTTTGCATCAGACCATGTCGCCGGCGTGTCTGGTGTGGAAGAGTTCGGCCTGTTCGTGCTTGAACGCAGCAACTGAGGGTCCGGCGGATGCCGAGCCCCGCTTCATCCCGCCCCCGGCCTGATCCGCTTCGACGGATGGTGCAATGCCTCGCGGTGTTGCTCTGCCTGATCGCCTATTCGGCGCAGGAAAGTGTTGCCGAGCCAATCGAGCTTGATGCCGCGCAGGTCCGCAACATGGCAATCGCTGCACTGGAATCCGGCGATCCGGGTCTTGCCATTCAGCTGGCAAAGGCGGTGCTCAAGACTGATCCCAAGGACCCGCTCGCCTATTACATCATTGCCCGCAGCTATGCCCGGCTGGGCGACCCGCAACTCGCCCGCCGCGCCGCGGGTTACGCCTATCGCTATGCGGATGCCGGGCCGGCACGCTTTGAAGCCGCACAGCTTGCCGCGCGAATGGCATTCGCGGGCGAGCAATACAGCCTGTCGCAACTCTGGTTGCGCCGCACCGCGATCCACGCGCCAACAGAAGCGGATGAAGAACGCGTCGCGCAAGACTACAAGCTGCTGCGTCAGGTCAATCCCTGGTCGCTGCGCCTGCGGGCCGACCTGCGCCCTTCGGACAATGTGAACAACGGCTCCGACACCTCGCGCAACATCATTGACGGCGTCCCCGACGAGGGCACGATTTCCGGGGCCGGGCTGGCGTTGTCTGGGCTGATCGGATCGCTGGACATCGCGCCGTCCTATCGTCTGCACATCGATGAGAACAGCATGACATCCCTGAGCGCGCGGCTATATGTCGAACGGGTGTCGCTGTCCGGCAGCGCCAAGGCAACCGCAACGGATGCCGTCGGCTCGGATTTCGCATCGACCTACGCCGCCGTATCCCTGTCGCACACGCTTGCGATCGGAACGGCGAATACCCCGGGTCAGGCCACCTTTGACGTGTCGTTTGGCGAAAGCTGGTATGGTGGTGAACGCAACTATCGCTTTGCGCGGGTGGGTGCCGTACGCAGCTGGCGACCCGATCCCGACACGCGGTTCGCCCTGCGCGCAAATGCCGAACGCCGGTATGATGCGCGCTATACAACCAATGATGCGCGGGTTCTGAGCCTCGGGGCCGACTTTGGCAAGGCATTGGAAAACGGCGATATCTTCAACCTTGCGCTGGCGTTTCAGGACGCGGATGCAGTCAGCATCAATGGCACCTATTCGACGGTATCGATGCGCGCCAGCTACACGCTGCGGCATGCCGTTGGTCCTGCGCGTTTGTCGATGGGTTTGGTGATGGGCTATACCAACTACGATCAGTACCTGTTCAGCATCACCGGCGCGGTCCCCCGGACCGACAAATCGGTTTACGGGGACCTGACGCTGATCTTTGATCGCTATGATTACGCAGGGTTCGTACCGACGCTGCGTTTGCGCACCGGGCGCAAGGACTCCAACTTCAGCCGCTATTCCTCGCGTGAAGTCTCGGTGTCGCTCGGCGTCGGATCAAAATTCTGAAATCGCCGTGGCCGTACTGGTTCTCGTGCCGGAACACGCTAATGTGCCAGTCAGTAAGGAGACCAATATGACCATTCGATATCTTCACACGATGGTGCGCGTCGCCGATCTGGACAAGACGGTGGCGTTTTTCGAATTTCTGGGGTTGCAAAAGACCCGGCATATGGACAGCGAAGAAGGACGTTTCAGCCTGATCTTCATGGCCGCCCCGGGGCAGGAGGAATGCCCGGTCGAGCTGACCTACAACTGGGATGGTGACGAGGGTCTGCCCAGTGACAGCCGCCATTTCGGGCATCTCGCCTATAGCGTCGACAACATCTATGACATGTGCCAGCACCTGATGGACAAGGGTGTCACCATCAACCGCCCGCCGCGCGACGGGCGCATGGCCTTTGTTCGCAGCCCCGACAATATCTCGATCGAGTTGTTGCAGGCCGGCGAGTCGCTTGAGCCTGCCGAGCCATGGACCAGCATGGAGAATATCGGCCATTGGTGATTGCCCGCGCCGCCGCGTTGGGATTGGCGCTTGCCGGTGGCGCAGAAGCCGCCGAATGCAGATTGGCACTGGCCCTTGCAATTGATGTGTCGTCTTCGGTGGACGAAGCCGAAGACCAACTGCAGCGGAGCGGGCTTGCCGCCTCTCTGATTGCACCCGAAGTGCAGCGCGCGTTCTTCGCCAGCGATTTTCCGGTGGCGCTGGCGGTGTATGAGTGGAGCGGACGGTACAATCAGCAGATCATTGTCGACTGGCGGCTGATTGCGGATCAGGCAACGCTGGTGGATGTGGCAAGCATGATCGGGCGATCAGAGCGCAGCCACAACGAGTTTCCGACCGCCATCGGCTATGCGCTTGGCTATGGGGCCGGTTTGCTTTCACGCGCGCCGGATTGCCTGTTCAGCACACTGGACATGGCGGGAGATGGTGAGAACAACGAGGGTTTCCCGCCCGCCGCTGCCTATGCCGAATTTCCCTTTGAGGGCGTGACCGTAAATGGTCTGGTCGTCAATGCCGCCGAGTACGATGCCGAGGTGACGCTCATCGAGTTCTATCGCGATGAAGTCTTGCATGGTCCCGGCGCGTTTCTTGAGATTGCACAGGGATTTCAGGATTACGAACGCGCTATGCGCCGCAAACTGGAACGCGAACTGGACGTGCCGAGTCTGGGCGCGTTGGACATTGGTCCAGGACCGGGCTGATCTCAGGCGTCACGCGGCAGGGATCGGTACAGATTTTTCGAGCGCAGACAGCCAGTTTTCGTGACAGATCTTGTCAATCAGCGCATCGCCAAACCCGGCATCCCGCATGGCCGCAACCAAAATCGGAAGGCCCGCCACGCCGCCGATCTCGCGCGGGAGCAGGCAACCGTCAAAATCCGAGCCGAGGGCAACGCCGTTTTCCCCCAGGATTCCGATCATGTGATCCAGATGCCGGATCATCTGGGCGACGGGCGTGTCTCTGCACTGTTTGCAGTCGGCTCGCAAGAATCCGACATGAAAATTCAGGCCTACGACACCGCCGGATTCTGCCACCGCCGACAATTGCCGGTCGGTCAGGTTTCGTCCACTGGGCGACACGGCATGTGCATTGGAATGGGTGGCGATCAAGGGCTTGTTCGTGGTCGACGCCACATCCCAGAAACCGGCCTCGGTGAGGTGTGACAGATCGACGAGGATGCCGAGGCGGTCACATTCCCGGACCAGTTCGAACCCGGCATCGGTCAGCCCTTGTCCCGGATCAAGCTGCGGCTGCGCCTCCATCGGAGCACCGTGACCAAAGGCGTTGTCGCGGGACCACACCAGCCCGAGCGAACGCAGCCCTGCCGCATGCAGAACCTCAAGCGCGTTGAGTTCGGTGTCGATACATTCCGCCCCCTCGATATGCGGAATCATGGCGATTCGGTTGCGCCCGATTGCCGACCGCACATCCGCCGCGTGCTCACAGATTGCCAGGTCCTCGGGCAATTCGCGCTCAAGTCGCCTCATCCGCGCGAACATCGCCAACGTGAAATTCAACGCCTCGGACTGGCTGATCGGATCAAAGTTGCTGGGATCATCATAATCAAAGTCCACGCCGAATCGATCCAGGCGCGACGGCGTGAACATCGCAAAAAAGCCCCCTGCAAATCCACCCTTCCGGGCAGCGGGCAGATCGATATCCAGCGTCGCATTGGCCTGCGCAAAGGTCAGGGGTCTGCCCAGTCGAGCGGCGATTTCGAGCTTCAGCAGAGTATCGTTATGTCCATCAAAGACGGGAACGAGTTCGGTCATCAAAGGCTCCTGAGTGAATTTGGCGCGCATGGCAGTTCAAACGAAAACGACAGGTTTCCGCATGATGGAAACAATGACGTCATTATTGACGACTGGCTCTGAATCCTCAACGGTAGGCGCAGGCCTGACAGATCGACTCGGCATCCGGCACGGATCGACATGCCGTCGGTATCTACAGAACAGGCACAAAAACAGGGAGTTAATAGGATGAAGACCATGTTAAGGCAACTGATTGCCTGGCCGTTGGCCATGCTTGTATCGGCAATGCTAAGCCTGTCAGCACAGGCTGCACCGCCCAAAGACACATTCGTGATGGCCAAGGATTTCGCCGATATCATCACGCTCGACCCGGCGGAGGTGTTCGAGTTTTCCGGCGGCGAAGTGATTGCCAACATCTATGACCGCGTGATGATGTTCGAAGCCGAAGATCTCAAGACCCTGGTCGGCGGCGTCGCCGAAAGCTGGGACATATCGGAGGATGGCAAGACCATCACCTTCACCATCCGCCCCGATATGACCTTTCATTCCGGCAATCCGGTGACCGCAGAGGATGTGGTCTACAGCCTTCGCCGGGTGATCAAGCTGGGCAAGACGCCCTCCTTCATCTTTTCACAGTTCGGCTGGACGCCGGAAAACGTCGATGAGCTGGTGGTGGTCGATGGTGACAAGGCCAAGATCACCATCACCGAGGAGTTTTCGCCGGCGCTGGTGCTGAATGCACTGTCAGCGGGCATCGCATCGGTCGTCGACATGAAAGAGGTCATGGCCCATGAGGTCGATGGCGACTTGGGCTATGGCTGGCTGAAAACCAACAGCGCCGGGTCCGGAGCCTTTGTGCTCAAGGCGTGGAAGGCCAATGAACTGGTGACTCTGGAAGCCAACCCGAACTATCGCCACGGTGCACCGGGTGTGAAACGCGTGATCATCCGCCACGTGCCGGAGCCATCGGCACAACGGCTCCTGATCGAAAAAGGGGATATCGATCTCGCCCGCAACCTGACACCGGATCAGATCGAGGGCATTTCGACCAATGCGGACCTCAAAGTGCAGGCCGATCCCAAGGGCGCGCTGATTTACATGGCGGCCAATTCCAGTGATCCGATCCTTGGCAGTCCCAAGGTTGTCGAGGCGCTGCGCTATCTTGTCGACTACGAAGGCATGGCCAACAGCTTCCTTCAGGGTCAGTTTCAGGTGCATCAGGCGGCGTGGCCGTCAGGTCTCTGGGGGTCATACGACGAAACCCCGTTCAGCCTTGATGTAGACAAGGCCAAGGCGTTGCTGGCCGAAGCGGGCTATCCGGACGGGTTCGAAGTTGCGATCGACACGCTGACGGACTCTCCATACCCTGATATTGCCCAGTCGGTGCAGGCAACCCTGGCGCAGGCCGGGATCAAGGCCACCATCACCACAGCCGAAGGCAAGACGCTGTGGCCGATGTACCGCGCGCAGAAGCATCAGCTGATCCTGGCACAATGGTCGCCCGATTATGTCGATCCGCATTCCAATCTTGATGCCTTTGCACATAACCCGGACAACCGGCCCGAGGCCAAGCTGACCGGCGTTCTGGCCTGGCGCAATGCCTGGGCGGATGACAACATGAACGCGATGGTCGTCGAGGCCCGGAACGAGCCGGATCTGGGCAAACGCGAAGCGCTGTATCAGGAGATCCAGAAGGGCCTTCAGAGCAATTCGCCCTATGCGATCATGTTCCAGCAGACCGAACAGGCGGTGCTGCGCAAAGAGGTCGAGGGCTATGTCTCGGGAGCGACATTCGATCTCATCTTCTATCGCAATATCACCAAATAGGCCGGTGATTTGACCGAAACAAGCACAGCTGCAGCGACAGGCTCATCTCTGTCGCTGCAGCGCCCGTTGAAGGCCGTCGCGAATGTGCTGTTGACGTTGGTTCTGACCTTCATCGGTTTGACCGCGATCACATTTACCATCGGACGGGTGATGCCAACTGACCCGGTTCTGGCCATCATCGGCGATCGCGCCCCGCAGGAAGCCTATGACCGGGTCTATCTGGAAATGGGCCTGGATCGCCCGATCTACGAACAATACGGTCGCTATCTGAACGAACTGGCCCATGGCGATCTGGGCACCTCGATCATGACCTCGCAGCCGGTGCTGGAGGACATCAAGCGGTTCTTTCCCGCAACGCTGGAACTGGCCACCATCGCAACCCTGATGGGAGTGCTGATCGGTGTGCCGATGGGCGTCTGGGCCGCGGTCAATCAGGGAAAGTTCATCGACCACGCAGTCAGGGTGCTGGGCCTTATCGGCTATTCCGTTCCGGTGTTCTGGCTGGGCATGGTCGCCCTGTTGATCTTTTACGGCAATCTTGGCTGGGTCGCGGGGCCCGGGCGACTGGATGTCTATCTTGACGGAATCGTCGAGACGCAAACCGGATTCATCCTGATCGACGCCGCCCTTGCCGGAGAATGGGACATCTTCCGGAATGCAATCTCGCACCTGATCCTGCCCGCCTCGATCCTTGGCGCATTCGCACTCGCCTATATCGCACGGATGACGCGCAGTTTCATGCTGGACCAGCTCAATCAGGAATACATCCTGACCGCCCGCGTCAAAGGTGTCAGCGAACCGGCGGTGATCTGGCGCCATGCCTTTCGCAATGTGTTGGTGCAGCTCATCACGATCATCGGGCTGACCTATGCGTCGCTGCTGGAAGGTTCGGTTCTGACCGAAACGGTGTTTTCTTGGCCCGGTATCGGCCAGTATATCACCACATCGCTGTTCAACGCCGACATGAACGCGGTCCTTGGCGGAACAGTTGTCGTCGGCACCTGCTTTGTCGGAATCAACATGCTGTCGGACCTGCTTTATAAACTGGTCGATCCAAGGGCACGGTCATGAGTGACAGCAACGCACCGAAGGCCAACGGCGGGCTGCGTGCATGGCTCATGTCCCCTGCCCCGCAATCGAAATTTCAGGCCCGCTGTCAGCGCAGCTATCTGAGCTGGCTGGCGTTTCGGTCAAACCCGATCGCGATGACGGGTCTAGTGATTATTCTTGGCCTGATCCTGATGGCGATCTTTGCGCCGGTATTGACCGCGACCAACGGGTTGGAACCCGATCTTGCGAACCGGCTGCAACCGTTCAGCGCCGAACATTGGCTGGGCACCGATCAACTGGGCCGCGACATCTATGACCGGATCATCTGGGGCTCGCGCATCACGCTGTATATCGTCGGGCTTGTCTCGGTCATCGTCGTGCCGATCGGATTGGCGATTGGCACGATCGCTGGCTATCTCGGCGGATGGGTCGACAATGTGCTGATGCGCATCACCGATATCTTTCTGGCGTTCCCGCGCCTGATCCTCGCCCTTGCACTGGTGGCGGCCCTGGGTCCGGGGCTGGAGAACGCGGTGCTCGCCATCGCCCTGACCACATGGTCGCCCTATGCAAGAATTGCGCGGGCCGAGGTTCTGACCATCCGAAATGCGGAGTTCATCCTTGCCGCACAGGCACAGGGCGCATCCACCTTTCGCATTCTGCGCCGCCACGTGGTGCCGATCTGTCTGTCGTCGGTCATCGTGCGGCTGACGCTGGACATGGCGGGGATCATCCTGACGGCGGCGGGGCTTGGCTTTCTGGGGCTAGGCGCACAGCCGCCGCTGCCGGAATGGGGTGCGATGATCTCGACCGGGCGGCAGTTGCTGCTGGATCAATGGTGGGTGCCGACGGTGCCCGGCATCGCGATCTTCGTGGTCAGCCTCGGCTTTTGCCTGTTGGGTGACGGCCTGCGCGACGCCCTTGATCCGAAGAACACCGACACATGACGCCGCTGCTCTCCGTCAAGGACCTGCGGGTCACGTTTGAAACCCACAGGGGGCCGGTCAAGGCCGTGCGCGGGGTGTCGTTTGATCTCGGTCGCGAACGGCTGGGCATCGTGGGGGAGTCGGGCTCGGGCAAGTCACAGACCGGTCGCGCCCTGCTGCGCCTGTCGGCGGGCAACGGGCGCGTATCGGCCGACAAGATGGAGTTTGACGGAATTGACCTGATGACTGCTTCGGAACGCAAGATGCGTGGTATTCGCGGGGCGCGGATTTCGATGATCATGCAGGACCCGCGCTACTCCCTGAACCCGGTGCTGAGGGTCGGCGACCAGATCGCCGAAGCGTTTCTGGTGCATTCCTCGGCCAGCAGGCGCGAGGCGCGGGCGCAGGCCTTGCAGATGCTGAAAACCGTGCAGATCCGAGAACCGGAAAAAGTGTATCAGATGTATCCGCATCAGGTATCGGGCGGTATGGGGCAGCGGGTGATGATCGCGATGATGCTCATCCCGAACCCGGACATCATCATTGCGGATGAGCCAACCTCGGCGCTGGATGTGACGGTACAGATGCAAGTGCTGGCGCTGCTCGATGACATGGTGCGCGAACGGGGTATGGGGCTGATCCTGATTAGCCACGACCTGAACCTTGTCGCGTCGTTCTGTGACCGGGTGCTGGTCATGTATGCCGGTCGGGTCATGGAAGTGATTGAAGCCGGTCGTCTGAACGAAGCAAAGCACCCCTATACGCGCGGTCTGCTCAACTGCGTACCGGAACTGGACGAGCCACAGGATATGCTGCCGGTGTTGCAGCGTGATCCGGCATGGGTGACAGCAGGTGATTGACGTCAGCGAACTCAACGTGACATTTGGGCAGGGTCGATCCGAATTGCGCGCGGTGCAGGACGTATCGTTTCGCATCGAGGCGGGAGAATCCTTTGGTTTGGTTGGTGAATCCGGCTCGGGCAAATCAACCGTCCTTCGCGCGATCTCTCGGCTGACGCAGGACTGGACAGGCTCGATAAAGATCGCCGGTGCCGAACTTGAGCATCGCCGCGACCGAAAGACCACCCGACGCATGCAGATGGTGTTTCAGGACCCCTACGGATCGCTGCACCCCCGGCACACGATCAATGATATCCTGATGGAACCTCTGGAAATTCATCGGATGGACCGGCGTGAGGCGCGGGTTCTCACGGCGCTGGAGGATGTGGGTCTAGGGATAGAGATGCGGTTTCGCTATCCCTATCAAATTTCGGGCGGACAGCGGCAGCGGATTGCGATCGCGCGCGCCCTGATCCTTGAACCCGAGATACTGTTGCTGGATGAGCCGACCTCGGCGCTGGACGTGTCGGTACAGGCCGAAATCCTGAACCTGCTGAAACGTATTCAACGCGAACGCGGGCTGACCTATCTCATGGTCAGTCACGATCTCGCCGTCGTCGCCCATATGTGCGAGCGCGTCGCCGTGATGAACCGGGGGCGCTTTGCCGAGGTGTTGACGACAGAACAACTGCGCTCTGGCACGCCGAAACAAGACTATACAAGGCAACTCCTGACCGCGAGCGGGCGGTATGACCGCGATGTCGCCAAGTCGTTTGTGAGTTTCGACTAGGCGGCGGCGGGCCCGATGGTCTGTGCACCCCCTTACGCATCGGGAGCAGACACGCTAGGATTGCTTGACCACTTCACGCACTACAGTCATATCAACGTACAGATAATTGTTTATAAAAGAAAACTCCGGAGATCACGGATGACAGCACATGATCAGATTTTCGATCTGAAAGCCCGCATGGGACAGTCCATCATCGGGCAAACTGATGTGATCGACCGGCTGATCATCGGGCTTCTTGCCAACGGCAACCTGCTGGTTGAAGGCTTGCCTGGCCTCGCCAAGACCCGCGCTATCAAAGCCATGGCCAAAAATCTGGATGCAAGGTTCAGCCGCATTCAGTTTACACCCGATTTGCTGCCATCCGACGTCACCGGAACCGAGGTCTATCTGCAGGGTGCGGGCAAGGCCGAATTCCGTTTCGATCCCGGTCCTATTTTTGCCAACATCGTGCTCGCCGACGAAATCAACCGCGCCCCTGCAAAAGTGCAGGCCGCGCTGCTGGAAGCAATGGAAGAGCGGCAGGTGACTGTTGCCGGTACCACCCACAAGATGGAGCCGCTGTTCATCGTGATGGCGACTCAGAACCCGATCGAGCAGGAAGGCACTTATCCGCTGCCCGAGGCACAGATGGACCGGTTCCTGATGCATGTGAACATCACATATCCGCCGGTCGAAGACGAAGTCGACGTGATCCGGCTCGTGCGCGGCGAGGAACAGGCCGCGCATGCGCCGGCGCCGGATGCCAAGGAGACCCCGAAAGAGATTGCACAGCAAGCGGTATTCGATGCCCGCGCCGAGATCGGGCAAATCCACGTGTCGGACGCAATGGACCGCTATATGGCCGATCTGGTCTATGCCACGCGGACGCCAGCAAGGCTCAGCGAAGATCTGGGCAACTGGATCGAAGTCGGAGCCAGCCCCCGGGCATCTCTGGCACTTGATAAATGCAGCCGCACCCACGCCTGGATGGCCGGGCGCGACTATGTCGACCCGCAGGACGTGCGGGCGATCGCGCATGACGTTTTCCGCCACCGTATTGCCCTCAGCTATGAAGCGCAGGGAGACGGCAAGGTCACCGACGACATAACAGACGAGATCATCAAGCTGGTCGCACTGCCCTAGGCGCGGCGCGAGAGGGATCATGACCAAGAGCGCCCAGACAATGGCAAGCCAGCACGACCCGCGCGTGCATGTGGATCTGCGCCAGTTGTTGCGGCTGGCGGGTCCGGCGCGACGGCTGAGCCTGCTGCCCCGGCAACCGGCACAGTCGGTTCTGAACGGTCGCCATGCATCCAAGCTGCGCGGGCGGGGGCTGAATTTCGAAGAATTGCGGAATTACTTTGCCGGCGACGACATCCGCACCATCGACTGGAAGGTGACGGCGCGCACCGGCGAGCCCCATGTCCGGGTCTATACCGAGGAACGCGACCGCCCGGCCCTGCTGCTGGTGGATCAGCGGATGTCGATGTTTTTTGGCAGCCGCGTCTACATGAAATCGGTGATTGCCGCCGAGGCCGCCGCATTGGCGGCACATCGGCTGCTGGCGCAGGGGGATCGCGTCGGCGGGTTGGTGTTCGGTGACGACGCAATTGCCGAACATCGCCCGGTGCGCGCGCCCGCCGCAGTGAACCGGTTCCTGGCCTCGGTCGCCGATGCCAACACACGGCTTCACGCGACCCGTGCCGTGCCGGAACCCGGATCGTTGAACGCGGCCCTCAAGGCGGCGGGCCGGATTGCCAAGACCGATTACCTGGTGCTGGTTTTCTCTGATTTTGACACCATTGACGTTCAGACCGAGCGGCTGCTCAGGTCACTGGCACAGCATAACGATGTGCTGCTCTTCTGTGTATCCGACCCGCTGGCCGACGCATTGCCCGAAGGGTTTCGCGTTGCCATTTCCGATGGCGAACTGCAGGCCGAGATCAACGGAGCCGATGGCAAGGTGCGCGAACGGATCGAAACCGTTACACGCGGGCGGTTGGCCAAGCTTGACCACTGGTCGCGCAAATACGGGCTGCCCTTCCTGCCACTGACAACGGCACGACCGGCTCTGGAGCAACTCTCGCACCTGCTCGGCCAGACAAGGCGCACCAGATGAACGGCGATCTGGACGGGCTGAACTTGGTACAATTGCTCGACCGGCTGGAACCGGCACCCGAGCCTCTGCCGATCTCGCTGATGCCACAGACCGTGGGCTGGGTCTGGCTGGGCATTGGGTTGGTAGTTGCCTTGTTACTGTTGATCCGAGAATTTCTTCGCCATCGTCGCGCAAATGCCTACCGCCGGGCCGCACTGGATGCGTTGTCCGAGGCTGGCGATGACCCTGCCCGCATCGCTCAGATCATCCGACGTACGGCCCTGACGGCGTACCCGCGAGAGGAGGTTGCCGCACTGACAGGAGAACACTGGCTTGCGTATCTGGACCGGACCCTGCCCGGGGATGGATTTTCCAACGGTCCCGGCCGTGTCCTCGCGAATGCGCCCTATACGAGCGTCGTCCCGACACCTGGACTCGCAGAACTTGCACGGCACTGGATCTCGGGCCACAGCACAGCGCGGCGAGGGCAGCGCACATGATTACGCTTGCGAATCCATGGCTGCTGCTGCTGCTGCCCGCGCCCTGGCTGATCTGGCGTTTCATGCCGCCGCACAAGGAACAGGTCGCCGCAATCCGCGTGCCGTTCTTTCGCATGTTGACCGAAGCGGCGGAAGAAACGCCATCCGTCGGCGCAACGGTGCTACGTCGCAGCAAGCTTCAGATGGGTGCCGCCATGGCCATCTGGGCACTGATCATGCTGGGCCTCGCCCAACCCGAGCGATTGGGAGAGCCGATCGTCATTGAACAATCGGCGCGCGACATCGTTTTGGCGCTGGATATTTCCGGGTCGATGGACGAACGCGACTTTGTCGGAGAAGGCGGCGCACGGCAACAGCGCCTCGCGGCCGTGATATCGGTAATGAAGGATTTCATCGCCGCGCGTGACAGCGACCGGATGGCGCTGATCGTGTTTGGCAGCAAGGCCTTTGTGCAGGCGCCGTTTACTGAAGACTTGCAGAGCCTGGATGGTTTCCTGGATCAGACACAAGTCGGCATGGCCGGTCCCAACACGGCAATCGGCGATGCAATCGGTCTGGCGGTACGCACGTTCGAGGCCAGCGATGTGGACGAGCGGTTGATCATCCTGCTGAGCGATGGCGCCGATACCAGCAGCCGCATGACCCCGATCAATGCCGCCACGATCGCAGCGGATCGCGGCGTCGTCATTCAGACCATCGGGGTCGGCGATCCCGTGGCCTCGGGCGAAGACAAGGTGGATCTGGGTGCCCTTGAAAATATCGCCGCACGCACGGGCGGAGCGTTCTTCTTTGCCAACGACGCCGAAGCTCTGGGCCAGATTTATGCGCAGATCGACGAGATGACCCCTCGCATCACCAAGAGCACCAGCTATCGACCAACCGAAAACCTCTCGTGGATCGCCGCAGGTGCGGGGCTGTTGATCGGCCTGTGTACCTTGTCATTCCTGACCATCCAGGCACGGCGGAGGACAACATGATCGAGACACTGGAGGCCTTCCATTTCCTGCGGCCGCTTTGGCTGCTAAGTCTTCCGGCCATCGCCGCACTCTGGTATCTTGCGCGACCCCGCAGGGTTACCCGCGATTTCGAGGCCGCCGAAATTGCCCCCCATCTGGCCGATGCCCTGAAGGTTGGTGACGCGGGCTCGCGCCGGGTCTATCCCATTGACGGGGTGGCGACGGGCCTTGCGCTTCTGGCGCTCGCAGCCGCTGGACCCAGTTGGAGCCGCATCCCCAACCCGCTGGTGTCAGAGACCGCGCCGCTTGTCGTCGCCCTCAAGGTCACCGAGTCGATGGAAACGGCGGATCTTGCGCCGTCCCGGTTGGAGCGCGCCCGGTTCAAGATCCTCGACCTGATCAACGAACGCGCCGGCGCTCGAACCGCGCTGATCGCCTATGCCGGCAGTGCACACAGGGTTTCCCCTCCGACCGAGGACCCGAACATCCTGCGCCCGTTGCTGCAGGGGCTGAATCCGGCCGTTATGCCGGTGGCCGGAGACGATCCGGCAGCCGCATTGGCGCTCGCGGTGGAGATGAACGAAACCACAGAGACACCAGGCGCCATTCTCTTTGTGTTGGACGACCTGAACCCGGCGGATATCGCGGCGTTTGAGGCATCAGGCGACGCACCACTGCCACCGATCGTCATGCTGGTGACCTTGCCGGATGGTCAAATTCCGTCACAGCTTGACCGGCTGAGCGACGTCACCGTCGTTCCCTTCAGCGCCGATGACAGTGACATAGCCCTGATCGAACGCAGCCTGCGGTCGGCCCACAAGGCTGCGTTGCTGGCTGATGACAGGCTGAAATGGGAGGATCGCGGCGCGTGGTTGCTCTGGCCCGCCGCACTGCTGGCGCTGTTGTGGTTCCGCCGCGGCTGGACCATGCGGTGGAGTGCTGTGATCCTGCTGGTGTTCGGGCTGCATGTACCTACGGCAGGACAGGCCGAAGGATGGAAGGATTGGTTCCTGACCCCGGATCAGCAGGGTCGGCTGGCCTATGAAAACAAGGACTACGCCCGGGCGGCAGACCTGTTTGCGGACCCGATGTGGCGTGGATACGCACAGATGCGTGCCGGTCAATACGCCGACGCCGCCGAGACCTTTGCCGGGATCAGCACTGCGGATGCGGCCTTTGCAGAAGGGCTGTCGCGTATTCGGAACCGGCAATACCGCCCCGGCGCGCGGGCGTTCGAAACGGCGCTGGAACGGCAACCGGATTTTCCAGCGGCCGAGAACAATCGCGACATTGCCTGGGCCATCGTCGAATACGTAGAGACCGCGCAGGAACAATCGGACACCGGAGAAGAGAGCGGCATCGGTGCGGACGAAGTTGTCTTTGACAATGAATCGCAGCGCGGTGCCGACACCCAGATCGAGGCCCCGACCGAAGACGCCGCCCCACAGACTGCGCAACAGTGGATCGACAGCATCGACACCGACATGGGGGATTTCCTGCGCAGCCGGTTCATTCTGGAGAACAGCGAGGCCGCGCTATGATCCCGCGGTTTGCATTTTCTCTTGTCCTTGCCTGTTTCGCAGGGGGTCTGGCATCGGCACAGGAGCCTCAGATCGGTTTCGAACTGGAGACCGACACGGTTGTCGTCGGCCAGCCACTGGTCCTGCGTATCAAGGTGCTTGTACCGACTTGGATGCCGAATTCACCGGATTTCCCGACACTCGAGGTTCCGTCATTGATGGTGCGGCTGCCGGAACGGGCCACAAACCCGATAAGTGAAAGGATCGACGGTGAGACATGGTCGGGCGTGCAGCGCGCCTATCGGTTGTATCCGCTGGCCGCCGGCGAATACCAATTGCCGGCGGGTGAAGTGGCGATCACCTATGCAGATCCCGACACAACCGACCCGATCAGCTACTCCACACCGCTCCCGGATATCGGGTTTGAGGCCAGCTTGCCGAAAGTCGCCGAACACTTGTCTCCGCCCGTTCTGGCCAAGGGATTCGAGCTTGAACAGACGATCGACGGTGAAAGCGAACTGGCAGTGGGGGATGCGATCACTCGGACATTGAGCGCGCACATCGAAGGGACCACGCCGGTTCTGATCCCGCAACTTGCCAAAGAGAGCGATGCAACGGCCTTGCGGCCCTATCCAAAGGACCCGGTTGTCACGGAAAGCGAAGACCGAGGCACGTTGTCCGGGACCCGCATCGAAACGACCACTTATGTGGCACAGACAGATGGCACAATTGCCCTTCCCGAAGTCGCGATTGACTGGTTCAATCTGGAGACCGGAAAGATCGAAACCGCGTCGGTCCCTGAAATCTTGCTGACGGTGACGGGCGCCCCGCCGAAACCGCCCGAGCCCGCAGACATCGCCAAATGGCTTGGTCTCGCGTCTTTGGCCCTCGCCATCGGTTGGGGTGTTTTCAAATGGTTACTGCCCACGATTGCCCAGTGGATGGACGCGCAGCACGACAACTGGCGCAACTCCGAGCACCATGCCCATCACGCGGTTGTTGCCGCGATTGCACAGCAGGATCTTTTCGCAGTGATGGTGGCCCTGAACAATTGGAAAGCATTCGCGCCGGCCGATGCATCAGACAACTTGGCTGACCTGAACAGCGCGCTTGCCAAGGTTGGGGCCGCTCGATTTGGCGTCGGGGAACAGCAAGATGCACCAGATCATTGGCGGCAGGTCGGTGCGCTGTATCGCAAGGCGCGGGCGCGGATACGGACCACGCGGCGCGCGAGTTCCACCCACTCGAGCCTGCCTCCGCTCAATCCCTGATCCGCGCCGGGCCTTGCATCTTGAAACGAACCGATGGCATCTGCGAACAGCTTTGAAGTCCCCACTCAAATCAGTTGCGCGAATCAATCCGATGCCCTAGACGCCGCTTCATAGTGAAGGCTATGCCGGGAGAAGGCGGGTTACACCGCCGCCGAAGGAGCAACCGCCCCGGAAACTCTCAGGTCCAAGGACCGGTATGGCTGAAACACTCCGGAAAGCGGCTCGCAAGGCCCACCGTAGGAGAAAGCCCATAATTCGGGTGAAGCTCTCAGGTTCCATGCACGGAGGGGGCACGCGGCATATGCCGCACGTGCAAGGAGCATGTCCATGACCAAAGTTGCCGTTATCGGTGCCGGTGTGACCGGCCTGACCACCGCCTATGAACTGCTGGATCGCGGTTTTGACGTGACTGTTTTTGACCGCCACCGCTATGCGGCGATGGAAACCAGCTTTGCCAATGGAGGCCAGCTCTCCGCCTCCAATGCCGAGGTCTGGACCCAGTGGGGCATCGTTCTGAAGGGCCTCAAATGGATGCTGCAGGCCGATGCGCCATTGCTGGTAAACCCCGCCCCCACCCTGCACAAGATGCGCTGGATGGCAGAGTTCCTGTCAAATATCCCGCGGTACAAGCAGAACACCGTTGAAACTGTCCGGCTGGCCATTGCTGCGCGCGCCGTGCTGTTTGAAATGGCCGACCGCGAAGGCATCGATTTTGATCTCGAGCGCCGGGGCATCCTGCATTTCTATGATCGCGCAACCGACATGGCACATGCCCGCAAGGTCAACGCATTGCTGGCCGAAGGTGGCCTCGTGCGCCGCGAGCTCGCCCCCGATGAAATCCGCGATATCGAACCGGCGTTGCACGGCAACTTTGTCGGCGGTTTCCTGACCGATAGCGACAGTTCCGGTGACATCCACAAATTCACCATCGGCCTGTCCCGCGCCTGTGCCCGTCGCGGCGCCACGCTGCGCTATGGAGCGCAGGTCGAAGACCTGTCGGCAGAGAACGGCACCGTGCGCGTGACCGAAGCAGGCCGCGACGAGGTTTTTGATGCGGTTGTCGTCAGCGCCGGGATCAAGAGCCGTGGCTTTGCCCGTCAGCTCGGAGATCGCGTCAACATCTACCCGGTCAAGGGGTATTCAGTCACGGTGAACCTTGACGACGCCGAAAGCCAGGCCGCCGCGCCCTGGATCAGTTTGCTGGATGATCGTTCCAAGATCGTGGCCAGCCGTTTTGGTGCCAACCGTTTCCGCATTGCCGGAACCGCCGAGTTCAATGGCGACAATCGTGACATTCGAGCCGATCGAATCCGGCCGCTGACCGAATGGTGCGAGCGTCACTTCCCCGGTATTTCGACCGAAAATGTCACGCCCTGGGCGGGCCTGCGACCGATGATGCCATCAATGCTACCCCGCGTCGGCGCCGGGCAGGCACCGGGTGTATTCTACAACACCGGGCATGGTCACCTTGGCTGGACGCTGTCTGCCGCAACCGCCCGCATCGTGGCCGCAACGGTCGCAGAAGCGCATGGATCAACCGGGGCTGCCCTGCCGCGCCTGCAACCGGCGCTCGCAGCCTGATCATCCGGAATGCACAGCCCTCCGCCCCGCATAACACGGCGGAGGGCTGCCATTCGCCGGTTTGGCTCCGTTCACTCTGTCAGCGAGTCCCGGACCCAAGGTAGGTTTCAATCTCGGATGTCGCGGTCGCATCCAACCCCGGCAACAGGCTGGCATGGTCCTGCTCGGCTTCGCCCATGTCAGGCAGGTGATGCGCAATGCCCTTGTGGCAATCGATGCAGGTCTTTTCCCCGGTGAAGAGAAACCGCTCGTGCGCCTCGGCGGCGCGCTTGCTCTGACGGGTGATATCCATCGAAATCGCGGAATGGCAGTTGCGGCATTCCAGCGAGTCGTTCGCCTCCAGTCGCGCCCATTCGTGGCGCGCCAGATCGAGACGTTTCTCGAGGAACTTTTCACGGGTGTTGATTGTGCCGAAAATCTTGCCCCAGACTTCCTTGCTGGCCTGCATTTTGCGGGCAATCTTATGCGTCCATTCATGCGGCACGTGGCAATCCGGACACGAGGCGCGCACCCCTGACCGGTTTGAATAGTGGATGGTCGGCTTCAGTTCCTGAAACACGTTGTCCCGCATTTCATGGCAACTGGTGCAGAAGGTTTCCGTGTTGGTGATTTCCAGCGCGGTGTTGAACCCGCCCCAGAAAACGATCCCCATGATAAAACCACCGATGGTCAGAAAGCCCAGTGAAAAGAAGGTGCTGGGGCGACGGGCAATCCACCAGACCCGTTTGACAAAGCGCCACATCAGTTTGCCTCGTCCTGCTGTGACTTCACATAGTCAAGGACACTGTCGACATCCGCAAACGAATTTTCCACCAGCGGGCGCGCATCATGCTGCACGACATGGCATTGGGTACAGAAGTAACGGCGCGGGGTGACAGCGGCGAGTGTCTGACCGTCGCGGTTCATGAAATGTGTTACCGAGACCATCGGTGCCTGGCTGATTTCGACGGCCGTGCGGCTGTGGCAGGTCAGGCATTTGTTGGCATTCACGTCGATCTGGTAATTGTCGATCTGATGCGGGATCAACGGGGGCTGGTCGGGATAGTTGCGCACTTGCCGGATGTCGGTGTTGACCACGCCGGGTATTTGCGTGGCCGCACCATCCTGATCCAAAGGTATGTCCGGACGCAGCGTCGCGACCTGATTTTCCGCCAGGGCGATGCTGCCAACGAACAGAACGGCAAGCAGTGGAAGGAATTGCAGACGTTTCATATCACACCTCACACGGCTTCGATGCGCACGGCGCATTTTTTGAAATCGGTCTGTTTGGAGATCGGGTCGGTCGCATCCAGGGTAAGCTTGTTGATCAGCCTGCGCGCATCGAACCAGGGAACAAAGACCAGGCCGCGCGGCGGTTTGTTGCGCCCCCGTGTCTCGACCCGCGTTCGCATTTCGCCACGTCGCGAGATTACCTTAACCTCGGAGCCGCGCCTGAGATTCATCTCCAAAGCATCATCGGGATGCATATAGCAAAGCGCGTCGGGAACCGCGCGATACAGTTCGGGTACACGTTGCGTCATCGATCCTGAATGCCAATGCTCCAGCACCCGTCCCGTTGACAACCACATCGGGTATTCAGCGTCGGGGCTTTCGGCGGCGGGCTCGAATGGCAATGCAAAGATATTGGCGCGCCCATCCTTCTTTCCGTAGAAATCGATCCTTTTCCCGTCGCGCACATATGGGTCGTATTCACCGTTGAAACGCCAGCGAGTCTCCTTGCCATCGACCACGGGCCATCGCAGACCGCGTACCTCGTGATAGGTCTCGAACGGGGCCAGGTCGTGACCGTGACCACGCCCGAATTCGGCATATTCCTCAAACAGACCCTTTTGCAGGTAAAATCCGAAATCCTGCGCCTCGGGATTGGCGTATTCGTCACTGACCTCATCAAGCCCGAACTGGTCGACCTTGCCGTTGGCGAACAGCACATCGAACAGTGTCTTGCCCTTGAATTCGGGGCTGGCATCAAGAAGCTCGGCGGGCCAAACCTCGTCCGTGGTAAAGCGTTTGGAAAACTCGACCAGTTGCCAAAGGTCGGATCGTGACTCGCCCGGTGCATCCACTAGCTGGTGCCAGAATTGCGTGCGCCGCTCGGCGTTGCCATAGGCGCCTTCCTTTTCGACCCACATGGCGGCCGGCAGGATCAAGTCGGCGGCCTCGGCGGTGACAGTCGGGTAAGCGTCGGAAACAACGATGAAATTCTCGGGATTACGATACCCCGGGAGCCCCTCGTTCATCATGTTGGGGGCGGCCTGCATGTTGTTGTTCACCTGCACCCAATAACAGTTGATCTTGCCATCTTTCAGGTCACGGTTCTGCTTCACCGCATGACTGCCCAGCCATCCGGGCACGGTACCTTCGGGCAGGTTCCAGATTTTTTCGGCAAAGGCGCGGTGATCCGGGTTGGTGACCACCAGATCGGCAGGCAAGCGATGCGAGAACGTACCGACCTCGCGCGCGGTGCCACAGGCCGAAGGCTGGCCCGTCAGCGAGAACGGCGAGTTGCCGGGAGTTGAGATTTTTCCAGTCAGCAGGTGAATATTGTACACTAGGTTGTTGGCCCAGACCCCGCGGGTGTGCTGGTTGAACCCCATGGTCCAGAGCGACATCACCTTGGTGTCCGGGTCGGCATAGAGCTTGGCCAGTTCTTCCAACCGCGAGGCGGGCACGCCCGACATCTCGACGGCCTTTTCCAGCGTGTAATCGGACACGAACTCGGCATATTCTTCAAAGCTCATCGGCTCGGACTCATTGGCATTGCCCGCATTGGCGGCATTCACCTCAAGCGGGTTATCCGGGCGCAGTCCGTAACCGATATCGGTAACACCGCGCTTGAAGTTGACATGATCGCGCACGAAGTCTTGGTGCACCGCGTCATTCTGAATGATGTAGTTGGCGATATAGTTCAGGATCACCAGATCGGTTTGCGGCGTAAAGATCATCGGGATATCAGCCAGGTCAAAGCTGCGGTGGGTAAAGGTCGACAGGACCGCCACTTTGACATGCGGATGGCTGAAACGCCGGTCTGAAATGCGGGTCCACAGGATCGGGTGCATCTCGGCCATGTTCGAACCCCAGAGCACGAACGCGTCGGCGTGTTCAAAGTCATCGTAGCAGCCCATCGGCTCGTCGATGCCAAAGGTCCGCATGAACCCGCCCACGGCAGAGGCCATGCAATGGCGGGCATTGGGGTCGATGTTGTTGGAGCGAAAACCGGCCTTCATCAGCTTGGAGGCGGCATAGCCCTCCCAAACCGTCCACTGTCCGGATCCGAACATCCCGATGGCCTCGGGGCCTTTCTCGGCCAGCGTCTTTTTCCATTTCTCGGCCATGATATCAAAGGCTTCGTCCCAGCTGACCGGCTCAAAGTCTCCGTCCTTGTGGTACACGCCGTCGCGTTTGCGCAGCAGCGGCTGGGTCAGCCGGTCGCTTCCGTACATGATCTTGGACAGGAAATAGCCTTTGACACAATTCAGCCCGCGATTGACCTCGGCCTGGGTATCGCCGTGGGTGGCAACAACACGGCCCGCCTTGGTGGCGACCATGATCGAACAACCGGTCCCGCAAAAGCGGCAGGGTGCCTTTGACCATTTCAGATCGGTCAGTTCGGCTTCGGTCACGAGGTTTTGCGCCGCAGCGGGGATCGGCAGGCCGGCGGCAAGGGCAGCGGCGGCCACAGCCTGGGCCTTGATCACTTCGCGTCGGGTCATTCCGGTCATTGCTGGGCTCCTTGGGCTTGCGAGGCATCGGCGAGCAATTCGCCGCCTTCGCAAATCTGGTGAAAAACAAGTGCCGCGCTGGCGACACCGTCGAGCAACTGAATCTGTGTCAGACCATCGGCGATGGCCTGATCGCTGTCGGTTTCCAACACCACCACGATCTTGCCGATCGGGTCCGTCATCGACACTTCCGCATGCGGCATCCGGGCAATATGATCAGCGATCCCATGCATCCGGTCGGGATGGCTGCGCACAAGCAGGCTCGAGATATGCAAGGGTTGGGTCATGTAACTGGGGCTTTCATTCTGGGGTCGGACAGTGTGATCGCATCGTTCGGACATAGGCTCAGGCAAGCTCCGCACCCGGTACAGGCCGTCGCATCCAACCGGATCGCCCCGACCGGGCGCACCCCAAGGTCCAGACGCAAGGCACGCGGCTCACAGATGTCTGTACACAACTGGCACGAGATCCCGGCCACCATCAGGCAATTACCCGAAATCTCTGCCACGACCGGCCATGGAGGACTTTGATTCAGGTCAAAGACAGGCTCGGCGCAGGTCTCGGCACAAGCACGGCAGAACGTGCAATCGCCGCCGCGCAGGGCTACGCGAACGCGCCTGTTGCCATCCAGTTCCAGAATGTTCTCGGGGCACGCGGCGATGCAGTCACCGCACCCTGTACAGGCTGTTTGTATGGTCGCTTCGTCGCTCCACGGCGGCCGAAATTCCGGCAAGGGCGCCGATACGCGACTGCGCAGGAAATCGCGACGCGTCAGTGAGGAGCTGGCATTGGCTGGCATTGTTCAGCTTTTCCTAGCCGTGTGGCGGCCCGAGGAGTATCTGCGAAATCCAGATGGCCAGCCCATAGGAACCGACGAGCGCAACCGCCAGGGCCGGTACAAGAACAACGACCAGAAACAGGAACACGTTCCGCTCTTCGCGTTTGGTCGTAGGTTCGGGAGCGCTTTGCATGATGTTATCTCCCTTGGCAGGCGGCAAAAAAATTTGTTGTCCAGACGATACAGGACTCGCCTCAAAAATCCACGGAATTTTCGGAAGTGTCAACAGCGGCAAACTCTTCGGTTGTTGCCCGGATTGATTGGGCGCAATGCGTGTCCTGTCGAATCCCGCCTATCGGTGGTACCACTGCGTCCGCACTGCGTGCTGCAATTCAACACCAGAACCAATGTGTTCCAGGCACCCGCCGCTGCTATCGCCTTTTCCAATCGGACGCAGCCTTGTAAGACAAGGGCATGTCGGACCCTCTGGATACAGTCTTTGCCGCCCTTGCCGACCCGACGCGTCGGGCGATCCTGTCCATGCTGCTCGAAGACGACATGGCCGTGACCGATGTGGCCGCGCCGTTCGAGATGTCGCTTGCCGCGATTTCAAAGCATCTGACCATCCTCACCCGTGCCGGGCTGATCAGCCAGGAAAAGCGCGGGCGCGTGAAGTGGTGCAAGCTGGAGCCCGACGCCCTGCGCGGGGCGTCGGTGTGGATGCAGGGGTTCGGACAGTTCGAACCGGTGAATCTCGAGGCTTTCGAGCGATTTCTGGTACAGGAGTTGGGCGAAGCGGCTAAACTGACGGAATAGGTTTCGAATATATACCCTTGATCGAAGCGAAACTATCGCGAAGACCGTTTTTGGGCCGTCTCGACATTCGCACCTCTATTCGGTGCAGCGGATGCTGCAATGCATCCACGGTCGGCTGTAAGCCCCTAGTGTTCCCGGGGTTTTTTCGCTGCTTGCGCTCGCAGCATCGGAAATGCCGCACGAGCGGAAAATCTGGTGCCGCTGTGCAGCGGAAGGACTGCCATTCCTGCAGACCGCAGCGAGGATCAAAGGTCGAATCTATAGGTCGCGGGGCTCTGTCGCGCAAATCGGGTTTGGGATTCATCCAGAGAATCCAGTGTGATAGCTCTGATACATGAGCAGACCACACACTACACGACACAGGGTGGATTTTCAGATTTTAGGGCTGGCGCCGATCGACGAGATCGATTCTGAACACGGACTCTTTCCCTGCAAGGAGTTCATCCATGACCAGTTTCGCTCTCGCCGATCTACAGAAGCTGTTAGCCCCGCATGTGCCGTTGGGCAAGTCACGTGTTGAGACGCTCTGCCTGCTCGTACTGGGTATGATCAGCGCCCGCACTGTCAACCTGACCCATATTGCTGCAGAGCGGCCCGCTCGCGCAAAAGTTGCGTCAACCTACCGCCGTCTGCAACGTTTCTTCCAACATGTGATCTTGCCCGAAGATTGGAGTGTTGGCATCGTCATGGCGCTGATCGGCAATCCTGATCGTTGGTACCTGTGTCTTGATCGAACCAACTGGAAGATTGGCAAATCCGATGTCAACGTCCTCGTGTTGGCCGTGGTC